>JBMOMS010000048.1:0-3188 GCA_049324895.1 Chloroflexota bacterium
GGCGATTTAAAAATGTTGAAAATTCTCATCGATTCGCTTGAAGAAAACCTTCGCGATATTTGATGGCTCATTGGGAATCTCCGTGAAACCTGTACTGAGCCTGTCGAAGTATCCGTGTCATCCGTGTACAGAATCACTGCGTCTCACCTGCACCCACCGCAGGTGCGGTGTCGCGCAGCGAACGGCGGCAAGCCCCAAAGAGCCTATTTGATTTCCTTCGCGGCTTTCGCCTCTTCGCGGTGAAATAGACCTTTTTGCAGTGGACTCATATAATACCCACGGTCACAAATTGCGCTTTCCCCTCTCTAACAAAGCGCAATTGTGACCGAGTGCGGTATAAAAAGACCGCGCATAAGCGCGGCCTTTTCGTTTTACACTGCACTCTGTCACACACCTGTCCTGCCGTCTTGAGCCGTCGTGCCCGCTGCGGGGTGGCGGGCGGCGCCAGGGCTGTGTGATCGTGGGTATTATATTTGCGCCCGGGAAATCTAGGTGCCTTCCTCCCAGGAGTTCAGGTACTTGACCTGTTCCTCGGTCAGCACGTCGATCTTGACGCCCATGGCTTCGAGCTTGATGCGGGCGATCTCGTTGTCGATGTCGGCGGGCACGGAATAGACGCGCTTCTCCAGCTTGGAGGCGTTCTTGGCCATGTACTCGGCGGCCAGGGCCTGGTTGGCGAAGGACATGTCCATCACGGAGGCGGGGTGGCCTTCGGCGGAGGCCAGGTTGATCAGGCGTCCCTCGCCGAGGATGTTGATCTTGCGGCCGTCGTTGGTCTCGTACGACTGCACGAACGGGCGGACGAGGGTCGGCTCGCCCTTGCTCATCTTTTGCAGGGCGGGGATGTTGATCTCGACGTTGAAGTGTCCGCTGTTGGCGACGATGGCGCCGTCCTTCATGGCCGCGAAGTGGTGGCCGTCGATGACGTTCAGGTCGCCGGTCACGGTGCAGAAGAAGTCACCCACCCTGGCAGCGTCCTGCATGGGCATGACCTGGTAGCCGTCCATGACCGCTTCGAGCGCCTTCATCGGGTCGACCTCGGTCACGACGACCAGGGCGCCCATGCCGCGCGCGCGCGAGGCCAGGCCGCGTCCGCACCAGCCGTAGCCGGCCACGACGAAGACCTTGCCCGCCAGCAGCACATTGGTGGCGCGGATGATGCCGTCCACGGTGGACTGGCCCGTGCCGTAGCGGTTATCGAAGAAGTGCTTGGTCAGCGCATCGTTGACGGCGATGACCGGGAAGTTGAGCATCTTGTCGGCGGCCATGGCGCGCAGGCGGATGACGCCGGTGGTGGTCTCTTCGGTGCCGCCGATGATGCCGTCGAGCAGTTCGCGGCGGTCCTTGTGGATGGTGGAGACCAGGTCGGCGCCGTCATCCATGGTCATGTGCGGCTTGTGATCGAGCGCGGCCTTGATGTGCTTGTAGTAGGTGACGTTGTCCTCGCCCTTGATGGCGTAGACGGGGATCTCGAACTGGTTGACCAGCACGGCGGCGATGTCGTCCTGGGTGGAGAGCGGGTTGGAGGCGGTCAGAACCACATCCGCGCCGCCTTCCTGCAGGGTGCGCATCAGGTTGGCGGTTTCGGCGGTCACGTGCAGGCAGGCCGAAAGGCGCAGGCCCTTGAGCGGTTTTTCCTTCTTGAAGCGTTCGCTGATCGTGCGCAGCACGGGCATTTCGCGCTCGGCCCAGTCCATGCGGCGGCGGCCGCCTTCAGCCTGGTTGATGTCCTTGATATCGTAATTGCTCATGTGTACTCCTTGGGGTGAGAGAGTAGAGAATAGAGAGCAGGGGGTAGGGCAACCACCCTCTACTTATCTACTCTCTAACAACTGATTCAACTTTCCGCCGTCATCGAAATGTTGGCGGAAACGTTTGACAAAACTTTCGCGGGTATAGCTGTGACTCTGCGGGCCGTCCTGTTCGAGACAATAGACGGCAGCCAGCGAACCGATCTCGCCGCACAATTTCCAGTCGAAGCCGAGGCTGTAGCCCGCCAGGAAGCCGCCGCGGAAGGCGTCGCCTACGCCGGTTGGGTCGACGATCTTGTCCTCGGGCACGGTCGGGATGTGGACCGCGTGTCCGTCCGAGTACAGGTCCGCGCCATCCTTGCCGCGCGTAATGACCAGCACTTCGACATGCTCCAGAATCTGATCCAGGCTCCAGCCTGTTTTCTTGGAAATCAGGCCGAACTCGTAATCGTTGCAGAACAGGAAGTACGCGCCTTCCATGTCGCGCGCCAGTTCCGCGCCATCGAGGCGCAAAACCTGCTGGCTGGGATCATACAAATACTTGATGCCCAGCTCGCGCGCCTCGGCGGCAAACTTGGTCATGGCGCCGGGTTCATTGGGCGAGACCACCACCAGGTCGGGGCGGGCCGACAGCTCCTTGATGGACTGGGTCGAAGCCTGTCCCATCGCGCCCGGGTAGAAGGAGGCGATCTGGGCGCTCTTGCGGTCGGTGGTGGCGAAGAACGAGGCCGTGAACAGGCCGGGCACAACCTTCATCAGGCTGGTATCCACGCCCTTCGCGTCGAGCCAGGCGCGGTACTCGCCGAAATCCTCGCCCACGGTCGCCATCACGCGCGGACGCCCGCCCAGCAGGGCCATGCTGTAGGCGATGTTGGGAGCAATGCCGCCGCGCTGCTTGGACATCGAGTCCACCAGGAACGACAGGCTGATCGAAGCCAGGCGTTCGGGCAGGATCTGTTCCTCGAACAAGCCTGGGAATGTCATCAGGTAATCATAAGCGACCGAGCCGGTCAGGAGAATATCCAACTGTGCCTCCAAATGCACGCAGAAAAAGGCGCACTCTCCCGAGTGCGCTGTTTTACGAACGGCCCGAGTTTAACACGGGATGGGTGGATTGTCAAAAGAATCGAAGAGGCCTTGCGCTTCGACTGCGTTCGGACAAAAGCCCGTCCTCACTCCGCTCAGCGCGAAACAAGTTTTTTAAGGTTGACCTCGAAGGGCGGACAGGCCACGCCATTTTCGGTGACGATGCCCGTGAGCAGGGCATGCGGCGTGACGTCGAAGGCGGGATTGCGCGCCCGGGCCTGCTTTGGCGCGACGGGTTCGCCCTGGAATTGGATGCCCAGCACCTCGGCGGGATCGCGCTCCTCGATGGGGATCAGGCCGCCGTGCGCCAGCGACAGGTCGACGGTGGAGGTGGGCACCACGGCATACACG
>JBMOMS010000049.1:0-10648 GCA_049324895.1 Chloroflexota bacterium
CACCTGACGCTGGGGATTCTGCGCACATCCCAAGCAGTTTTCTACGCCTTGTCATTTTTCTGGCTGGACGGCTTCGCCGTCCCCGCCCCAGCGCAGGTACCCATTAACGCTGGAGTATGCCACGGCGGTTGTTTATGGTCAATTATTGTAATAACCATGCCGCCGCCCTGCAAAGCGCGCATCTGACCCTTCGCAATGCCCGCTCCGACGGAATATGTGATATCAACCCAAAAGGAGGTTATGTGACAGCCAATTCTGTTTTGAAAAAAATCGGTGTGCTGCTTGTCTTTCTTGCTGGCATTATCATTGGGGCAGGTGGATTATGGCTGGCTATCCAAAACAATACCGAATTACGATATCTTTTGCTTGAAAAAGCAACTGCGAGTCTGCCGCAGTCAACAATTGCGGCATTTGTACAATCTATTGTTCACAATGACAAAGCGGCGGCTTTGAAGTTATGGGAAGTCTACGATGATCCGACTTCAGAGCAACAACGCGCATTGATGAAAAGGCGGGAAAAGGTGATTTCTGATTTGTTGTCGGCGAAAATAGAGCCTGAATATATGGTCCTGCATATTGAGTGGTGGTCGACTTGTTGTGAGCCGGGCGTAATCAATGATTCTCGAAGTGCAGGGGGTGCAAGGATCCATGTTCAGTTTTTGGACAATAACGGGAAGCCGATGCTTTACATTTTCGATGTGTTTACACGCGAGCCATATTGGGGTTCCGCGGAAGGCTATCAACCCCGTGATTGGGTAATCAGGGATGTCTATCCTTACGACCAGGATCCAATGTATTGGCTGCTAATCTATGAGCCGCAAATACGGCACGTTCAACCTTCAGCGCCATAAGCTGTTAAAATAAAGCGCTTTCCTTGGCCCATGAGAGTTGCCATTTCCACATTCGGCTCCCGTGGCGATACGCAATGGCATTTTGGCAACTTCCCGGGAATGAATGGCGCGCCACATGCTCATCAGATTGATGGCGACGCGCGCTCTTGCTGACAGGCATCGGAGGATGAATGCATCTCTTGGCGTATGACCCTGACACTGCCGATGAAATTAAAAGCCTTTTCACGAAGGTATTCACAGACTCGGAAGGTCAGTCTGAGGGCGTCCTTATTGGGAAACTGGCCGGTGAACTCATGGCGGAAACAGACGACGGCGAGCTGTATGGATTTGTCGCTGTCGAAAACGAAAAAATCCTTGCCTGTATCTTTTTTAGCCGCTTGACTTTCGAAAGCAATATTTCCGCTTTCATATTATCTCCAGTGGCTGTGCATACCGACCACCAGGGAAAAGGCATTGGCCAGCAGTTGATCAAGTATGGACTTGAAAGGTTGAAAGACGAGGGTGTGGAGTTGGTTATGACCTATGGCAATCCAGATTTTTACTCGAAAGTTGGTTTCGCCCCCGTCGGGGAGGAAGTGATAAAGGCGCCTTTACGCCTGGCCCAGCCACACGGCTGGTTGGGCCAGGCGCTGACTGGCAATTCGGTTGAGCCAATCGCAGGCCATTCATCCTGTGTGAAAGCTTTGGGCAAACCCGAGTATTGGTAGTTTTTTGAGAAACGCGACGGAATGTGTACGCTGTTTCGAGAGATATTGCTTCCTGGGTGATTTCTGCCGAACAGGCGTCCTCGAAAAAAAAACGCGCCGGCGCTTTGCGCTCGGCACGGGTTGGGCAGCCTGCGTGGTGCGGCGGGATTTCTCAATGCCCCGGTTCGGCATCGACAGTCATTTGTGAAAGGCGCCAGCGATGAACACTCCTGCCATATACAGCGAGACCTTAAGTTCAAAAAGGACCGAGCTGCTTTTTGCCGCATTGACCCTGCTGTTTTTATTCCTATTTGCCTGGCGCGTGACGGCAGGGAGCGCAGATTGGCTGGCGGGCGTCTTTCTCTTCCTCCTCGTTTTCTTTCTGTTCAGCACATTGAACTACAGGACCCTGGTCATCCGCCTTACGTCGGAGTCTTTGAAGCTGACCTTTGGCATTTTTACCTGGACCATACCGCTTCATAATGTGGGTGGGATTCAACCGGACGATGACCTGCCCCTGGCGATGAAATATGGCGGGGCGGGGATCCACTTCATGTTCGTGCGGAAGAGATACCGCGCGTCGTTCAATTTTCTGGAACATCGGAGGGTTGTGATAAGGTTGAAGAAAAAGGCCGGCCGGGTGAAGGATATTTCTTTTTCGACCAGCCAGCCGGACGAGGTCATGCGATTGATCCTGGGAGCGATATCCGCCGATAAAACCCCGTAGGCGGAATTGGCGATCTTCACAGCAGGGTGGGGCAATCCGATTTCGATGGAGCCGCGCGGTGACATGAAAAAGCCCCGCGGTCGGTCCCGATCTGCATCGAGGGACCGCCGCGGGGAAGTTTCTTCCTGCTCTCTTCTCTACTACTCTTCCAGCGTGCTGACGTCGCCTTCGGGCAGGCCCTGTGCGCGGGCCTTCAACACGCGGCGCATGATCTTGCCCGAGCGGGTCTTGGGCAGCTTGTCCACGAATTTGACGTCTTCGGGGCGGGCGATGGGGCCCATGTGGGTGGCGACGTGCTGGCGCAGCTCCTCGGCCAATTCCATCGAGGGGGTGAAGCCCTGGCGCAGCAGCACGAAGGTGTGGATGGCCTGCCCTTTGACGTCGTGGTGCAGGCCGATGGCGGCGGCTTCGGCCACGGCGGGGTGGCTGACCAGGGCCGACTCGACTTCCGCGGTGCCCAGGCGGTGGCCCGAGACCTTGATGACATCGTCCACGCGGCCGATGATCCAGAAGTAGCCGTCCGAGTCGCGGCGGGCCGAGTCACCGGCGGTGTAGCGGCCCGGGTATTTGGACCAATACTGGGCCACGTAGCGATCATTGTCGCCGTAGATGGTGCGCAGCATGGAGGGCCACGGGTGCTTGAGGGTCAGGTATCCTTCCGCCCCGTCGGGGACCGGGTTGCCCTGTTCGTCCACGATCTCGGCCTCCTGCCCAAAGAAGGGGCGGGTGCCCGAGCCGGGCTTGAGCGGCACGACCGGGGTTGGGGTAATCATGAAGGCGCCTGTCTCGGTCTGCCACCAGGTATCCATGATCGGGCATTTCTCCTTGCCGATCACGCGGTAGTACCACTTCCAGGCCTCGGGGTTGATCGGCTCGCCGACCGAACCCAGCAGGCGCAGGGACGAGAGATCGTGCTTGTTGGGCCAGGCTTCGCCGAAGCGCATCAGGCCGCGGATGGCGGTGGGGGCGGTGTAGAAGATGGTGATGCCGTAGCGCTCGATGACCTGCCACCAGCGGTTCGGGTAGGGGAAGGTCGGCCCGCCCTCGAAGAGCATCGAGGTGGCGCCCGCGATCATCGGGCCGTAGACCAGGTAGGAGTGGCCGGTGATCCAGCCCGGGTCGGCGGTACACCACCAGCGGTCATCATCGCGCACGTCGAAGACGTATTTCAGGGTGGCGTAGGTGCCCACCATGTAGCCGCCGTGGGTGTGCAGGATGGCCTTGGGCTTGCCGGTCGAACCGGAGGTGTAGAGGATGAAGAGCGGGTCTTCGGCGTCCATGACCTCGGTCGCGCATTTGCCGTTGGCGATGGGCAGGGCGCACAGGTCGTGGTACCAGTGGTCGCGTCCCGCCTCCATGTTGACGGGCTGGCCCGTGCGCTTGACCACCACGATGTTCTCCACCGAGGGGCAGCGCTTGACGGATTCGTCCACCATGTTCTTGAGTTCGACGATCTTGCCGTTCTGGTAGGAGCCGTCGCAGGTGATGATCAATTTGGACTGGCTGTCGTCGATGCGGCCCTGCAGCGAGTCGACCGAGAAGCCGCCGAACACCACCGAGTGGATCGCGCCGATCTTGGCGCAGGCCAGCATGGCGAAGACGATCTCGGGCACGCGCCCCATGTAGATGGTCACGCGGTCGCCCTTGGATACGCCCATCGACTTGATGATGTTTGCCATGCGCGAGACCTCGCGGTTCATGGCGTAATACGAAAAGGTGCGCTCCAGCTTGCCGTCTTCGCTTTCCCAGATCAGCGCCAGTTGGTTCTTGCGATGGGTCTTGAGGTGGCGGTCGATGGCGTTGTGGACGATGTTGGTTCTGGCGCCCACGAACCACTTGAAAAAGGGTCGGTTCGAATCGTCCAGCACCTGGTCCCATTTCTGGTACCACTCCAGTTCGTTGGCTTCGTCGGCCCAGAAACCCTGCAAGTCCTTGCGGGCCTTTTCGGCCAGGGCGTCCCAATCCTTGAGGCGCGCCTGCGCCACGACTTCCTCGGACGGATAATAGACTTCGCCTTCCATAGTGTTTGTCTCCTCTGGGTTTATTTTTGCGCCTGGGAAGTCATGAACTCCCAGGTCAGGATGTGTGCGATCAAGATCAACGTGCAAAGCAAGAGTCCCTCCACCTGGAGCGGCTTCAGGCCGAGAAAGGCGGCGCTGTCTGGGAAGAGGGCGAACCATAAGACAAAAAGATACAGCAGCGGAACGACCCAGCGGTTGCGGCTGAAAGCCCCGCGCGGATGGGCCTGGCGGGTGGCCAGGATCAGGCGTGTGGTCGAGACGATCCCCGCCAGGGATGCCAGGATGAACACCAACTGCCAGACCAGGCGGACATCTCCGCCAGCCTGCGCCCCCAGGCTCATCAGGGCTGGAATCAAAAACGAAGCGTATACGCCGCCGGCAAGGCGGCGCGTGGCTTCGTCCTTCAACCATTCGGTTTTGTCTTTGACCACCGACCACCACAGCCCCACCAAGGTGAAACAGGTCGCCGAGGTCACAGCATAGAAGGTGTTGATGTCCATTTAAATCCTTTGACGGGAAGGTTTGTCCTATTTTACAGGAAAACCCGATTTCCGAATACCGATTTTTCCAAAGTGGATGCGGAGGCAGGCAAACCCACCCCCGCATCCTTGTCGGGCGCTTTTGCGGGGATTCTTTACTTGGGTCGGATGACCAGCACGGGCACCGGTGAATTCTTGATCATCCACTCGGTGACGCTGCCCATGAGCAGTTTTTGCAGGCCGGTGCGTCCGTGGGTCGACATGGCGATCATGTCCACTTTCATCTCGACCGCCACATCCAGGATGGTTTCCGCGATGGGACCTTGTCGGATCTCCACGGAAGCCAGCGCGCCTTCGCTCTTGAGCCGGGCCAGCAGGCCTTCCATGTAGGATTTGTCTGCGGAGGCCACCGACTGGAGATCGTCGGCGGCGATGGCGGGGTCGTTGAAGATTTCAGCGGTGGAGTTGGCCACTTGCAGCAGCACCAGTTCCGAGCCATCCGCCTTGGCCAGTTTCCTGGCGTGGGCGAGGACCGCCTCGGAAGTCTCCGAGCCATCCAACGGGACCAGGATGCGCCTGCCCGACGCCGCCACGCCCTTCGGGTCGCGGATCGAGGCGATGGAATGGTCGGATGAAATGTCCACGTGATGGGTTTCGGGCAGTTTCCAGAAGCCGATTGCGGCGCACACGCCCGCCACGGCCATGGGATACCACAGGCCCGCGAAGTTGTTGCCGGTCGCCTGGATGATGGACAGGCCGATGATCGGCACCAGTCCGCCGAACACGCCGTTGCCGAGGTGATAGGGCAGGGACATGGAGGTGTAGCGGATCTTGGTGGGGAAGAGTTCCACCAGGAAGGCCGCGATGGGACCGTACACCAGGGTCACGTAGAGCACCTGGATGAAGACCAACATCCCCAGCATGAACGGGCTGTAGGCGGGATTGACCACCTTGTCGGCGGGGCTGCCGATGAAGGGCGCGAACCTGGCCATCGTCTGGTAGATGGGCAGGTAGGTTAACACGGCCAGCACCATGCCCCACATCATGAAGGGCTTGCGTCCGTATTTGTCGGAAAGATGTCCGACCAGCACGAAGAAGGGGGTGCCCGCCAGCAGGGCGCCGCCGATGATCAGGTTCGAATCCACCAGGGAAACGCCGAAGATCTTTTGAAGGTAGAACAGCGCGTAGAACTGGCCCGTGTACCAAACCACGCCCTGTCCCATGGTGGCGCCAAAGAGCGCCAGCAGCACATAGCTCAAGTTGAGTGGGTTGCCGAAGCTTTCCTTGAGCGGGTTCTTGGAGACCTGCTTCTTTTCTTTGAGCTTGACGTACAGCGGCGACTCGCGCAGCGAGTAGCGGATCCACAGCGACAGGCCGACGAGCAGGATCGAGATCAGGAAGGGCACGCGCCAACCGCTGACGCCGAAGGCTTCCTCGCCCATGATCGAGCGGGTGGCGAGGATCACGCCCAGGGACACGAACAGGCCCAGGGTGGCGGTGATCTGAATCCAACTGGTGAAGAAGCCGCGGCGGTTCTGGGGGGCGTGTTCGGCCACGTAGGTTGCCGCGCCGCCGTATTCGCCGCCCAGGGCCAGGCCTTGCAGGATGCGCAGGGCGATCAGGATGATGCCGGCGGCGGGGCCGATGGTTTCAGCGGTGGGCAGCAGGCCGACCGCAAAGGTGCATAAGCCCATCAGGGTCATCGTGACGAGGAAGGTGTACTTGCGCCCGATCAGGTCGCCGACGCGCCCGAATACGATCGCGCCGAACGGACGCACGATAAAGCCGACTGCGAAGGCGGCCAGCCAGGCGATCAGGTCGCCCAGCGGGGTGCCGGTCTGGTAGAACTTGCTGGAAATTACGGTGGCCAGACTCCCGAAGATGTAGAAGTCGTACCATTCGATCATTGTTCCCGCGGCGGACGCAAAGATGATGCGGGGGAGACCCTGTTCGGTCGGCGCGGGTTTGGTAAGCGCTGCTGTTGCCATGTTCTAACTCCTTGAGAAAATGGAAGGGTGAAATGGAACCAAGCCACGTGTGTGGCTGTTTGCAGGGACTTGTATGGGGATTGCGCTTTAATTAGTGGGGAATCATTCGGCTCCTTTTCTGCCGTCGGGTATGACGCGCCGTCGTGATACCCACGCACGGTAAAAAAGGAGCGGGCGGCGAAAAACTGGGGCGGAACGCGGAAGGGAGGCAGCGCTGGCGGGGAGGGGCGCGGTCAAAACCGCGCAAAGCGGCGCTGCTTTACGGAAGATCAAAACACCCAGTTGAGTGAGGATTCTGTTGCGCAACGTGGACCTTTCGAAATGGTGTGCGGCGGAATTCTCGCTTCGATACCAATAAGACGCCCTGTTAAAATTTTATAAAGAAACACACTGTACAAAAAAAAGTTACGGAGAGGATAAAATTGTCCCCATTTCTCCAAAGACTGCCTGCCGTTCGGCAGGCAGTCGGCGTTATATCATTCGATGATTTGCAGCCAGTTCAACTCCTCGAAGGCTTTTTGCAGGCGATGCCCGTCCTGGACCTGGTAACAGGTCAGGTTGGAGAAGGCCTTTTCTGCCAGCGCGCGCACGGGCGCGGGCGGCACCACGTCATCCTCCGTCCCGTGGATGAGAATCGTGGGTACGGAAACGGTTCGACGGTCCGCCAGGCTGGGGAAGGGCGGCAGCATCAGGGCGGGAGCCAGCAGGATCAGCTTCCGCACCTGGGATTCGTGCTCCAACGTGAAGACGCCGCCCATCAGCCCGCCAAAGGAGGAGCCGAGGATCGTCCAGCCGCGTTCGCTGCCGAGGATCGGCAGGAGTTGGGACATGCGCTCCTCGAATGACCCTGTGAAATCAGGTGTGACCATGCCGGGAAATTTCTGCGCAAATTGGCGCGCTTTGCCGCTCTGGCTGGTGCTTTCCAGGCCGTGCAGGTAGATGATTTTCGTGTAGTCAAGCATATTTCTTCTCCTCGCTCCAAACCCGAGCCTGGATGGCGATGCCCACCAGGGTCAATACTACCATGGCCGCGCTGCCGTTCGAGCCTTGCACTCCGAGGGCCTGAACGATGAGGGACGAGCCGCCGATGGCCGAAAGGCAGATGACCGCCCAGTCGAATAACTGGCTGAACAGGGCGACGCCGATCATGCCGCCGATGAAGAAGAGCGCCCAGGCCAGAACGCCCGCATCCAGGCCGATGAGGCCCGCCAGGCTGAGCAGGATCGAGCCGCCGCCCACGAAGCCGGCGATGCCGACCGCCACGGATTTAAAGAACAAAGCCAGGGCTGCGAAGACCAGGCCCAGAATGATGCCTGTCAGGATGGAATTCATTTCAGAGCCGCCCCATACACGGGAGGCCAGTTGCGCACCCGCCATGAAGCCCGCGGCGGCAATGAACAGCCAGAACAGGCGGCGTCCGGCGGTGAGCAGGCCCACGCCGAGGATCAAGCTGACCAGGGCTAACATTTCATTCTCCTTCCGGGGTGGGACGGCTGGCGCGCAGCAGGTCGCGCAACTCCGCCTGCAGTTCGAGAGGGAAGGCCGGCAGGATGCGGCGCAGGGTGATGCGCGCCATCTCGTTTTCGGGATTGCCGATGATCTGGCGCAGGAAGAAACGGGTCTCGGCCGGGGAGGCCTTGTACAGGGCCAGGATCAACTCTTCCAGGTCGCGCTGTACGGCGGCCGGGGCGGCGGAAACGATGGGTTCGATCGCATCCAGGACGGGCGGCAGGTTCTCGAAGCCGGGCGCCGACACCAGGGGAATCAGCGCCTGGATGCCGTTGGGCCAGGTGCGCGGGCGGGCGGGATGCAGCCACTCGCGAATCAGGTTGAGGAATTGAGATGGGGCTTCCTGGCGCAGGCGGGCCAGGCTGGTGGTCAGCAACGCCACGCGCACGTCGGAATCGCGCACCTGGGAGGTCCAGGCCGTCAGGCGGGCCAGCAGGCGTTCCTCCTGTGGCGGAATGCGTCCCAGCAGGAAGGCAGCCAGCAGCATCGTTTCGAGCTGGCCCTCGTCCCAGAGCAGGTCGGCCAGGTCGAGCGCCTCGGATGGGTTCGCGCCCGCCTTTGGGGCCAATTGCATTTCGATCTGCTTCATCACGACCGCCGGCGTGCGGTAGGTCGGCAGGTTCGAGCCGGGCGCGACATTCTCCACCGTGCGCAGGGTGCGGTTGACGTAGAACTCCAGCATTTCGTGCAGGCGCTGGAGGAACTCCGCGGGCACGAAGAAAAAGTCGGCCAGGCGGTTGGCTTGTTTGCGCAGACGGGCGAGATCGATGGCGGGCATGGGGAGATTCCGTCATTGCGAGGGCGCACCTGCCCTTTGCCCGAAGCAATCGCCGACAATGTGGGAGATTGCTTCGGGGGGCTAAAGCCCCCCTCGCAATGACGATAAGGTTAATACGCCTTGGCGAAGTAGACTTTGCGCTTCGAAGGCTTGCCGCACACAATGCAGGCGCCTTCATGCTCGGGCTGGTCGAAGGGGATGTTGCGCGTGGTGGCCTTGGTGTCTTCCTTGACCCTGGCTTCACAGGCCTTGGACTCGCACCAGTAGGAGAGCGCCCAGCCATCCTGGACGACCTTTTTCAGCTCTTCGTAATCCCTGGGGTCGTGGATGTTGGCGTCACGGAACTCGGTGGCGCGCTGGAGCAGGGAGGCCTGGATGTCGACCAGCAGTTGGCTGACGGCTTCCGTCAGTCCCGCCTGGGGGACGAAGGACTTGCCTTCGCGCCCGGGTTTGTCGCGGCGGGCCAGGGCCACGGAGTTCTTCTCCACGTCCTTGGGGCCGATTTCCACGCGGACGGGCACGCCGCGCATCTCCCAGTCATTGAACTTGAAGCCGCTGCTGACGTTGTCGCGGTCGTCCATCTTGATGCGGATGCCTGCGGCCTTGAGCTCCTTGAAGATGCGGTCGGCCACTTCCATGACCCGGGACTTTTCGTCATCGGTCTTGAAGATGGGCACGATCACAGCCTGGATGGGGGCCACGCGGGGAGGCAGGACCAGTCCCTGGTCGTCGCCGTGGGTCATGATGATGGCGCCGATCATGCGGGTCGAGAGGCCCCACGAGGTCGTCTCGGCGAACTGCAGGGTGTTGTTCTGATCCACGAATTGGATCTCGAAGGCCTTGGCAAAGTTCTGCCCGAAGTAATGCGAGGTGGCCGATTGCAAGGCGCGCTTGTCCTGCATCATGCCTTCGATGGAGGTGGTGATCTGCGCGCCCGCGAAGCGTTCGGTCTCGCTCTTCTGGCCCTTGAAAACAGGCACGGCGCACTCGTTGATGGCGAAGTCGGCGTAGATGTCGAGGATGCGGAACATTTCCTCTTTGGCCTCTTCGGCGGTGGCGTGGGCGGTGTGGCCCTCCTGCCAGTAGAACTCGGCGGTGCGCAGGAAGAGCTTGGTGCGCAGTTCCCAGCGCAGCACGGAACCCCACTGGTTGATCAGCACGGGCAGGTCACGCCAGGACTTGATCCACTTGGCGTACATGTAGCCGATGATCGTCTCGGAGGTGGGGCGCACCACCAGGGGTTCTTCCAGTTTTTCGCCGCCGCCGTGGGTGACCACGGCCAGTTCGGGCGAGAAGCCTTCGACGTGGGCCTTTTCCTTCTCGAAGAACGACATGGGGATCAGGGTGGGGAAGGCCGCATTGACGTGGCCTGTGGCCTTGAATTCCTTGTCGAGCGCGGCAGTCATGTTTTCCCACAGCGTCCAGCCGTAGGGTTTGACGACCATGCAGCCGCGCACGGGGGCGTAATCGGCCAGGTCGGCTTTCAATACGAGTTGGTTGTACCACTCGGCAAAATTCTCAGCGCGGGTGGGGAGTTTCTCTTCAGCCATTTTGTCCTCTTTGTTTTTGATACGTCATTGCGAGCGTTCTATGCGAGCGTTCTATGCGA
>JBMOMS010000049.1:10748-23794 GCA_049324895.1 Chloroflexota bacterium
TTCAATACGAGTTGGTTGTACCACTCGGCAAAATTCTCAGCGCGGGTGGGGAGTTTCTCTTCAGCCATTTTGTCCTCTTTGTTTTTGATACGTCATTGCGAGCGTTCTATGCGAGCGTTCTATGCGAGCGTTCTATGCGAGCGTTCTATGCGAAGCGATCTCGCTATTCAGGGAAGATTGCTTTGTCGCAGAGAGCGCTCCTCGCAATGACGGGTTATAACATCCGTACAGCAGTCTCGATATCGGGAGCAAACTGAACCAGCTCCTGTTGGGCGGGGGAGGTGTAGGTCCCCAGTTTGGTGAAGACCTGATCGAAGACAGACTGCCAGCCGTCCCCGACCAGGATCAACGGCCTCCGGTGCAGGGCCTGGATGATCATGAGATTCCACATCAACGAAATTTCGGTCAGTGTGCCGGGGCCGCCGGGCAGGGCGATGGCCGCATCGCAGTCCTCGATCAAAACCTGCAGGCGTTCGAGCAGCGTCTTCCTGCGCCTTTCCTCTTTCACCCAGCGATTCGCGCTGACCTTGCGCCAGTCTTCGATGTCTTCGCAGGTCACGCCAATGACGTGCCCGCCCGCCTCGGACGCGCCGCGGCTGACGGCTTCCATCGTGCCGATGTAGCCGCCCGTCAGCACGGCGTGGCCGCGCTCGGCCAGCAGACGTCCAAGCGTCTGGGCTTCTGTGTAGGCTGTATCGCCTTCTTTGGGTTGGGACCCACCGAATACTGTGATGTTCATAAGTTCACCTTGTCGAAAGTCGAAAGTCCAAGGTCGCCTGACTTTTGACCTTCGACCTTTGACTATTTCTCAACGTCCCATTCTCTTTTCTTATTCACTTCTATCTTATTCAAAATGGCTTGCTCCAGGTCGATGCCTGTGACCGAGGCCAGTTGCAGCAGGTAGAGCGCCACGTCCGCCAGTTCGCCGCCAAGCTCATCCCTGTCCCTGATCTCTTCGCCGAATTGAAAATGCTCCAGAATTTCGGCGGCTTCGATGGAGAGCGAGACGGCCAGGTTGCGCGGCGTCTGCGGGCGTTTGCTGTCCGCATTGTACCAACCTTTGGAGGCAACCAGCTCATGCATTCTCTCGGTGAGTTGTTTGATGTCCATAACGGAACCAGCTTTCAGGGCGGAACGAACTCCTGCATCCAACAAAAAACGGCTCACCGGGTCTGGGAGCCGTTTGGGCGCGCGTTTGCGAACCTTATCCAGACCGGGCAGGTTGATGAGCGGGGGACGGGAGCGGGTTCATCCGAAACATGCGCCAATTATACACACGTTTCTAAAAATGAGAAGAAATCCGCCGGACAAATTTCGCATAGGGTGTAAAATTGCCTAGAGGTATATATGCCGCCATTCTTGCAGTTTATTGTCCGCAGATTGTTCTATGCGCTGGTCTCCCTGGTGGTCATCACCATGGTGCTGTACGCCGGCGTGATGTTGACCCCGCCCGAGGCGCGGGCGCGGTTGTACATTCCGCCGGGCAAAGGCGGGGAGCGAGCCACCGAAACAACGATCAACATTCTCATCGAGAAGTATCACCTGGATGAACCCTACCTGGTGCAATACGGCTACTGGATGCGGGAGCTGCTGACGGGTTCGTGGGGCTACAGTCCCACCCTGCGCGCGGATGTGCTCGACTCCCTGCTGCACCGCACGCCCGCCACCCTGGAGCTGGCTTTCTTTTCGCTCATCCTGCTCATTCCGCTTGGATTGGCGAATGGACTGAAGGCGGGCTGGCGGCCCGGCGGCCTGTTCGATGGGGGCTTCCGCTCGCTGGCCTTCCTGGGAACTTCGATGCCGCCTTTCATCCTTTCGATGGTGCTGCTTTCGTATCTTTACGTTAAGCTGGGCTGGCTGGACCCTGGCCGCCTGGATGTGACCACCGACCTGCAACTGTCGCGTTCGGGCTTTGTGGATTACACCGGCGCCTTGACTCTCGACTGCCTGCTCAACGGACGTTTCGACGTGTTCCTGAAGGCCCTGAAGCACCTGATCATGCCGGTCGTGACACTCTCGCTCTACCATTGGGCCACCCTGGGCCGCATTACGCGCGCCACGGTCATGAATGAGCGCGGCAAGGAATACATCACAGCGGCGCGGGCGCGCGGTGTGCGCGAAGGGCGGCTGGTCTGGCGGCATGCCCTGCGCGCCATCCTGGCTCCATCCCTGACGGCCATGGCCCTCTCCGCTGCCAGTATCGTGACGGGTATTTTTGTCGTCGAACTCATCTTTGGCCGGACGGGGGTATCCGAGGTGATCATCATCTCGATGCGCAGTTATCCCGATGCGCCTGCCGCCTTGGGCTTTGCCGTGTACAGCGTGCTGATGGTGCTTGGCCTGATGTTCGTCCTGGATGTGGTGCAGGCGGCCCTCGACCCGCGCGTGCGCGAGGAGGTTTTGAAGGCATGAGAGCGCTGCGCTTCTTTCTCTCCCGCTGGCAGAACTGGCTGGGATTGTTCATCGTCCTGGTCTTCACCGTGATGGCCCTGGCCGCCCCGCTGATTTCCCCGCCCAACCAAACCACCCAGGGCGCCTTCAAGAAAGTGGGCCGCCAAACCGATAAGATCCCCCGCCCGCCGACCGAGACTTCACCGCTGGGCACCCTGCCCGGCCAGCTCGACGTGTATCACGCCATCGTATGGGGTTCGCGCGAGGCCATGCAGTTTGGTCTGTGGGTGGCCCTGGGTGCCTTCGTTTTTGGGTCGATATTCGGCGCGGTTGCCGGCTATTTGGGCGGCCTGGTCAACGGCCTGATGATGCGCATCGCAGACGCCTTCCTGACCTTTCCCGTGCTGGCGGGAGTGGTCTTCCTTCAACAGCTTGTAGCGATGACCATCGAATCCCTGGGCGGCATTTATTGGTTCAATAACGATTATTTCGGCCGGGTGGTCGATTTCCAGTTCACGCCTCCACCCTTTGCCGTTTTCCTGATGAAGGTCGATCCCATCCTGATCTGCCTGATCCTCTTTTCATGGATGCCGATTGCGCGCCTGGTCAACACGATGGTCATTACCCTGAAGAATACCGAGTTCATCCAGGCTGCCCGCGCCCTGGGAGGGAATTCGCTGTGGGTGATCAGCCGCCACGTGTTGCCAAACTCCATCGGCCCGGCCATCGTCATGGCGGCGCGCGACGTGGGCAGCGCGGTCATTCTGCAGGCCACCATCACCTTCGTGGGCCTGGGCGGGCAGTCGGCCTGGGGCATGATGCTGTCGATGGGACGCAACTGGGTCATCGGCCCGGGCGGCGACCTGTTCGCTTCCTGGTGGGTCTTTATGCCCGCCACTCTGGCTTTGATCCTCTTCGGCGTGGGTTGGAACCTGTTGGGCGACGGCCTGGCTGAGGCCCTCGAGCCGAAGGCTTCGCGCGGCGGGGAGGTTATCGTCAAGCATAAGCGGAAGAAGAAAAAGGTGGAGGTCGAGTTTGAGGCGGCCCCGCCTGCCGTCCAGGCGGTCCATTCCCATCACATCGCTCATGACGTCCAGCCCGCACAGGACCCGCTCCTGCAAGTGGCGCGGGCAGCCCTGGCGGCGCGTGACTTCGACAAAGCCTTGAACGCCTACTCGCACCTGATCGCGCATGGGCGGCACACCCAGGAAGTGCTCGACGACCTGATCGCGGGCGCGCGCAGTCACCCGCGCAATGCCGCCGTTTGGAAAGCGCTTGGGGATGCCTTCGCGCGGGCGGGACAGCACGCCAATGCCGCGCGGGCCTACGAGCAATACAATAGCCTGAGTTGAGATTTCGGTCCGACCCACCACTCGATGGATTGCTTCCATCGAGTGGTTTTCATTTCCCGGGGGGACCTTTATTGCGCGGGCAGGACTTCGCGGATGATATGCCAGGCGTATTCCGCCACGGTGCTTTGCAGGCGTTTATCTTCGGCGTCGGCCAGCATGGCGGGCGGGTTGGCCGCGTCATAGGTCTGATTGGGCGGGTACTCGTTCAGGCGCACCCAGGGCAGGCCGGCTTGCACGGCGGCGTTGACAATCTCGATGGCGTGGGTGTTCCCGCGCTGGACGTGATCCTTCTGGGATTGGATGCGCTGGTATGGAACGCGCACCTCGCCAATGAAACGGATGGCTTCCCGTTCCGCCCACCAGGCATCCTCGCTGCATGGCTGCCACTGGATGCCCTCGGGACGGTTGGGGCCGCAGCCGGTGGTGGTGTAGCCTCGATCCACTGGCCCCTCCCAATCGATGTAAAAATCGATGGGCAGGTCGGGATGCCGCGCCAGCGCCCCGCTGGCCAGGGTTACGCCGTACGAGTAGGATACCAGCCCGAATCGACCGGGATCCAGCCCGGGCAGGGACAGGCTGGCCTGGATGGCGGCTGCCAGTCCATCCTGCCCGATGTGCCCGTTGTAATCCTCGCTTCCATCGCTCGCGCCGCGTCCGTCCGGGGTAAAGATAATGGCCAGGAAGCCTTCGGCGGCCAGCGCCCGGGCCTTGCCTGTTTCAACCACGCCCGTCCCCCCGGGCACCAGAATCAGGGCAGGCAGCAATTCCCCGTTCCAGCCATCGGGGTACAGCACCGTCACGGCCAGGCGCGCGCCGCTGGACGGATTGGTCACCCAATACGCGCCTTCCCGCCCGGCGGGGATCAGCGCGGGGGCAGACGCGGGCGCGGATGTGGACATCGGCGGCGCCTCGACGGCGGACGATTGGGTTGGGGCGATTGCCGCGGGAAAGGGCGCGGCGCAGGCGGCGATCATCAACAAGGCCAGGGTCAGGAGAATGATTTTTGTGCTCATGCGTGCCTCCATGTTCCAGTCTACAGTCGGCTCATTGCGCGGCGGTTATCCCGATGTAAAAAAACGGTCAACTTCCGAAGTGATGTAAAATGGACGCATGGCCCAACCCCTTTCCCCCCTTGCCCTGGACCCTCGCCTGCTCCCGCCCGAAAAGCGGAGTCTGCTCTCGGACATCGCCCGCCAAAGCGCCGCCCTGGGCTTTCCATGCTACCTGGTGGGCGGCTTCGTGCGCGACCTGCTTCTGGGACGCCCCGTCCACGACCTGGACTTGATCGTCGAGGGCGATGCCATCCAGTTGGGGCGGGCGCTGGTGAAAGCCCTGGGCGGGAAATTAACCCCCCATGCGTCCTTCCATACCGCCGTCTGGCAGCTTCCCCATTCGGACGATACCTTCGACCTGATCACTGCCCGCGCCGAAACCTATGACCGCCCCGGCGCGCTGCCGACCGTGACGCCCGCCGCCATCGAAGACGACCTGCGCCGCCGCGACTTCAGCATCAACGCCCTGGCCGTCCGCGTGGAGGGGGACCATTTTGGCGAGCTGCTCGACCCGCTGGGTGGGCGGGAGGACCTGGAGCGCGGCGTCATCCGCGCGCTGCATCCAGGTTCCTTCGTCGACGATCCCACCCGCATCCTGCGCGCCATCCGCTATGAGGGGCGTTATGGTTTTCGCATCGAAGCGGACACGCTGGCGTTGGTGGATGCCCGGGCGCTGTCGGTGCTGTCCACGCTCAGCGGCGAGCGCCTGCGTCACGAACTGGATTTGATCTTCGCGGAGGACCACGCCGCCGTCATGCTGGCGCGCGCGGATGATTTGGGTGTATTGAAGGCCATTCACCCCAGCCTGCCGCGCTTTGACTCCCAGCGCGCCAGTTTGCTCGGCCAGCTTCCCGATCCCATCCTGAACATTACCTGCGACCGCGAACTTCTCGGCTATTTGCTCTGGCTGCTGGACCTTTCGGTGGAAGACCTGGTCGCCCTGTCCCGCCGCCTGGACTTCACCTCCGAGTTGAGCGAGGCCTTGCTGGGCGCGTCGCGCTTGAAGTCGCAGTTGCCCGCGCTGGCAAATTCCCAGCCCAGCGCCTGGACCTTTGCGCTGGAAGGCTTTCCTCCGTTTTCGATCTACGCGGCATACCTTGTCATGCGCGAATCGGCCTTGCTGGAATACCTTTCCACGTGGAGGCACGTCAGGCCGCGCACCGACGGCGAGACATTGAAAGCCCTGGGCCTGCCGCCCGGCCCGGGATACAGGCAAATTCTCACCCGCCTGCGCGCCGCCTGGCTGGATGGGGAAGTCAGGTACGAAGATGAAGAGAAGAAATTACTGGAGTCTTTGCTCAAAAACCAGGAGGAATAAATGCGGCCTGATTTGAAACGCGGGAAAGTAATTCTTTTGGCAATGGTTTTGTTTGTGTTTGTCGCAGGCTGCGCTGATATTACAACGGAACAACCGGTTTTGCCGACACCATCGATAACATCTACCTATTGGCCTGCCAGCATAACTCCAAAGCCTTATCGGACATTGACGCCCAGGCCAACCGAAACGCCCACGCCAATTCTATTCCCCTTGCAAGCAACAGCTTATGTTTACCTTGATGAGTGTAGCGATTATGCGCCTGATATTTCCCGGATCATTTCGCCCGATCAGCAATGGTTTGTTGTAACCTGCGGGTTTGAAGACTATACAAAAATCGCGCGTTTCGATGGAAGTAAAGAATGGCTCATTCCCTCCATTGATAATGGGGTGGCCGACAATGGCGAACCATTCAATAGGACATATTATAAATTTTATCGCTGGTCCGTGGATGGTAAGCATGTTTATTTGTCGCAATATACCTGTTGCATCGATGGCCCAGGCTTGGTTTTTATAGAAGCCTTTCGCTTGTATCGCTTCAATATTGAGACGGGTGCGTTTGATGCGGAATATAACCATACTCGCTTCGCCCTGTCCCACGATGAAAGGTACTATGCTTTTTCCGAAGGAGGCCCACCTTATCGGGTTATTATCCGTGATTTGAACACCCTTGAGCAGCGGGTCTTTTCATTCAAGGAAAAATATCAAGATGTTGGCATGTTCAAATGGTCTCCCGATGGAAAAAACTTGATTTTCGTTGCGGGCTTGGAAGGTTGGGCTGATGGGATCGCGGGCTTTTCAATTTTCGCGTATAACCTGGAGACCCGCCAGTTGAAATTGTTGATCGACCAAGATCTGCGGCAGTTGAATCCATTGGATGAATATGGCGTTGATGATATCTGGTTGGATCATGAGACGATCCTTCTTGGAGAACTCTTTGGCAAAAATTACTGGACATTGAACGTCCGCACGGGAGAATTACTGCCTTATGTTTTGCGAAAACCATAAAGCAGGTTTTTCGAGGCGGTAGAAAATCGAGCTTTTTTGGAGGGTGAAAAACGAAATTTCCACCCGTGGGTATATAATAGGGCCATGCAGCCTGTCTTCCAACCGTTCACCAGGGATCGAAACAAGAGGAACTGGTGCGGCGTGATGCGGGCTAATCTCATCGAAGTGAACAGATATGCCTTCTGACTTCCCGCTTGTCGTCGAGAATTTATCCTTTCGGTATCGTGACCGCCAGGGAGCGGCCATTCATGATATTTCATTCAACGCCAACGCGGGCGAAATCCTGCTCATCGCGGGCGCCAGCGGCTGCGGCAAAACCACGCTGATCCGCTCCATCAACGGGTTGATTCCACGCAGCTACAAGGGAGAAGTGAGCGGACGCATCCTCGTGCATGGCGAGGATACCGCCGTCATGAAATTATCCACGATCTCGCAGAAGGTCGGCACGGTGCTGCAGGACCCCGAGCGCCAGATCCTGGGCACCAAGGTGTTGAACGAAGTGGCCTTTGGGCTGGAGAATCTCGGCTTGTCGCGGGAGGAAATCTACGCGCGCGTGGATGAGGCCCTGGCGCATTTGAAGATCACCCACCTGCGCGGACGGGATACCTTCCTGCTCTCGGGCGGTGAGAAACAGAAGGTGGCGCTGGCGGGTGTGCTGGCCATGCGTCCCTCGATCCTGCTGCTGGATGAACCGCTGGCCAGCCTCGATCCCGCCTCGGCAGCCGAGACGCTGGATGCGGTGCGCGCCCTGGCCGACGAAGGCATGACGGTGCTGATGGTCGAGCATCGCGTGGAGGATGTGCTGCGCATCCACCCCGAGCGTGTGATGTACATGAGCGAGGGCAGGGTGCGTTACCTGGGGGGTGTGAAGGGGTTGTCACAAGTGGTGAACTATCGCGAGGTCAAACTTCCCGCTGAGGATATCGTCGAACGCGCGCGGCAGGACCCTGCTCCCGCAGCGATCCGCGTCCTGCCTGGCGCGGCCGCGCTGCCTGTTCGTGAAGAGGCGTTGGTGCGCTTCGAGCAGGTCGCCTTCGGTTATGAAACGGGAGTCGAAATCCTGCATGGCATCGACCTGGAGATCAAGCGCGGCGATGTGATCGCGGTGCTGGGTCCCAACGGCGCAGGCAAGACGACTTTCGTCAAGCACGCCATCGGCCTGCTCAAGCCCAGGTCGGGCCGCGTGCTGGTCAATGGCAGGGATACGAAGGAGGCCAGCGTGGCCGAGATCGCCGCCACGTTGGGCTACGTGTTCCAGAGTCCCAGCCACATGTTGTTTGCCCCAACGGTGCGCGAGGAATTGGCTTTCGGCCCGACCAATCTCAAACACCCGAAGGACGAGATCGAGAAGGAGGTGCAGGAGGCGCTGCGAATTGTGAACCTGTCCGACAAGGAAGAAGACCCTCCGCTGGCGCTTTCGTTCGGCCAGCAGAAGCGCGTCAGCATCGCGGCCATCCTGGCCATGCGTTCGCGCATCCTGGTGATGGACGAGCCGACCGCGGGTCAGGATTACCAGAACTACATGAATTTCATGGATGCCATCCTGCAATTGCCCGGCTTCGAGGCGGTCATGTTCATCACCCACGATGTGGACCTGGCGGTGATCTACGCCAACCGCGTCCTGCTGGTGGCGGACGGGCGGCTCATCGCCGATGGCTCCCCGCAGAATGTCCTGCGCGACTTCGACCGTTTGAAGGCCTGCCGCGTCATCCCGAGTTCGCTCCTGGCGCTGAACGTGAATCGCTTCGGTGAGACGGGGCGTTTCCTGCGGGCCGAGGCGCTGGCGCACGTGTAATTGGTTTCATCCCAATTTTTCAAAGGAGAATGAGATGGATAAACGTTTGACTTCCGTTCTGACCTGGCTGGTGGCGATCTTCGCCATCTTTGCCATCATCGTGTTCGTGCTGGGCAACATGCTGGGCATCGAGCGCTTCCAGACCGATAGCAGCACCCTCGGCTTGCGCTTTGGCTTTGTGGTGCTTGGCCTGCTGCTGGCCCTGGCGGTCTACTTCTTCAGCAAGGACAGCAAGGCCTGGGAAGTGGGCACCCGCGAAGTGGTGTGGATGGCCATCGGCGCATCGCTGTATGCCGTGTTCTCCTGGTACTTCAATGCCACCGTGTTCGTGATCCCCTCACTCAGCCAGGTGGCCCTGCGTCCCGCCATTGCCATCCCGATGTTCTTCGGCTACGCCTTCGGCCCCATCGTCGGCTTCTTCACGGGCGCGGTCGGCAACATGTTCGGTGACGCCATCTCGGGCTTCGGCCTGTCCCCGCAGTGGAGCATCGGCAACGGCCTGGTCGGCTTCGTTGCGGGCCTGCCCGCCCTGTTCGTCGACCGCAAGAAAGCCACCGATATGGTGCTGTGGGTCGGCGGCGCGCTGGCTGTGCTGGCCACCGTCGTTTACTTCCTGAACAGGGGTGAGACGAACATGATGTTCTACGACGTCAATAACGGCGTCTTTGGCGACCAGCCGATCGCGCTGACCGCCGGCATCTCGATCCTGATCGGTCTCGCCCTGGTGTTGATCGTCCGCTTTGCCTTTGGAAAGAATGTCACCATTGGCGAGGCCGTCATCTGGGGCATGTTGGGCAACATCCTCGGCATCGGTTTTGCGGCCATCTCGGACATCTGGATCAATGGGTTCAGTCCCGCCGCCGCCATCGTGGGCGAGTTCCTGCCCGCGGCCGGCCCGAACTTGATCTTCGCCGCCATCCTCGTCCCGCTGCTGGTGACCGCGTATGCGGCTGTCCAGAAGCAGTCGGGCCGTTAATTCAAATCGATCTCGCAGGGGCGAGGCATTGCTTCGCCCCTGCATAGGAAATCCATGCTCGTTGCCTGGCGTTACCGCAAACGTGAAAAATCCCTCATCCAGTCGTTCGATCCGCGCGCCTGGATGATGTTCTATGGCTGTTTCCTGTTCTCAACGCTGGCTTTTTGGGACGCGCGTTATTTATTATTTTTCGCGGCCATCGCGCTGTTTACCCTCCTGACCTCGGGTGTGCGCTGGGATGAGATTCGCCGCGCATTCCTGTTCATTGTCGGCTTCGTGTTGATCTTCTCCTTCTTCACCTTCCTGACCGGCCGCGGCGGGACGGAGGTGTACGAACAGGAGCACCTCATCCGCCGCCTGGAGGCGTCCTTCTCCATTCTCGGCTGGACGCCTGCGTTGGACATCACGGTGGAGCGCGTGTTTTTCGGGGTGAGCCAGTTCGTGCGCGTGTTCAGCATCGCCATCATGACGATCTTGATTCCGTACTCGCTCGACCCCGCCCTGTACGGCGTCACCTTCCGCGGGCTGGGACTGCCCGACAAGATCGCCTACGCCATGGACCTGACCATGCGCTTCATCCCCACCTTCAGCCGCGACTTTCAGTTGACGATGGATGCGCAGCGCGCGCGCGGCTTCGAGCTGGAGAAGATCAGCGGCGGACTGTTCGAGCAGGTGCGCAAGCTCGGCCCGTTGATGGTGCCCGTCACCATCCACGCCATCATCGGCAGCGAGGACATCATCGATGCCATGGATTTGCGCGCCTTCGGCATCGGTCCGCGCACCTGGCTGCAACAACTCATCTACCAATACAAGGATCGCATCTTGATCGGGGTCGGCCTGGCAATTTTGCTTTTTTCGCTGGCGCTCAGCACCCTGGGCCAGGGTGATTTTTGGGTGCCGCCTGAATTGATCGCGCTGGCGGGCTAGGCGCGCGGCCCATCCGTTTGGGGGACCTTTCGTTAATAGACGTAAGTTTTGATACAATCGCTCAAAATTTCGACTTAACGGAGGCGCAGTACAGCCATGTTGGGAATTCAATACCTCAAGACCAACCCGACCCATTATGTGATCCACTACGTCAGTGGAAGGAAGCGCAAGGTGGGGGCGGGATTGTCGTTCTTCTATTTCAAACCCTCTTCGTCCATTGTGGTGGTGCCCGTTGGGAGCGCGGACGTGCCCTTCATCTTCAACGAGTTGAGCCAGGACTACCAGCCCTTGACCGTGCAGGGCGAATTGACCTATCGCATCTTCGCGCCCGAACTGGTGGCTTCCCTGCTCAATTACACCGTCGACTCCCTGCCGACCCGCTATCTCTCGGACGATCCGCAAAAGCTGCCGCAGCGTCTGATCAATCTGCTTCAGGTGATGGTGCGCGCGGATATTCAGAAGCTGCCGCTGCGGGACGCGATCAAGTCGTCGGAGGCGGTGGCGGCCGCGGTCCTGGAAAAGATGCAGTCCAGCGAGGCGCTCAAGTCGCTGGGTGTGGAGGTGCTGAGTCTGGCCATCCAGGCCATCAAGCCCATCCCCGAGATGGCGCGGGCGCTGGAGGCCGAGGCGCGCGAGGAATTGCTGCGGCGCGCCGACCAGGCCATCTATGACCGCCGCAATGCGGCCGTGGAACAGGAGCGCAAGATCAAGGAAAACGAACTCAACACCGAGATCGCGGTCGAGGAAAAGAAACGCCAGATCCGCGAAACCAAGGTGGAGGCCGACCTGGCCGTGGAGCGCAAACAGCAGGAAGTGCGCCAGACCCAACTCAACGGCCAGATCAACCTGGAAGGGGAACGCAAGAAACTGGTCCTGGCGCGCAAGGAAAATGTGCAGACCGAGGCGGAAGCGCAGGCCTACGTGATGGAGGCTTCGCTGCGGGCGCTCAAGGATCTCGAGCCTGCCGTGCTGCAAGCCCTGACCGTGCAGTCCGCCGACCCGCGCCTGATGGTCAGCATGGCCATGAAGGAACTGGCCCAGAACGCCGCCAGGATTGGCACCTTGAACATCTCTCCTGATCTGTTGGAATTATTGATGCAGGATAAGAAAACGCCCCAACCTGCCCGCACCAAGGGGGAGTAGGTGGACTTCGAAAAGATCGTCCTGGTCACACGCAGGACGCGCCTTGAAGGCCTGGTCGAGCGCTTCAACACGGTCGGCCAGGCCAGGTTTTACCTGGAGCATAGCGGCGGGGACTTCGACTTCTACCAGCGCGAGCACGATGTCTATTATGCTTCCGTGCAGGCGTTGCGTTCGTCCCTGCAAATGCTGGCCAAAACGCAGGAAATCGAGCGCGGCCTGCTGCCCAATTTCCTGTTCTCCGAGGATGACATCGTGGTGGTCATCGGGATCGACGGCCTGGTGGCGAACACCGCCAAATATTTGGATGGACAGCCCCTGCTGGCGGTCAACCCCGACCCAGCCCACATCGACGGAATCCTGCTCCCGTTTAATGAGGCGACCGCCGTCCCTGCGGCGCGAAACATTTTGAAGGGCGCCTTCACTTCCCGCAAAATCAGCATGGCCGAAGTCAGCCTGGCCGACGGGCAATCGCTGTTGGCCTTCAACGATTTCTTCATTGGCGTGAAGTCGCACGTCTCGGCGCGCTACCTGATCCAGTCCCTGGACAGGCAGGAACATCATTCCTCCAGCGGGGTGATCGTGTCCACGGGCGTCGGCTCGACGGGCTGGCTGAGCAGCATGTTCAACATGGCCAACGGGATTTTGAGCGGTTCTCAACATGCGGATACCCTGCCGCCCCTGCGCCTGGACTGGGAGGATGAAAAACTCGTTTACGTGGTGCGCGAACCGTTCATTAGCAAGACTTCCTCGGCGGAAATGGTGCTGGGCTACGTCACGCCCGAGGCTCCGCTGGTATTACATTCCGAGATGCCCGAAGGCGGCGTCATCTTCAGCGACGGCGTCGAGGCGGATTTCCTGGCCTTCAATTCGGGCGCTGTGGCAACCATATCCCTGGCAAAAAAGAAAACCAATTTAGTGGTGGCCTGAAACTGCAAACCCTCGCAAAGTCTATTCCGTTTTCTACGGCAGGCCAAAGGCCGCGATCAGGAATACGGCCATCTGGTCGCGGGTGACGACTTGCCCGGGGCAGAAGTTCCCGCCGCCGCAGCCGCCGGTGACGCCGTCGGCGGCCAGCTGCTCGATCCAG
>JBMOMS010000050.1:0-2259 GCA_049324895.1 Chloroflexota bacterium
TGGTTAATTTTGTCTCTTGCATGGCTGTCTCCTTTGCCGTACAGAATAGCATATTTTTGCACGGCCGTCAACATCTTCGCGATAAAAAGAGGAAGGAGGATTTCTTCCTCCTTCCTCTTTCCTCTTTCCTCTTCCTACCCCACGTGCTCGCACCATGACTCGTACCGCGCAATCTTGCCGCGAATCGCATCGTGATAGATGCCCTGGATCTTGCGCGTCACGGGGCCTGTCTTGCCGTCGCCGATGGTGCGGAAGTCGATCTCGCTCAGGCCGATGACCTCGGCAGCCGTGCCGCACACGAAGACTTCGTCCGCGATGTAGAGCTGGTCGCGGGAAATGGGCTGTTCGAGGATGCGATAGCCCATATCCTTGGCTACGGTGTGGATCGAGTGACGCGTCACGCCTTCCAGCACGGGTGCAGTGGAAGGGGTCACGATCTTGCCATGCCGCACGAGGAACAGGTTCTCGCCTGTACATTCAGCCACGTAGCCCTGCGGATCAAGCATGATGGCTTCCTCGAATCCCAGCCGCACGGATTCAGTTTTGGCCAGGAAACTGTTGGCATAGTTGCCCGAGACCTTGGCCTTGGTCATCAGCACATTCGGATGATGGCGCGTGTACGATGAGATGTTGGCGCGGATGCCTTTGGCCAGCGCCTCCTCGCCCAGGTAGTTGCCCCACTCCCAGGCGGCAATCGCCAGCGACGGTTTGCCGTTATCCACGTTCAGGTTCCAGCCACCGCCGTCAAGATAGAGCAGCGGGCGGATGTAGCAATCCTTGAATCCGTTGGCGCGCACGGTGTCCTTGATCGCCTTGACCACGTCCTCGGTCGTCCACGGCAGGTCGCGGAAGCCGAACACGCGCGCCGAATCCAGCAGGCGCTCGGCGTGGTCGGTCAGGCGGAAGACGGCGGGGCCTTTCGGCGTTTCGTAGGCGCGGATGCCCTCGAAGACTGCTGCGCCGTAATGCAGGGCGGGCGTCAAAAAGTGCAGGGTTGCCTTTTCGAACGGCACCAGTTCACCGTTCATCCAAACAAATTTGGATTCCATTCCCATGATGATTTCTCCTTCTCTTTTTTGTCGGGGCAGGGCTTGTCCCTGCCCAGGGCACCCACGAGGGGCGCCCTTACAAATTCTTGATGATTTCGTCCGCCATCTGGCGGGAGGTCAGTTTGCCGCCGATGTCGGCGGTGCGCGCGCCGGCGGTGATGGTCGCATCCACGGCGTTTTCGATGGACGCGGCTTCCGCTTCGAGCTTCAGCGAATAGCGCAGCAGCATGGCGGTGGATAGGATGGTGCCGATCGGGTTGGCGATGCCCTTGCCTGCGATGTCAGGCGCGGAGCCATGGATGGGTTCATACAGGCCCATGCCTGTCTCCGATAAACTGGCCGAAGGCAGCATCCCCATCGAGCCTGCCAGCACGGAGGCCTCGTCGGTCAGGATGTCGCCGAACATGTTCTCGGTCACGACCACGTCCATCCAGGCGGGGCCAGTGATCAGCCGCATGGAGGCGGTATCCACCAGCATGTGTTCCAGCTCGACCTCGGGATTCGCCTTCCCAACCTGGACGGCGATCTGCCGCCACAGGCGCGAGGATTCCAGCACGTTGGCCTTGTCCACCGAGGTGACTTTTTTCCTGCGACCCTTGGCCAGCTCGAAAGACAGTTCCATGACGCGCTTGATCTCGTAATCGTAATATTCGAGCGTATCCACGGCGCGCTCGCGGCCATCCTTGATGTCGCGTCCCTTGGGCCAGCCGAAGTACAGGCCGCCCGTCAGTTCGCGCACGACCATGATGTCCACGCCCTTGAGCTTTTCAGGCTTGAGCGGCGACGAGTCGATCAGCGCAGGATGCACCTTGACGGGACGCAGGTTGGCGAAGACGCCGAGTCCCTTGCGCAGGGCCAGCAGTCCGCGTTCGGGGCGATCTTTGGCGGCGGGGTCGTCCCACTTGGGGCCGCCGACCGCGCCGAGCAGAACCGCATCCGCGGATTTGCAATCGGCCAGGGTTTCGTCGGTGAGCGAGGAGCCGTATTGGTCGATGGAGCAGCCGCCCATCAGGCGTTCGGTGAATTTGAATGAGTGACCATGTTTGCTGGCGACAGTGTCCAGCACGCGTACGGCTTCGGCGACGATCTCGGGGCCGATGCCGTCGCCAGGGAGGAGGGTAATGTTGAAATTCATGAATGTCCTTTTCGTCATTGCGAGGAGCCGCTCTTTGGCGACGAAGCAATCTCCAAAATAACGGGGGATTGCTTC
>JBMOMS010000050.1:2359-23755 GCA_049324895.1 Chloroflexota bacterium
CGATCTCGGGGCCGATGCCGTCGCCAGGGAGGAGGGTAATGTTGAAATTCATGAATGTCCTTTTCGTCATTGCGAGGAGCCGCTCTTTGGCGACGAAGCAATCTCCAAAATAACGGGGGATTGCTTCTCGCAGACTCGCAATGACGGTGATAAGCTAATGCGCCACCATCAATCCATACTCCACCGAATCCGCCAGGGCGCGCCAGGAGGCTTCGATGATGTTGGTGCTGGCGCCGACGGTGCTCCAGCGGCTGGTGCTGTTGCGCGTGTCGATCAACACGCGGGTGATGGCCTCGGTGCCGTGATCCGAATCCAGAATGCGGACTTTGTAATCGGACAGGTGGAAATTGGCGATTTGCGGATAATATCCCATCAGGGCTTTTCGTAGGGCATTGTCCAGCGCATTGACGGGGCCGTTGCCTTCCGCCGCAGTGTGCAGCAACTCACCCTGCACGCGCACCTTGACCATGGCCTCGGCAAAGATGCCGCGTCCCTGGCGATGCTCGACGTTGACGAAAAAGTCCACCAGTTCGAAGGGGGCCTTGTAGCCGTATTCCTGGCGCTTGAGCATCATCGCCACCGAGGCTTCGGCGGCCTCGAAGGAGAAGCCGCGCGCCTCCAGTTCCTTGACTTCGTTGAGGACGGATACCACCTCTTCGCCTTCGACCTCGACCCCGTGCTCCTCCGCCTTGCTGAGCATGTTCCCGCGCCCCGACAGATCGGACACGACCACCCGCATCTTGTTCCCGACGAGAGCGGGATCCACGTGCTGGTAGGATTGCGCGCTGCGGCGCATGGCCGCGACGTGTACGCCGCCCTTGTGCGCAAATGCGGACTTGCCGACGAACGGCAAATGCTCATCGGGCGTCAGGTTGGCGACCTCGGCCACAAAATGCGAAAGCTCGTACAGATGGGCCAACTTTCCTTCGGGCAGGCACGAGGTTCCCATCTTGAGTTCGAGGTTGGCCATGACCGAGATCAAGTTGACGTTGCCGCAGCGCTCGCCAACCCCGTTGATGGTGCCCTGCACCTGGATCGCGCCTTCGCGTACCGCCGTCAACGAGTTGATCACGGCGGCCTCGCCGTCGTTATGGGCGTGGATTCCGAATGGGTGGTTGCTTCCAAGTTTCATCTCGCGAATGATACTTTCCACCTCCCAGGGCAGGGTTCCGCCGTTGGTGTCGCACAGCACGACCGTCTCCGCGCCGCCGCGAATCGCGGCCTGTAACGTTTCAAGCGCGTAAGTGGAATCCGCTTTGTAGCCGTCGAAGAAATGTTCGGCGTCGTAGATGACGCGCTTGCCGTTGGCCTTGAGATACGCAACGGACTGCTCGATGATGCGCAGGTTATCTTCGTTGGTGGTTTGCAAAACCTCCCTGACGTGCAGAGTCCAGGTCTTGCCGAAGATGGTGCAGACGGGCGTGTGGGAATTGAGCAGGGCTTTGATGTTGGCGTCGTCTTCGGGGCCGCCTTTGACGCGGCAGGTGGAACCGAACGCGGCGATCAGGGCATTCTGCCACTGCATGTCGCGGGCGCGCTCGAAGAACTCGACATCCTTGGGATTCGAGCCAGGCCAGCCGCCTTCGATGAAGGCCACGCCAAAATCATCGAGCCGCTGCGCCACGCGGATCTTGTCGTTGGCTGAAAGCGTGAAGCCTTCGGATTGCGTCCCGTCACGCAGGGTGGTGTCGTAGATTTGGATTTTCATAATTAGTTATTAGAGAGTAGAGAATAGAGAGCAGTCGCCCTATTCTCTAGTTTCTATTCTCCAGTCATCTATTCTCATATTCGGCGATCTGCTTCTCGAACCCGAGGATGTATCCAAGTTCGTCCACGCCGTTGAGCAAACAGGTTTTGTTGAATGGGTCGATTGGGAACGTGACCGAGCCGTTCGGGAAGGAAAGCGTTTGCGAGGCCAGGTCGACGGTAAGTTCGACAGAGGGAACTTCTTCGACGAGATCGAACAACAGCTTGTGGGTGGCCTCGTCCACGATGATCGGGATGAGTCCGTTCTTGAGCGAGTTGTTGCGGAAGATGTCCGCGAACGAGGTGGAGATGACCGCGCGGAACCCGTAGCTGGTCAGCGCCCAGGGAGCGTGTTCGCGGCTGGAGCCGCAGCCGAAGTTATCGCCTGCCAGCAGGATCTGCGCGCCCTGGGAACTGGGCTGGTTCAGGATGAAGTCCGCCTTGGGTGACTTGTCATCGTTGTAGCGCCAGTTGAAGAACAGCGCATCGGCCAGGCCGTTCTTGTCCGTGACCTTGAGGAACTGCGCAGGGATGATCTGATCCGTGTCGATGTCGTTGACGGGCAGGGGCATGACGCGGGAGGTAAGTGTTGTGAATTGGGCCATAGAGTTACTCCGCTGGTTGAGTAGCCCCGAATGCTCTTTGAGAGGCGTATCGAAACCAGCAATGAAAGCATGGTTGAAATTGAGAGGCGTGGTCTCGATACGGGCGAGAAGAACACTCGCCCTACTCGACCACCTTTAGGAATTTAGAACATCGTCCTCGGGTCAGTGACCTTACCTGCGATGGCGGTTGCCGCCGCGGTGATGGGGCTGGCGAGGAAGGTGCGTCCGCCCTTGCCCTGACGGCCTTCAAAGTTGCGGTTGCTGGTCGAGACACAATACTGTCCAGGCGTGAGGAAGTCCGGGTTCATGGCAATGCACATCGAACATCCCGCTTCGCGCCACTCCGCGCCCGCTTCCTTGAAGACCTGGTCGAGGCCTTCCTGCTCGGCTTGCTTCTTGACATCCTGTGAACCAGGCACGACCATGACGCGCGTGCTTTCGGAGACCTTGCGGCCCTTGAGCATGGCCGCCGCCAGGCGCAGGTCGGAGATGCGCGAGTTGGTGCAGGAGCCGATGAAGACCACGTCCACTTTTTGGCCCAGCAGGGATTGACCAGGCTGGAGGCCCATGTAGGTCATGGCTTTCTCGAAGGCGGCTTTCTGCGAAGGCTCAGTAAATGACTCGGCGGTGGGGACTCGATCCGTGATCTTCATGCCCATGCCAGGATTGGTGCCGTAGGTGATCATCGGTTCCATATCCGAGGCGTCGAGCGTGATGGACTTGTCGTAGGCCGCGCCTTCGTCACTGGGCAGGGAGCGCCACTTGGCGACGGCCTTGTCCCAGTCCGCGCCCTGGGGCGCGAACTCGCGACCCGCCAGGTATTCGAAGGTGACCTCGTCGGGGGCGATCATGCCCGCGCGCGCGCCGCCTTCGATGGACATATTGCAGACGGTCATGCGCTGTTCCATCGTCAAGGCGCGGATGGCTTCGCCCGTGTACTCGAAGACATGCCCCGTCCCGCCGCCGATGCCAATCTTCGCGATCAATGCCAGGATGATGTCCTTGGCGGAAACGCCCGCGCCGAGCCTGCCGTCCACGCGGACTTCGTAGGTCTTGGGCTTGTTTTGCAGCAGGCACTGGGAGGCCAGCACATGCTCGACCTCGGAGGTGCCGATGCCAAAGGCCAGCGCGCCGAACGCGCCGTGCGTGGCGGTGTGACTGTCGCCGCAGACGATGGTCATGCCTGGCTGGGTGCGTCCCAACTCAGGGCCGATCACGTGGACAATGCCGCGGTGCGGACTGTCCATGCCGTGCAGCGTGATGCCAAACTCGGCGGCATTGGTCTCCATCTGCTTGATTTGGGCCGCGGCCATCGCATCCGTGATCGGGATGTTGATGGGCGTGGTCGGGATGGAGTGATCCATCGTGGCGAGCGTCTTGTCGGGGCGGCGGACTTTGAGTCCGCGCTGACGCAGACCCGTGAAGGCCTGCGGTGAGGTGACCTCATGCACGAGGTGCAGGTCGATGTACAGGACGGCTGGGGAATCGGGTTGTTCGGCAACAACGTGCGAGTCCCAGATTTTATCGAAGAGTGTTTTTGGCATAATCGTTTTCTACGTCATTGCGAGGAGGCCGTAGGCCGACGAAGCAATCTCATGGTAATTGGGAGGTTGCTTCCCGAAGACTCGCAACGACATGCTCATTCAGCGGAGTCATCCTCTTCCATGGCGGAAGCGGGCGCGGAGAAGAATCCGCTGGTATCCCAACCCGCGGGGATGGTCTGCGGCTCGGGGAAGGGGTCGAAGCAATGGGTGGCGAAAACGTCGCGTTCTTCATTCTGAGTGGTCATGGTGGTTTCTCCTGTTTGTTTCTTGTCGGGGCGGGTCTGAGACCCGCCCGTACTTATCCCAGCATCACGCCAAAATCATTGTGGACAGGCTGCGTGCCTTCCGTTTTGGCGATGATGAGTTTGTTGAGGGCGTTGATATAGGCCTTGGCCGAGGCGACGATGATGTCGGTATCCGCGCCGTGGCCGCCGTAGACGCGGGCGTAGGTCATTTCACTTTGCGCGTCCATCGTGTGCAGGCCATTCTCCGCTTGAATGCGGACGGTCACTTCGCCGAGCGCGTCGATGCCTTCGGTAATGGCGTGGATGTTGAACTCGAGCAGTTTGCACGGCGTTTTGATGATGGCGTCGATGGCCTTGTAGGTCGCATCGACGGGGCCTGTGCCCATCGACGCGAAGTTGTAGACCGTACGGTCAGGGCCGCGCAGGCGGACGGTGGCGGTGGGCATCCCGAGCGTGCCGCAGGAAACCTGCAAGCCTTCGAGATAATAGACATCGCGCGGACGATAGAACTCGTCGGCGATGACGGCTTCGAGATCGGCGTCGGTGATGACCTTCTTGCGGTCGGCCAGTTCCTTGAAACGCGCAAAAGCCTTGTCGAGTTCGGCTTCATCGAGGGCATGTCCCATGATGGCGAGGCGCGAACGCAAAGCCGCGCGTCCTGAATGCTTGCCCATCACCAGCGTGGTTTGATTCACGCCGACATCTTCGGGACGCATGATCTCGTAGGTGGTCTGGTGCTTGAGCATTCCATCCTGGTGGATGCCCGCTTCATGCGCGAACGCATTCGCGCCGACGATGGCCTTGTTAGGCTGCACCACGATGCCCGTGTAGTTGCTGACCAGTTTGCTGACGCGCGAGAGCTGCTGGGTTTCAATTCCCGTTTCGAGATCGAAAACCGGGTGGCGGGTCTTGAGCGTCATCACCACTTCTTCGAGCGAGGTGTTGCCCGCGCGTTCGCCGATGCCATTGATGGTCACTTCGGCCTGGCGCGCGCCCGCCTGGATTCCAGCCAGCGTGTTGGCCGTGGCGAGGCCCAAGTCATCGTGACAATGCACAGAAATCGTAATGCCGTCATGCATTCCAGGCGTATTTTTGACGATGCCGTCGATTAGTTTGTAAAACTCGTCGGGCGTGGTGTAGCCGACCGTGTCGGGGATGTTGAGCGTGGTCGCGCCCGATTTGATGGCTTCACCCAGCACGACGTACAGGAACTCAGGATCGGAGCGGCCCGCGTCCTCGGGGCTGAACTCCACGTCGGCGCACAGGGATTTGGCGTAGGCCACCATCTCGGAGACGCGCTGCACCACTTCCTCGGGATCCATCTTCAGCTTGTGTTTCATGTGGATGGAAGACGTGGCCAGGAAGGTGTGGATGCGCGGATTCTGTGCGCCCTTGACCGCCTCCCAGGCCTTGTCGATGTCGGGTTTGTTGGCGCGCGCCAACCCCGCGATGACAGGAACCTTCGCGTCTGGATCGCCCTTGGGCGGGTTGCCCACTTCGACGGCGATTCGTCTGACGGCTTCCAGGTCATCGGGCGAGGCGGCGGGGAAGCCCGCCTCGATAATGTCCACGCCCATGCGCGCCAGGGAGCGGGCGACTTCCAGCTTTTCCGCCGAGGTCATCGTCGCGCCAGGGGACTGCTCGCCGTCTCTTAAAGTTGTATCGAAAATTTTGACATAGTTACTCATACAAACTCCTAAGATCGGTAATTGGTAAATGGTGGTTGGTAATTACCAATTACCGCTTACCAATTACTTCTGCCAATTTTCAGGGCGTAAGGAACGTACCGCCGCCCCAGCGCGCCACATTTCCGAATCGCGGAAGTAGCCAAGTTCCTTTTCGAGCTGTTCACGATAATCCGCGCGGCTGTTGGCTTCGAGTGTGATGCGGGCTTCGTTGCCCGTCCTGACCGACTCGTACAGGTCATCGAACACAGGGGCGACCGCGTCGCGGAATTTCGCATGCCAGTCGAGCGCGCCGCGCTGGGCGGTGGTCGAGCAGTTGGCGTACATGAAGTCCATGCCGTTCTCACCCACCAGGCGGATCAGCGACTGGGTCAATTCCTCGACCGTCTCGTTGAAGGCCTCGGACGGGGAATGTCCGTTCTTGCGCAGCACGTTGTATTGGGCTTCCATCACGCCCGAAAGCGCGCCGATCAAAATGCCGCGTTCACCCGTCAGGTCGCTGTAGACCTCGTTCTTGAAAGTGGTCGGGAACAGATAGCCCGCGCCAATGGCGATGCCGAGCGCGATGGCGCGTTCATTGGCCTTGCCCGTGAAATCCTGGTGGACGGCGTAGCTGGCGTTGATGCCGCTGCCCGCCAGGAAGTTGCGGCGCACGCTGGTGCCCGAACCCTTCGGCGCGACCAGGGCCACGTCCACGTGCGGAGGCGGGATCACGCCCGTGTCCTCCTTGAAGGTGACCGAGAAACCGTGCGAGAAGTACAACATGTCGCCCTCGTTCAGGCACTCGACGATCTTCGGCCACTGTGAGCGCTGACCCGCATCCGAGAGCAGGTATTGGATGACGGTGCCGCGCTCGGCGGCTTCCTCGACCGGGAAAAGCGTCTCGCCTGGCACCCAGCCGTCGGCGACGGCGCGATCCCAGTTCTTCGTCCCAGGGCGCTGCCCAACGATAACCTTGATGCCGTTATCGCGCATGTTCATCGCCTGCGCGGGGCCTTGCACGCCGTAACCCAGCACAGCCACGACTTCATCCTTCAACACCTCGCGCGCCTTCTCCAGCGGGAATTCCCCGCGGGTAACAACATCTTCTTCCACACCACCGAAATTGATCCTTGCCATGATAAGTTCTCCTTTTATGTCATTGCGAGGGCGGCGTTCTCCCGCCCGAAGCAATCTCATGTTTTATGTCAAATGTAGGATTTCATATGCGAGGAGATTGCTTCGTCGCTTCGCTCCTCGCAATGACACCCTTGTAATTACGGCAGCATCTCCGCGGCTTCGAGGTCGTATTCGTAGCCGTTGTCCTCCATGCCAGGCATGCGGCGGATGCCTGCGTTGGCGCCGCGCGTCATGGCGATCTGGCCCGTGCGCACCATTTCCATGATGCCCAGCGGACGCAGCAGCTCGACCATGCCTTCGATCTTCTCCTCGGTGCCGGTCACTTCCACGATAACGGAATCAGTCGCCACGTCCACGATGCGGGCGCGGAAGATGGACGCCAGGCTGTTGACCTCGGCGCGTTTCTCGGGCGCGGCCTTGACCTTGATCAGGGCCATGTCGCGGGTTACCGAGGGCTGGCGCGAGACATCCTGCACGTCGATTACGTTGACCAGCTTGTACAGGTTGGCCTCGATCTTGTGCGCGTCCACGTCGCCGTTGGGGCAGTCCACCACCATGGTCATGCGCGAGACCTCGGGCTTTTCGGTGCGCCCGACCGCCAGCGACTCGATGTTGAAGTTGCGGCGGCGGAACAGCGAAGCCACGCGGTTCAACACGCCAGGTTTGTTTTCGACCAATGCGATAAATGTGTATTGCATTTTTCTCTCCTTTACTCTTTCACGGGCCTGCGCAGCATCTGATCGAGCGACGCGCCTGCGGGAACCATCGGGTACACGGCGTCTTCCTTCTCCACGCGGAACTCGAGCACCACGGGGCCAGCGATGCCGCGCGCCCACTGGATGGCCTCGTCCACTTCCTCGCGGGTGGTCACGCGGCGGGCGGGGACTCCGTGCGCGTCGGCCAGCTTGACGAAATCGGGCGAGACCATGTTCACGGCCGAATAGCGCTTCTCGAAGAAGAACTCCTGCCACTGGCGCACCATGCCCAGAAAATTGTTGTTCATGATGGCGACCTTGACGTTGGCGCCTTCCTGCACGGCGGTGGTCAACTCGGCAGCGGTCATCTGGAAGCCGCCGTCGCCCGCGATGGCCCAGATCTCCTGATCCTTGTTGGCAAACCACGCGCCGATGGCGGAGGGCAGGCCAAAGCCCATCGTGCCCGAGCCGCCCGAGGTGATCCATCGGTTCGGCTTTTCGAGCGCGTAATATTGCGCCGTCCACATCTGGTGCTGGCCCACGTCGGTGGTGATGATCGCGCCGCCGCCCGTGGCCTTCCACAGATCGTGGACGAGGTGCGCCACGTACAGCTTGCCGTCCTCTGGCCAGTTCATGATCGAGCGCTCGTCGGCTTCGGATTTCCAGCCGTTGATCTCTTGCAGCCACTCGTCGTGGTCGTATTCATCCACCATCGGCACCAGGTCGGTGACGATGTTCTTCAAATCGCCGACCAGCGGCAGGTCGACATGCACGTTCTTGTGTACCTCGGACGGGTCGATCTCGACGTGGATCTTCCTGGCTTTGGGCGCGTAGGTCTTGAGGTTGCCCGTCACGCGGTCGTCGAAGCGCATGCCGAAGGCCAGGATCAAGTCCGAGTTCTGGATGGCCAGGTTGGTGTGGGCCTCGCCGTGCATGCCCATCATGCCCAGCGCCAGCGGATGCGAGGCGGGGAAGGCGCCCAGTCCCAGCAGCGTGCTGGCCACAGGCGTCTGCGTCTTGGTGGCGAAATGCAGCAGCGCCTCTTCCGCGCCCGAGACGATCACGCCGTGTCCGCACAAAATGACGGGGCGTTTGGCCTTCTCGATCAAACGAACGGCCTTTTCCAGGTCGGTCTGCGGCGCGCGGGCGGGCGGCTGGTAGCCCAACAGTTTGACATCCTCGGGATAGATGAACTCGGTCTGCTCGATCTGCGCGTTCTTGCAGATGTCGATCAGCACGGGGCCAGGACGTCCGCTGCGGGCGATGTAGAAGGCCTCGCGCACCACTTCGGCGATCTCGTCGGCGCGGGTCACCAGATAGTTGTGCTTGGTGATGGGCAGGGTGATGCCCGTCACATCGATCTCCTGGAAGGCGTCGCCGCCGATCAAATGCGCGGCTACCTGTCCCGTGATGAACACCACGGGCGACGAATCCAACATCGCGGTGGCAATACCCGTCACCAGGTTGGTCGCGCCAGGCCCCGAAGTGCCCATCGCCACACCCACCCTGCCCGAAGCGCGCGCGTATCCGTCGGCCATGTGCGCCCCGCCCTGCTCATGCCGCACCAACACGTGATGGATCGGATAGTTCAGCATGGCGTCATAGATCGGCATGTTCGCCCCGCCCGGGTACCCAAAGACCACCTCCACGCCTTCGCGCACCAGACACTCCCACATAATTTCTGCACCTGTTTTTTTCATGCTCTCTCTTCTCCTTGGTTTGGAGTGCAACAGCTTGCTGTTGCATCGCCAGCAAGCTGGCGGACTCCAGAGTTAGCTTTGTAGTACCGCGCCCGTATCGGCGCTGGTCACAAAATACGAATAGCGTTTCAGCCACTTGCTCTTCACATTGGATTGGAACGGAGGCAGCGCCGCAAGGCGACTCTGAATCTCCTCCGCGCTCAAGCGGACCTCGAGCCTGCGTTCCGTTAAATCGATGTCGATCACGTCCCCAGCCTGGAGCGCCGCGATCGGGCCGCCCGCCGCCGCCTCGGGTGAGACATGGCCGATGCACGCGCCGCGCGTCCCACCGCTGAAGCGGCCATCGGTGATCAGCGCGACCTTGTCGCCCAATCCCTGCCCCATGATGGCGGAGGTGGGCGAGAGCATCTCCTGCATCCCTGGCCCGCCCTTCGGCCCCTCATAGCGGACGACGACCACATCCCCCGCCTGGACTTCGTTTGCGAGAATCCCCGCCAGCGCCGCATCCTGCGATTCGTAGATCCGCGCGGGGCCGCTGAACTTCATCATGGCCGCGCTCACGCCGCCGACCTTGACCACCGCGCCGTTCGGGGCGAGATTGCCAAACAGGATCGACAGCCCGCCGCGTTTCGAATGCGCATTTTCATAACGGCGAATCACTTCATCATCTTTGATGCCACATTCTTTGATCGACTCCCCCAGCGTCACGCCGCTGACCGTCATGCGGTCGAGATGTAACATGCCCGTCCCACGCTGGACTTCATTCAAAATGGCGGGGATGCCGCCCGCGCGATGGACATCCTCCATGTGCCACTTGCCCGCGGGGCTGACCTTGCAAATGTGCGGCACCTTGTCGGCCACGGCGTTGATGCGGCTCAGCGGATAATCCACGCCCGCTTCGTTGGCCAGCGCCAGCGTGTGCAGCACCGTGTTGGATGATCCGCCCATCGCCATGTCCAGGGCGAAGGCATCGTCGATGGCGTCGGCGGTCACGATGTCGCGCGGCTTGAGGTCGCGTTCGATCAGGGTCATGACCTGCGCTGCGGCGCGCTTTGCCAGCTCTTCGCGTTCGGGCGTCTTCGCCAGCGCAGAGCCGTTGTAGGGCAGCGCCAGTCCGATGGCTTCCATCAGGCAGTTCATCGAGTTGGCCGTGAACATGCCCGAGCACGAGCCACAGGACGGACAGGCAAATCTTTCCAAAATGGACAAACGCTTCTCGTCGATCTTCCCCGCTGAAAAAGCCCCCACCCCTTCGAACACAGAAATCAAATCGATGGCCTCGCCATCAGGCGTGCGGCCCGCGGCCATCGGCCCGCCCGAGACGAAGATGGTCGGGATGTTGACACGCATGGCGGCCAGCAGCATCCCTGGCACGATCTTGTCGCAGTTGGGGATGCAGACCATCGCGTCGAAGCGGTGCGCCTCGATCATGGTCTCTACGCAGTCGGCGATCAGCTCACGCGACGGCAGCGAATACTTCATGCCCATGTGCCCCATCGCGATGCCATCATCCACGCCGATGGTGTTGAACTCGAACGGCACCCCGCCCGCCGCGCGCACGGCATCCTTCACCAGCTTGCCGAAATCCTGCAAGTGGACGTGGCCTGGCACAACATCAACATAGGAATTGACAATGGCAACAAAAGGCTTCTCGAAGTCGCCTTCCTGAACCCCCGTGGCGCGCAGCAACGCGCGATGTGGCGCCTTGTCGTACCCTTTCTTGACTGTATCTGAACGCATACGGCTCCTTTGGTCTTTTTCCCCTCTCCCTCGGGGAGAGGGACCAGGGGTGAGGGGTGGGGTGGTAACAAAAAGAGCCGCCTGGTTAGGGCGGCTCTTTGTTCCTGCATGAGTGTGTGTTTACTTTTTCACTCTCACCGTTGCCATCCTAACCGAAAATTGATCCTTAATAATAAGGACCGCAAGAAGGACGACAATAACGAGGGTGAACAGGGATGTATTCATGGGCTGTAGGTATTTCGCCCGATTATAGGCCGATTCGAGAATCCGTCAAGAGGCAAATTTTTGAAAATGTAAACGATTAACCCGATTTTTTTGAACCAGGGAAATTGGGCGGACTCCCCCTCACCCCAGCAATCGCTGGTTGATCTCCATCACATCGTGCGGATAGCGCGCCAGGTCCTCGCGCAGGCGGTCGAGGTTGCTTTCGTAGCGCAGGCGGCGCGCCAGGAAGGCGAACTCGTCGCTGCCGTAGCGCGGGACGGTGATGTCCTTCGAATTGCCGCGCACCACGCGCAGGGAATCGATCAGCCAGTGCAGGAAGGTGTGCGCCTTGCGCAAACGGTCATAATCCTCCTTCGAGAGGATGCCGATCTCATGCAGCGCGGCCATCGCCTCGCGCGAATTGGTGGCGCGCACGGTCGCATGCCCCAGGCCATGATCGATCTGCAAGCCCTGGATCAAATACTCCACATCCACCAACCCGCCCGGGCTGTACTTGGCGTTGAAGGTTCCGCCCGTGACGAGGTGCCGCACCTGGCGCTCCCGCATGGCGCGCATGGCGGTCACGTCGAAGGCGCCCGCGGCGTAGGTGAACTCGTCGCGCAGGGCGCAAAGCTGGCGGCCCAGTTCCACGTCGCCTGCGATGGGCCGCAGCTTGACCAGCGCCTGGCGCTCGTAGGCCCAGGCAGGCCCCGTCGGCGCGTAGTAGCGGCGGAAACTTTCCAGCGGGACCGCCAGGCTGCCCGCCTTGCCGTAGGGTCGCAGCTGCAAATCGATCTGGAAGATGCCCTCGCGCCGCGCCTGGATGGTGGACACGAAGTCGCGTACGAACTTTTCATAGGCGTCGCCCGACCGCGCCCCCTCAGCCTGCCCGTCGTACACGAACATCAACTCGATGTCCGAGGCGAAGCCCAATTCCCGCCCGCCGCATTTGCCCAGCGCCAGGACGGCCATCCGCGCGGGCGGAAATTCCCCGCGCGAGAAGACCGCCGAGATCACCACCTCGGCCAGTTCGGTCAACTCGGCGGCGAAATCCCAGAACTCGCCCGTCAGCCCGAGGATGTGGCGCATGTCGATGCGGAAGAGTTCGCGATCCTTGAAAGCATTGAGCGCGGCGCGCCAGTCGGGATAGGCCAGCCCGCCGACGCTGCCCGAGTCGAGCGCCTGGGCCAATTCCGCTTCGAGTTGGGCGCGCGGCTTGGCCGTGGATAATGCATCCATGTCGCGCACCACGGGGAAGAGATTGGCGTACTGCATCCGCAAAAAATCATCCCAGAGGAAGTCGCTCACGCCCAACAGTCGCGCCAGCGCGCGCAGCACGTCGGTGTTTTCGAGCGAAGTGATTTCGTCGGGCCAGTTGGGACGTTTGAAGAGCTGCTCCAAAAATTCACGAAAATGCAGCAGCGCGGATTCGGGGTTGGGCGAGTTCGGCAGCAGGTGCGTGAAATGCTTGATCAGCACCACCGCCGCGCGCAGCTCACGCTGTTTTTCGGGCGCGAGGATCTTCATCCCGTGCGCGTCGGTGACGTACAAAATGTCATGCACGCGGCTGCCTTCCGAACTCACGTTCACGCGCACGATGTCCGTGCGGGTGAAGGCCAGCGCGTTGGTGAACTCGTACAGGAAACCGATCGTGTCGGGCGCGTCGATGCGCAGCACCGTATACCGCTCGGAGGTCTCGTTGTCGATCTCGATGTCGATGGGCAGCAGCGGCGCGACCCTGCCTGGCACGGCCTGGAAGGCGGCTCCCACCCGCTTCGCCAGTTGGCCGCGCGCCTCGCGCCGTTTGCCTTCGCGGAAGAGCGCCAGCAGCGCAAACATATCCTGCGTGTACGTCTCCCAAATCGCGTTGCCGGGCGGCTCGAAGAAAACCGATTTCACCGTGAACACGTCCACGATCTTCTGGCGCGTGTCGGGAGCGGGTTGGGCCTGGCCCCTGCGCGCGCGCGACATGGACGGATTGGCCTGCGCCGGCTCGTAGGTGAACACGCTGCCGTCGAGGATGTCGAAGCCATGCACGAAGAACAGTCCGCAGATGATCGAAAGCTCGCCCGGGTAATCGTAGCCGACGATGGACACACGCCAGGTATCCTGCGCCAGCGGAATCGCGTCGACCACGGCGGGGGTTTTCTCGTTCAGTTTTTGCGCCAGTTCGGCGTGACGCTGAATCTCCCCGGGCGTGAAGGTTCGGGTGTAGGAAACGTCCATGCGCGCGATGTGGCGGCTCACGGACGGCAATTCCGCGGGCGTGGATTCATTTCCCACGTAGCGCAGGTAGATTTCGCGGATGGCCTGGCAATGCTCCAGGTAGCGCTCGACAAAGCTCTCACCCGAAGCGAATCCCAGCCGCCGCGCCAGGAAGGCAATTGCCGCGGGTTCGGAGGGCAGCGTGTAGGTCTGGCGATAATCCATCATTTGCAAGTAATGCTCGATGGTGCGCAGGAAGGTATAACCGTCGGACAAAATCCGCGCCTCGACCGAGGTCAGCAGCCCCGCGGCGCGCAGGAAGCGCAACCCCTTGAGCGTGGCGCGCGTGCGAATCTGCGGATACTGGCTCATGTTGGTGAGCTGCAAATACTGCACCACGAACTCCACGTCGCGGATCGAACCGACGCCCAGTTTCACCTCGCCCCAGCCGCGTCCCTTCGATTGCAGGAATTCCTCGGTGCGCTGCTTCATGGCAAACACGCCCGCGCGCACCTCCCCGGGCGGCGCGCTGAAAATGTAGGGCTGCACCCGCTCGCGCACCTGCTCCCCCAGCGACAGGTCGCCCGCGATGGGCCGCATCTTCAGGAGCGCCTGTTTTTCCCACAGCCGCGCATTCTTCTCGATGTAGCGCATGTAGCCGTCCACCGTCGGCACCAGCAGGCCGTCGTTGCCCCACGGACGCAGGCGCAAGTCCACGCGGTACAGGAATCCCTGCGAAGTGGAAGCGGACAGCAGGTCGATCAGCTTCTGCGCCAGCGGGATGTAGTCGACCGAATCATCCCTGGCCAGGAAAAGCAGGTCGATGTCGGAACTGTAATTCAACTCGCGCCCGCCCAGTTTGCCCATCGCCAGCACGACGAAGCCGCTGGTGGAAATTCCCGTCTGGCGCGAGGCGTGGTGCAGGCAGGCGCGCGTCAGGCCGATGGCCATGCGCGAAAGCTGCGAAACCACGGTGGGGAAATCATACAGCGCCAGGAAGTCGCACACGCCGATGCGCAGCAGCTCCCCGTGCTGATAGCGGTTGAATCCTGACCTGTCGCCTGCTCCCGTACCCGCCGCCTCGGCCTCGTCCTGGAACTGCTCCACCGTCTTGCGCTGGGCCAGCGTTTGGCGATCCAACAGCAGCGACAACGACTGGGGGTTGCGCAGCAGGATCTCGGTCAGGAACTGGCTGGCCGAGAACAGCGTGACCAGGATCTCGATCACGCGTGGATTCTTCTCCAGCACGGGGAACAACTCCGCGCCGTAGTTTTCGGTGAATCGCTCGAAATAGGTCAGCGAGCGGTCGGCGTCGGCAGCCGCTTCCAGCGCGGCGAGCAGGTGTTGAAACACAATGGGGAATTCGTGCGGTTGCGCGTTCTGCACACGTTGAATGCGCCGCGCCGCAGCGGATGGATCGGCAAAATTTGCTGGGAGTTGAATATCCATAACGCGATTATACAGGGGATATGGACTCCGCAAGCCCTGCTTGCGGGATTTTCACGGGAATGCGCGGAGTGCGGACTTCAGTCCGCAATTTTCAAGCAGACTAAAGTCTGCACTCCGCGTAAAGAAAAGATACTCCATTTGGGTAATAGACGGGCGCCCCAACGGATGCATATAATTCCCGCGTTCAAATCGACAAATCAACGCACATTTGGAAACAGGAGAGATATTTCATGGCTAAAACGATTGCAGATGCCCTTGCCCTCGGCAAAGACGCGAAGGTGATCGACCTGCGCTTCATCGACCTGCCCGGTCAGTGGCAGCACGTCAGCCTGCCCGCCCGCCGCCTGGAAGAGGAATTGTTCACAGAAGGCATGCCCTTCGACGGTTCGTCCATCCGCGGGTTCCAGGAAATTCACGAATCCGACATGCTGCTCATGCCCGATCCCGAATCTGCTTTCATGGATCCCGTAGCCAATATCCCCACCCTGGTCGTGACCTGCGACGTGTACGACCCGATCACGCTCCAGCCCTACCCGCGCGACCCGCGCTACGTGGCGCGCAAGGCCGAAGCCTACCTCAAGCAGACCGGCATCGCCGAGACCATCTTCATGGGCCCCGAAGCCGAGTTCTTCATCTTCGACAACATCCGCTACTCCAGCAACACCTACGAAGCCTACTATCACATCGACAGCGAAGAAGGCTGGTGGAACAGCGGGCGCTCCGACAAGCAGAACTTCGGCGGGCAGATTTCGCCCAAGCGCGGCTATTTCCCCGTCCCGCCCACCGACACGCTGCAGGACGTCCGCACCGAGATCGTGCTGGCGCTCGAAGCCGCCGGCGTCCCGATGGAAGTCCACCACCACGAAGTTGCCACCGCCGGCCAGGTCGAGTTGGGCATGCGCTTCACCACGCTCACCCGCATGGCCGACCAACTCCTGATGTACAAATACATCGCCAAGAACGTGGCGCGCAAGAACGGCAAGACCGTCACCTTCATGCCCAAGCCGCTCTTCGGCGACAACGGCTCCGGTATGCACGTCCACAGCAGCCTGTGGAAGGGTGACAACAACGTCTTCTACGATGCCTCCGGCTACGCCGGCCTGTCGGACATGGCCAAGTACTACATCGGCGGCCTCCTCAAGCACGCCCCCGCCCTGCTGGCGCTGACCTCGCCCACCACCAATTCCTTCCGCCGCCTGGTGCCTGGCTTCGAGGCCCCCGTCAACCTGGCCTACTCGCAGCGCAACCGCTCTGCGATCTGCCGCATCCCGGTCACCAAAAGCTCGAAGGCCAAGCGCGTCGAATTCCGCGCGCCCGATCCCTCCAGCAACCCGTATCTGTGCTTCGCCGCCATCCTGATGGCCGGCCTGGACGGCATCCAGAACCGCATCGACCCCGGTGAACCGCAGGACAAGGACCTGTACGAACTGCCCGCCGAGGAGGCCAAGTTGATCAAACAGGTGCCCGGCTCCCTGGGCGCCGTGCTGGACGCGCTCGAAGCCGATCACGACTTCCTGTTGCAGGGCGATGTCTTCACCAAGGACATGCTCGACGCCTACGTCAAATACAAGCGCAAGTTCGAACTCGACCCGGTTCGCCTGCGCCCGACGCCGCACGAATTTACCATGTACTTCGACTGCTGATCGCTTCCAACGTCCCCGCCTTTGCTTCTTTTGTCTGCCGACAGCGGGCCGCTTCCTGCGACCCGCTGTCGTTTTTTGTCACCCTGCGCCTGGTGTAATCCGCATGGATTACAATCAGGTCCATGATCGCATACCACCAGTCATGCTCCCAACCCAGGCGTATCACCTGATGAAGAAGAACGAAGCCACGCCCCCCGAGGAGATCGAGGCGCGCCTGTTCGAGGCCCTGGCCAGCCTGAACCAGATCAGCTGCGCCGTCAACCAGATCAGCGCAGCGGATGAGGACCAGCACAACCAAAGCCTGGCCCTGATCGTGCAGAGCGCCGTGCGCGTGGTGCCCGGCGCCTCGGCGGTGATCTACGCCTACGACGATGCCACCGGGCAGTTGGAAAACGAATTGCGCGCCTCGGTCGGGCCGCAGGGGCAGCCCTCCGCGGCGGATGCCGCTCCGAACGACGCCCCCCGTCCCGACGGCCTGGGCATGCGCGCCATCCAACGCAGGCGCAAGACCCTGTCCTACGAAGAAAGCGACCTCGACATCCATCCCTATCACGCCGCGCTGGGCGTGAAGGCCGTGGCCTGCCATCCGCTGATCGTGGCAGGGCAGGTGGTGGGCGTCCTGTACGTGTATCTCCACGAAGACCGCGAGTTCACACCGCTCGAACAACTGCTGCTCGACAACTTCGTCAACCAGGCGGCCATGGCCATCTACCATGCCCGCCACCTCGACAGCGTCCGCCGCGACCTGGCGCACAAGGAAGATGAATTGAAACGCCTGCGCCGCGCGGGCCTGGTCATCTCGTCGCGCCTGCGGCTGGAGGAGACGCTCGAATCCATTTTGCAACTGGCCATGGAGGTGACCAACGCGCGCTACGGCATCTTCCGCCTGATGGATCGCGAGGGAAAATTCCTGGTTACGAGCGCCGTCAAAGGCGCGGACCTTGAGCGGCCGCTCATCGAAAAACTCCCCGTGGATGGAAACAGCATCATGGCCTACGTGGCGCGCCATCGGGAATCGCTGCTCATCCCCGACCTGCGTGCGGAGCCGTGGTCGCAGATCTACTATCCGCTCGACTCGCGCATGGAGATGCGCTGCGAACTGGCTGTCCCGCTCATCAACGCCAGCGGCCGCCTCGAAGGTGTGCTCAACGTGGAAAGCCCCACGCCAGGCGCATTCTCCGAAGACGACCGCCACATGCTGCAAACGCTGGCCACCTACGCCATCACCGCCATCCAGGAAGTGCGCCTGCTGGATGCCTTGCAGGAGATCGCCCAAATCCTGATCTCACAGCCCGGGAAAGTGGTGCTCGATCACCTTGCAATGGTCGCCAACGACCTGCTCAACTCGTCGTCGAGCGCCATCTGGATCATGACAAACCAGGAACTGACCCTGGCCGCCTCGAACGGGAATGCGCTGCCGCGCGAGGACCTGGCCCGCGAAGCGATCCTGCACAAGCGGACTCTCAGCCCCCTGCTCCGCCCTGGGGACGGATCCCGTTACCTGGTCATGCCCCTGCTGACGGTCGACGGCAGCCAGGCGCTGGGCGCATTTGGTGTCTTCACCAGCGACGCCGATGGCGTGCGCGCCGTCGAATCCGAATGGGACGAGAAGATCCTGATATGCCTGGCGCATTATGCAGTGCTGGCCCTGCAAAACGAAGCGCGCCAGCAGGCGCTGCGAACCTCCCGCGAACAACACTGGATCGCCGAGACCTTCGCGGCCGTGGGCGATATCTCCTCCAACCTGCTGCATAACATGAACAACAAGGTCGGCACCATCCCCGTGCGCGTGCAAACCATCCAGGACAAATATCGCGGCCTGCTCGTAAGCGACGCCTACCTGGCCAGGAACCTGGCCGAGATCGAACGCAGCGCGTTGGATGCCCTGCAGATCGTGCAGGAGAACGTCTCGCACCTGAGGCCGATCCGCATGGAGCAGGTGCTGGTCTCAGCCTGTGTGGCCGACGCCATCCTGGCCGCGCAGCTCCCGCCCGAAGTCAGCATCCGCACCGAGGCGCTGGAACACCTGCCCAAGGTGATCGCGGGCTGCAAAAGCCTGACGCTGGTGTTCAAGAACCTGATCGAAAACGCCGTCGACGCCATGAAGGGCAGCGGGACGATCTCCATCCAGGGCGCATCGGTTGCGGGCTGGGTCGAGATCGCCGTAAGCGACAGCGGGCCCGGCATCCCGCCCGAATTGCACGAGAAGATCTTCGAACTGGATTTCTCCGGGCGCGCGGATGCGCATCCCGGCAACCTGGGCTTTGGCCTGTGGTGGGTGAAGACGCTGATGACCCGCCTGGGCGGTTCGGTGGCCGTGGACAGCGACGGCAGCCGCGGGACGACCTTCCTGCTGCGCCTGCCCATCGCGGAGGAGAAAGCGTGACCCCGCCCCCCATGCGCGCCCTGGTCGTCGAGGATGATCCCTCCTGGCAGCAAATCCTGGGCGAGATCCTGTCCGATTCGGGTCTGGAGGTGGACACAGCCGACAGCGTCGAGGAGGCGGCCCAGGCCCTCAAATCCCAGCCGCACCGCGTCGCCGTCGTGGACCTGTCGCTCTCGCCGAAGGACCACAACAACGTCGACGGCCTGCGCGTGCTCGATCTGGTGCGCCGCCTCGATCCCAACTGCAAGACCATCCTGCTGACGGGCTTTGCCACCGTGGAGATCGCCGTCACGGCGCTGACCGATTACGGCGCGTTCACCTTCCTGCGCAAGGAAAGTTTCCAGCGCTCGCAGTTTCGGGACACGCTTTCGCGCATCCTGGCCTCCGCGCCGCAGCCATCCGTCGATGCGGCCTCTCCCAAAAATCAAGTTGTGGAAGCCGTCGAACGCGCCCTGGTCGTGGAAGATGATGCCGGCTGGCGCAGCATCCTCGAAGAGTTGTTGAGCGAAGCGGGTTTCATCGTCCGCGCCTGCGCGAGTTTTGGCGATGCGCTCGGCTCCCTGCGCCGCGAGAAATTTTCGCTGGCGGTGGTCGATCTCTCGCTCGGCGGGCTTGCCAGCCGCGCCCAGGATCATCCCCAGGAAATGGAGGGCTACCAACTTCTGGCCAGCAGCCACGTCAGTGGAATTCCGATCATCGTGGTCAGCGGCGTCGCCAACGCGGGGGAGATCGAAAAAATCTACGCCGACTATCCGATCACGGCCTACATCGAAAAGCAGACCTTCGACCGCGCCGCCTTCCGCCGCGCCGTGGATGAGACGCGCGCCGCGCATCCCACGCTGAGCAAACTCGGCGCGTTGACCGAACGCGAGCGCGAGGTGCTCGACCTGCTGGCGCAGGGCCTGACCAACAAAGAAATCGCGGAAAGGCTGTTCATCACCCCCAACACGGTCAAACGCCACCTGAAGGCCGTGTTCGAAAAACTGGGCGTCCACACGCGCTCGGCAGCCACGGCCATCGCCACAGGGGGATGAGGCAGCAACCCGTCCGACAGGCGGGGATGGGATTACGGATGCCGCTTCGCCAACTCCGCGACAACCTGGGCGGGAGTCAACCCGCGCGCGGCCAGCAGGACGAGGGTGTGATAGGTCAAATCCGCCACCTCCTCGATCAGGCGCTGGTCATCCTGCGCCAGGGCCGCCACCACCACCTCTGTCCCCTCCTCGCCCACCTTTTGCGCAATCTTCGGCAGGCCTGCCTTGAACAGACTCGTCGTGTACGATTTTTCAGCGGGATTCTTTTTTCGATCTTCGATCACGTCAAACAGCCATTGAATGCTCATGTTAACTCCTCGTTTCGTCATTGCGAGGAGGGCGACAGCCCGACGAAGCAATCTTATGACTAAAACATGAGATTGCTTCGGGCGGAAGAGCACCGCCCTCGCAATGACGGATTAGATGTTTCTATAAAAACACGTCCGCTCGCCCGTATGGCACGCCGCACCCGCAGGCTCGACCAACACCAGCAGCGCATCGGCATCGCAATCTACTTTGATTTCAACCACAGTTTGGATATTCCCCGAAGTGGCGCCTTTATGCCACAACTCCTGGCGGCTACGCGACCAGAACCAGGTCTCACGCGTTTCCAATGTCAGCCGCAGAGATTCGGCGTTCATGTACGCCAGGGTCAAGACTTCCTTTGTTCCTGCATCCTGTACGATGGCGGGGATAAGCCCATTGGCATCGTACTTGATTTCCATTTCAAATACATCCATGCGTAACTCCTCCAACGTCAAACGTTGAACGTTCAACACTTAACGTTCTTACAGCCTGACAGGCACACCCTGCGCTCGCAGTTCTTTTTTTAGTTCTGGGATTTTCAGTTTTCCATCGTGAAACAGCGACGCCGCCAGCGCCGCATCGGCTTGGCCTTTGGTCAGCACCTCTGCAAAATGCGAAATCGTCCCCGCCCCGCCCGAAGCGATGACAGGCACAGAGACCATGTTCGAGATGATACTGGTCAGTTCAAGGTCATAACCCGCGAGCGTGCCATCAGCATCCATGCTGGTGAGCAGAATTTCGCCCGCGCCCAACTCCACGCCACGGACAGCCCACTCGACAGCGTCCATGCCAGTGGGGGTGCGTCCGCCTGCCACGTACACTTCCCAGCTTGAGCCGTTGCGACGCGCGTCAATCGCCAACACAATACACTGCGCCCCAAAGCGACTCGCGCCTTCGGAAAGCAACTCAGGTCGCTTCACCGCCGCCGAGTTGATACTGACCTTGTCTGCGCCAGCCAACAACAAATTCCGCATATCGTCCACTTCCCGGATGCCGCCGCCAACGGTCAACGGCATGAAGACCGTCTCTGCCACGCGGCTGACTAACTCTAACGTTGTCTTCCGTCCTTCGTGTGTAGCAGAAATATCGA
>JBMOMS010000051.1:0-3137 GCA_049324895.1 Chloroflexota bacterium
GGCGAAGTGGGAGACGAAGCGCAGCGATTCTGGAAATTTAGCGTCTCGTCTACGGCTTTCAACGAGCACGAAAGCCTCCGCTCGACGCGATAATAGGCCTAGCGCATCGCCCTGAACGTCAAGGTGAACGTGCTTCCCCTGCCGGGCGTGCTGTCCACGACAATCGTGCCGTTGTGCTGTTCGATGACCTGTTTCGCAATCGAGAGACCCAGACCGAGGCCCCCGAACACGTCGTCCCCGGCGCGGTCAATGTGATAGAAACGGTCGAAGATGCGCGGCTTCGTATCGGACGAGATGCCGATGCCGTGATCCTGCACCGAAACGGCCACCCGCTCCCCGTCCGTTTTGAAGCGGATCTCCACGTCGCCGCCGCGCGGACTGAACTTGATGGCGTTGTCCACCACCGCCATGAGCGCGCGCTCCAGCGATTTGGTATCGCCGTAAATCTTCGGCAGGTTGCGGTCGTTGCGCAGGGTCAGGTCTATGTTCTTGCTCTTGGCCCGCGCCTTGTACCGGTCGAAGATGCCGCGCGCGATCTCGCCCAGGTCCACGGGCTGGAACTCGGGCAGGACCAGGTTGATCTCCTGCAGGAACAGGATGTCGTTCACCAGTGTGACAATTTGCTGGACGTTGCGCTCGACGGTGTTGACCGCCTCCTGCAATTCGATGCCCGACATGGCGCCCTTCTGGAGCAGTTGCAGGTATCCGCTGGCGGCCATGAGGGGCGTGCGCAGTTCGTGGGCCACGTTGGTGAGAAACTCGCGGCGGGTGAGTTCCTGCTCGGCCAGTTTCTGATAAGCCTCGGCCAGTTCACCGGCGCGCATGCGCAGGTCTTCGATGGCAAGCGCGTCGTTCTGGCGCAGGCGGTTGCTGATCTCGCGCACCATGGCCATGGCCACGCTGCTGGAGCGTTCCAGCACGCGGTCGAACGCGCTCTTGTCGAGTTCCAGAACCACCGCCGGAGTTCTGGCTTTGACGGTGGCGGCGCGCGGCGCGTTGTGGATGAGCGCCATCTCACCGAAGAAGTCGCCGGGGGCGAGCGTCTTGAGCAGGCGGTTCTCGGCGTTGTTGATGAGTTTGGTGACCTCGAACTCGCCCTCCAGGATCATGTAAAACGTGTGCTCGGTGGCGTTCTCGCGGCACAGGATTGCGCCCGCTTCGTAGGACTGGACGCGGCTGTTGGCGATGAGTTCCTCCACTTCCCCGGGCTTGATGCCGGGGAAGGCGCGCGGGATGACTTTGCTGGGGGCGCGGCGTGTCGTCATGGGACCTCGACTTGTTTTGGCAATTCTAGCATCAGCGTCCGTTCCTGTTGTTCACCCGTTTGACCTATTGCACGCAGCTTTGCAGGAAACCGAGCAGGTATTCGCCGAAACGCGGTTCGGCCTTGCGCGGGATGAAAAAATCCATGCCGTGTTTTTTTCCGCCGTAGGCGTGGATCTGGTAGCCTTCCTGTTCGCGGACGCTCCTGCAGGTTTCCGGCGACGGGCTGTCCAGTTCGGCCAGTACACAACGGACCTCTACGCCTCGCTCCAGCAGGATGCGGACCGTATCGCCGAAATCCATGCCCAGCCAGCTGCCCGGCGACACGCTGAACGCACCGACACAGCCCTCCGCGCAGGCGTCCACCGCCGCGTCCGCGCCGATGCTGGCGCCGATCAGGATCACGCGGTTGGGGTCCACGCCCGGCATGGCGCGGGCGGCCGCGAAGGCCGCTTTGGCGTCCATGAGATATTCGTTCCGGTGTGCGGGAAGATCGTCCGCATTCTCCACCGGCGCGCTCTGGCCGTGCCCGCGGAAATCGAAGGTGAAGACTGCAAAAGACAGGTCGGGGGGCATCTCGGGCAGGGAATCTGGCCCGATATACGGAAAGGGGGTCCCTGAGGCGGCGCGCCAGTTTCCCAGCCAGGGAATGAGTCCGGTCCCGGCCCAGGCGCGTTGCTCGGAGCCGAACTGGTGCATCAAAACGATGACCGGCGCGGACGGCTTCCACGAGGCGTAAAAATAGCCCGTCAATTGGTGGCCGTCCTCTGCCTGGAACAGGATTGGTTCGCCGAGCGCGCTCGGTGTAAAGGTGGGTTCTGGCGTTTCGGATGGGAGAGGGCTGGGGATGGCCGTCGGCGTATGAATAACGGGCGGCGTTTCGGTGGGCTGGATGGATGTTGGCGGCGGCAAGGGAGTAAGGGTTGCAGCCGCGGGAAATTCCAGGCCGCCGTTGCAAGCCTGCATGAGCAAAAGAGACGCCGCGCCGACGACGGCCAGCCTTTGTCTCATTACTTTTTAGCCCAGTTTGTACCCGATCTTGCGCAGGAAATCCTTGCGCCAGGCCTGGTCCTCGGGACCCTCTACACCCTTGGGCGCGGACCCGTCCACCACGCCGAGGATGCCGCGGCCCTGTTCGGTCTGCGCCACCAGCACCTCGGTTGGATTGGCCGTGGCGCAGAAAATGCGCGCCACCTCGGGCACGGCCTGCACCGTCTTCAAGACGTTGATGGGGAAGAATCCCTCGCCGAGGAACAGGATGAACGAATGTCCCGCGCCGACGGCCTGCGCGTTCTTCCTCGCCAGTTCGATCATCGCCTCGTCGGTCCCCGTCCAGCGGACGAGACATTTGCCCGACGCCTCGCAGAACGCCAGCCCGAACTTGATTCCCGGCACGGCGGCCACCAGCGCTTCGTGCATGTCCTCGACCGTCTTGATGAAGTGCGATTGCCCCAGGATGAAATTGATTGCCTCGGGCTTTTCGATTTTAACGACCTGAATGTCCATGCGGCCTCCTTGACTCGAATGCAGCTTTGTACCGCAAAATTTATTTTGCGTCTGTATGCCGCAAGGCGAATCCTTCGACATGAGAATTGTGCGTCATTGACGCCTTCCATTCAACTGATGATACAACAAACTGAAATTCCATGGATGATAAAACCATGACAACAGTCATTCGGAGAAATCCCGCGTGTGAATCATGTCCTCTCGTAAAAGAGAAGGAGCGTGCTTCCATATTTCCGTTTGTCGAACTGTCTGAGGTTCTTCAGTCCCGCTTCCTGAAACTCTTTGGGCGCGATCTGCACGATTACTTCGCTGTCTCCTTCGAGCCAATCGGGATTCGCGTCCAGCGCGGTCAATGCCTGCGACCACAT
>JBMOMS010000052.1:0-7550 GCA_049324895.1 Chloroflexota bacterium
GATCTGCACGCTCTGCACGTTGGGATATTCGATGGCCTTGAGCGCCTCCTCGACCTTTTCCACGCTGACGCCGTAATGGCGCAGCTTGCCCGCCTGCACCAGGTCATCCAGCACGCCGAAGGTCTCGGGCATGTAATAGACCTGCGTGGGCGGACAATGCAGTTGCAGCAGGTCGAGCGCCTCGGTGTCGAGGTTCTTGAGGCTGCGCTCCACGAAGGCGGTCAGGTTCGCGCGGTTGTAGCCTTCCGCCGTGTGCGGATTCAGCCGCCGCCCGGCCTTGGTGGCGATGTGGATCTCGCCGCCGTGTTCGCGGCGCAGTTGGGCCAGCAGGCGCTCGCTGCGCCCGTCGCCGTACACGTCGGCAGTGTCGAAGAAGTTGACGCCCAACTCCAGGGCGCGGCGCATGGCCGCCAGCGACTCGTCGTCGTTCACAGGCCCCCAGGTCCCGCCGATGGCCCAGGCCCCAAAACTTAGCGTGGATACTTTCCAGCCGGTGCGTCCCAGTTCGCGATATTGCATAAAAATCTCCTGATGCTTTTGAAGTCGAGCCATCCTTCCCCACGATGGGGGACAGCCTGGTCGAAATTATATTCCCAATTGCGGGGAGTCTATCGTTGCATCTTCCGCCGCGCCAGCAGCGCCAGCCGTTCGCGGATGATCTTGGAATTGTGACGCAGGTCGGTGGGGAAGCGCTTGAGGAACAGGAAGGTCTGGATCGTGGCGGCCTGCGGATGCGCGCCGCCCAACTGGCGCAGCTCCCGTTTGACCCGCTCCCGATCCGCGCGGCGCGCCGACGGTTTCAACTCCACCCACAGCACGGGGACGCCGTCCACGCCCACCAGCGCCGTGCGCTGGACCGACGGGTGCAGGTTGAAGATGCCCTCGATCTGTTCCGTGAACAGCGTGCCCTCGGGTGTCTGCACGCGCTGCGCCTTGCGCCCGCAATACCACAACTGGCCGTCCGCGTCGAAATAGCCCAGGTCGCCCATGCGATGGACCAGCCCATCCTCCGCCTGGATTTTCGCCAGCCGATTGGCCTCCGCGCGCGCGACGTACTCCCGCGTCACCGCCCCGCCCTGGACGGTGATCTCGCCGACCTGATTCACCGGCAGGATCAGCCCATCGTCCCAGCCTGGGATGGCCTCTTCGCGGATGCCGATGACGCGCACCCGCGCCCCCTCCACGGGCCGACCCAGGCAGACCCCCGCCCCCTGCGCGGACCTGGGCCTGGCTCCGTTAAACAGGTCGCGACTCTCCACGACAGCGATGGGCAGCGTCTCGGTGGCGCCATATACCCCGAACAGGCCGGTCTCCTCGACCAGCAGCTTGCGGAATTGCTCCTGCAAGGGGATCGGCGCCGGTGCGCCCGCCGTGATGACCCGCCTCAGGCTGGGAAGTTTAATGCCGCGCGGCACCCCGTACGCGGCCAGGCGGTCGAGCACCACCGGTGAGGCGAAGGTGTTGGTCACGCCAAAGCGCTGAATGGCCTCGACCGTTCGCGCCGGGTCGATCCTGCCGGGCACGGGAAAATGGATGTCGGGGATGACGGAGGTCACGCCCAGCAGGGCATCGATCAGCGCGTAGAGCGGAAAGGCCGGCAGGTCGATCTCGTCCGCGCGGATGCCGAAGGCCTGGACGAGCATCTCCAGTTGGGCGCTGAAATTGGCGCGCGAGAACAGCACCCCCTTGGGCGCGCCCGTGCTTCCGCTGGTGTAGAGGATCGCGGCGGGAGAGTCCGCGCTGGGAAGTGGAATGGAGTCCGTGTTCGGGGAGGGTTTGAGTAGTTGGGGAAGGCTCAGGTTGAAACGGACGGAGGTTTTCCCCCAGCCCAGCAGCATTCGCAGGGCGTGTGTGAGCGGGTTGCCCAGGTAGATCTCGGGCTGTGTTTCCTCGATGCACTGCCCGACCTGCTTCAAGCCCAGGGCCGGGTCGACGATGACCGGCACGATGCCCGTTCGCAGCAGGGCCAGGGCCAGGGCGAAAAAATCCACGCTGGGCGGCGTCAACAGGGCGGCGCGCATGCCCGGGCGCAGTCCGCAAGCCCACAGTCCGAGGGTGAGGCGCTGGCTTTTCTCCCAAAGTTGGTGAAAGGTGAGCGTCTCCCAGCGCCCGGGCCGGGCGGAGAAAATGTAGGCGGGTTTCTCAGGCTGGCGCGCGGCCAGTTCCGCGAGGCGGGAGGCCAATTCCATGAAACGGAATCAACCCAACAGGTCGCGGTATTCGGGGTGGCGGGCGATGTAGCCGTCCACGAACCAGCACAGGGACTGCACCCGCAGCCGATTCTCCCGCGCATATTCCAGGCCCGCTTTCACCAGGCGGCTGCCGATCCCCTTGCCCTCCAGCGCGGGGGGTACGCCCGTGTGCAGGAACAGGATTGTATTCCCATCCTTGCGGTAGTCGAGCACTGCGGTGTGGAAATCCACGACGATCTTGAAGCGGCGGGCGTCGGCATCGTGCGTGACTTGAACGTCCAGGTCGATAGGCGGCATCGAAGTTTCCTTTTCCGGGTGGGGGTGGCAGACACGGAGGCGATAAGAGGATAGTGTTTATCCGATTTATTGTACCCGATATAATAATTGCGCTTTCCGTTCTCTATACCGCACTCGGGTGAAAATTGCGCTTTTTTAAAGGATGGAATGCGCAATTTTCACCCGTGGGTATTATAAAAAAGCCGGCCCGCAGGCCGGCCCGGGATTCACTCCAACGGCTGGAAGCACAGACCGGCCGTGCCCGGCCCGGTATGGACCGCCAGGGCGGGGGAAAGTTCGGCCAGGAGGGTCTCGGCCACATTCACCCGTTCCTCCACCATCCCCTTGAGTTTTTCCACTTCGCGCTGCGCCCCGGCGTGAACGTAGGCGACGCGCGCCCGGCCCTTGCCGACCGCGTCGCTGACCATATCCGCCATCATCTGGTAGGCCTGGCTGCGGCTGTGGGCGCGTCCCAGCGGAACGATCACGCCGTCGGTCATGCCGATCAGCGGTTTGATGTTGAGCAGGCTGCCGATCATCTGCTGGGCCTTGCCGATGCGCCCGCCCATGTACAGGTACTTGAGTGTGTCGGCGGTCTGGATCATGCGTGTGATCGGGATCATGGCCCTGACCCTGGCGGCGATCTCGTCCAGGCGGGCGCCTGCCAGCGCCGCGCGGGCCGCCTCGATTGCCATCCAGCCCTGGCACAGGGACACGTTGCGGGTGTCGACCACCTCGATGCGCACCCCGGGCATTTGCTCTGCCAGCATGCTTTTGGCCACGCTGGCGGCCTGGTAGGCCCCGCTGCCCACCGAGGTCATGTGGATGCTGATGATCTCTTTCGCGCCCTGTTCCGCCAGTTGTTGGTAGGCCTCGAAGTAGTCACCCGGCCCGGGGCTGGCCGTGGTCGGCAGGAAGCGCGCCGTCATCAACCAGCGCAGGAATTCCTCCCTTTGAATGGTCACCAGGTCGCGCAACACCTCCCGTCCGCGATGGATGTAGTAGGCCACGGTGTGAATGTTCAACTTCTTTAACAGGTCCTCGGGGATGCTGGCGCAAGAATCCGTCAAAACCGACACAGTGTTCATGGTCTTCTCCTTGTTCCGATTCTATTTTACACAAAAACGGCCCGCCTGCGCGCCCGGCCTGCCCCCAAAAGGACATTGACCCGCTTTTTGTTTGCTCTTACAATACAAAAAGTGATCGACTCCAGTGCACTGCCCTTTTTTGCGGGTTTTTTTCGTCCCGACCATGACCCTCCCTGTGGGAGCTGCTTTAGCGTTTGTGTATCCCGATTGAATCGTTTTCAAACCCACATCTAAACACCGGAGGATTTTCCCATGCCTGCTGCTTTTGTTTCCAAGCGCGCCCCCGTCTACGCCGACGTTCCCGCTGAAAAGTGGAACGATTGGCGCTGGCAGTTGAGCCATCGCCTGAACTCGGTCGAAGAGATCGAAAAGGTCATCACCCTGACCGACTCCGAGCGCAAGGCGCTCCAGACCCAGGGCCTGTTCCGCGTGGACGTGACGCCCTACTTCATTTCCCTGATCGACCCGAACGACCCGAACGACCCCACCCGCCTGCAGATCATCCCGCGTTCCGAGGAGATGCAGTCCTTCACCGCCATGATGGAAGATTCCCTGGCGGAGGACCGCCATTCGCCGGTGCCCGGGCTGGTGCATCGCTACCCGGACCGGGTGCTGATGCTGGTGACCACCCAGTGCGCCTCGTATTGCCGCTACTGCACGCGCTCGCGCATCGTGGGCGACCCGACCCAGACCTTCTCGCAGGCCGAGTTCGATATGCAGATCGAGTACCTCAAGCGCACCCCGCAGGTGCGCGACGTGCTGCTCTCGGGCGGCGACCCGCTGGTGCTGGCGCCCAAGATCCTCGAACAGATCCTCACCCGCCTGCGCGAGATTCCGCACATCGAGATTATCCGCATCGGGTCGCGCGTGCCGGTCTTCCTGCCCATGCGCGTCACCCAGGAACTGGTGGACATGCTGGCCAGGTTCCACCCGCTGTGGCTGAACATTCATGTCAACCATTCCAACGAGATCAGCCAGGAACTGGAACAAGCCTGCGACCGTCTAACTCGTGCAGGCATTCCGCTTGGCAACCAGTCGGTGCTGCTGGCCGGCGTGAACGACAACGTCCACATCCAGCGCCAACTGGTGCAAGACCTGGTGCGCATCCGCGTGCGCCCATATTACCTGTACCAGTGCGACCTGGTCGAGGGCGCGGGCCACTTCCGCACCCCGGTGGCCAAGGGCATCGAGATCATGGAAGGCCTGCGCGGCCACACCTCGGGCTACGCCGTGCCGCAATACATCGTGGATGCGCCCGGCGGCGGCGGGAAGATTCCGCTCATGCCGAATTATCTGTTGAGCATGTCCGATCATAAGGTGATCCTGCGCAACTACGAAGGCTACATCACCACCTACGAGGAGCCGACCGATTACATCCCGTCCGACGCGGCCAAATTCAAGGGCCTCAAGCGTCCCGAGCCGGGCCAGACCGGCATCCACGGCCTGCTGGATGGCGAGGACCTGTTCATCAAGCCGCAGGGCTTCGATGAAATGCACGACCGCCAGGGGATTCAGCACCGCCTGAAGGATGAGAACAAATGGAAACCGCTGGGCATCGGCTCCGGACAAACCGATTCCAGCGAACAATAACCAGGAGAAAAAATGACGAAAACCCACAAGTTGATTTCAATTCTGGCGGCTCTGGCTGTTCTATTGACCGCCTGCGCCGCCCCGCAGCCGGCTGCTGCTCCCGCGGCGGCCACCGTCGATCCGGATGAGATCGCCAGACAAGTGATGACCATTGTGGCTGCCACCGTTTCGGCGGGACAGACGCAGACCCAGGTTGCCCAGCCGACCGCCACCCTCACCTTCACTCCCGTGCCGCCGACCAACACTCCATTGCTGCCCAGCGCCACCCCGCTGGTCATTCCCACGGCCACCCGCGTTATCACCGGCGGCGGGGGCGGAGGCGGGACAACCTACTCGTATTCCTGCGATCCCGATATCGGCAAGCGCCCGCGCGATAACGCCGTATTCAAACCGGGCGACAGCTTCGATGTCAAGTGGACCATCGTCAACACTGGTACGGCCACCTGGGAGGCCGGCTATGACCTGGTCTTTTTCAGCGGTCCGCAGATGACCGGCGCCACCTTCTTCGAACTGCCCCGCATGGAACCGGGCGACCAGTGGTCGATCGTCATGGATGCGGCCGCGCCGATGCAGCGCGGTAAATACGTGATGACCTGGAAACTGCAGGGCGGCTTCTGCTACCCGTACATTGCGATCACCGTGGAGTAATCCCCGCGCTGATCCCCGAAAGGATCCTGTTGTGAGCATTCGCAAGCCATTCTGGCTGATTGTGTCCCTGGGATTGTTGCTATCCTCCTGCGGTCCGTTCCTATCGTCAGCCCCCGCCGCCACACTGGATCCGCTCTCGATGCAAACCGCCATCGCGCAGACGGCGGCCGCCGCCCGCCTACAGACGGCCGCCGCTGCGCAAGGCCTCCAGGCGCCCCTGCCCTCGCCGGTCCTGCGGGAGGGGCCCACCCTCGACCCGCAGGCCTTTGGAACGGCGGTGGCGCTCACGGCTGCGGCGGCCCAGGCCGGGACCCAGGCCATGATCCCGGATACCTTGACGCCTTCCGTGACCCCGCTCCCTTCGCACACACCCTCGATCACCCCCACCGCGACTAATACCTTTGTGCTCGAAGCCTTGCCCACCATCACCCGCCTGCCGGCTTCCCCAACCGGCTCGTCCCAGAAAAAGAAGGACAACGGGGATGGGGGCGGCGGGATCGAAAGTCCCTATAGCTGCAAGGTGGTTGGCGTTGTCCCCAAGAATCAAGCCCTCCTGCCCGTCGATACCGAGTTCGACATCAACTGGGTGGTGAAGAACAAGGGCGAAAACTGGCCGCACGAGAGCTTGCGCATCGAATACGTGGAGGGCAGCCTCATCAGTATGAACGACCCCATCGTGTACCTGGAAGTTGCCTGGTGGGAGACCAGCGGCGGGGATGTAGTGCATTTGCCCCCCATCCACATGCGCACACCCACCGACCCAGGCGTCTATTCGACCTGGTGGCGGCTGTACGTGGATCATGTTCCGGTCTGCAACCTGTTGTTGACCATCAATGCCCGATAGGACGGGTTCCAGGCGGCAGACGCCTATAGAAAGGTGCGACCCATGAACAGGATGAAACGACTTGGCCTGATGTTGATCGCCGCGGCGCTGGGATTTTCCTGCGCCCCTGTCTTTGCGCCGTCATCGGGACCCACCCTTGATCCGTTCGCGATGAATACCGCCATTGCCGCGACGGCCGGGGCAGCCGGCTCCCAAACGGCGGCGGCCCAACCGGCGGCCCAGGAGCCGCAGGCGACTCCCCTCCTCCTGGACAGCGGGCCGACCCTGGATCCCAACGCGTTCGGCACCTCGGTGGCGCAAACCGCCGCAATGGCAGGCACCCAAACGGCAGCCTTGATTCCGCCCACGCTGACTCCCAGCCTGACACCCCTCCCGACCGAAACAGCCTCGATTACCCCGTCCCCGACCCAGACCTTTGTTCTCGCCATCCCAACCGGCACGCCCACCGCGCTCCAGATCGATATTCCCAAGCCAACCGCCACCCAGAAGAAGAAGGGCGGCGGTGGCGGGGGTGGGGGCGGCGGCGGAGGGGGCGGCGGCCAGCCGCAGGGGTTTTCCTGCAAGGTCATCACCGTCAAGCCGCCGTATGAGACCATCGTCAAGGCCGGCCTGATCTTCAACGTGGTTTGGACTGTGAAGAATACGGGGAAGGATTGGGATCCGCAAAGCATCGACCTGGTTCCCGTCAAAGGGAACATTCCGCACGCCATCGAAGGCTATGACCTGAACAACGGGGTGCCCGGAGGCGCACTCGTCAACCTGCCCCCGGTGACGATGACGGCGCCCAATGCCCCCGGACGTTACAGCGCCCAGTGGCAGTTGCGCCGCGGGCTGGTCGGATTCTGCGACTTGTACGTGGTGATTGTGGTGCAGTAAACCCTGCCCATATTCGGTTTAAAACCCGGGTGCGGT
>JBMOMS010000052.1:7650-23391 GCA_049324895.1 Chloroflexota bacterium
ATCAGTATACAGAAAACAAAAATGAGGCGCAAGACATTCCTGCGCCCCATTTGTCCTAGCTGCGGAGTTTCGCGCCCACTTCCTGCTCCAGCCGTTTGACGATCTTGTTGCGGATCGCGGCGGCTTCGGCATCGGTCATGGTCTTGTCGGCGGCCTGGTAGGTCAGGTTGTAGGCCAGCGACTTCCTGCCCGCGCCCAGCTTCTCGTCGCGGTACACGTCGAACAGGTGGACGGCGGTGACGCTCCTGCCGCCCGTCTGCTTGATCAGCGCTTCTACGCGCGCGGCGGGCACCGACTCGTCCACGATGACGGCGATGTCTTCGAAGACGGGCGGGAACTCGGCCACGGGTGTGATGCCGTAGGCGGGCGATGCAGCGCGCAGGGCATCCAGGTCGAAGTCGGCCACCAGGACGGGCTTGTCCCCGACCTCATACTTTTCCTTGATCAGCGGATGCAACTCGCCGAACACGCCGATCACCTGTCCATTGACCTTGACCTCGGCGGCCTTGCCCGGGTGCAGGTATTTAACGGTGTCGGTCGGGGCGTAGGAAACGTCGGTGTAACGGAGCCCAGCCAACAGCAGTTCGATGCGGCCCTTGAGGTCGAAGAAATCCATCGCGGGGGAGTCCTTCACATCCCAGGCGGAGGCCAGGCGGCGGCCCGTCATCACGAGGGCCAGCTTGCGCGGTTCATTGGGGACATCCCCCTTGCGCGGCTCGAAGATGGGACCGATCTCGAACAACGCGAGCGACTCGGCGCGCGCGTTCTTCTCGGCGATCTCCAGCACCGACGCGACCAGGCTGCGGCGCAGGGTGGTGCGCTCGGGCGTGATCGGGTTGGCGATGCGCGTGTACTCGTCGAAGCGGGCCAGGCGGCCTTCGCGCTCGGGCGAGGTCATGCGGTAGGTGACGACCTCCTGGATGCCCAGGCTGACGAGGATGTCGCGCGCGCGTTCCTCCCACTCGTGGATGGGGTTGCCGACCTGCGGCGGGAGCGGGTCGGAGATGCGCGTCTCGGGGATGCGGTCGTAGCCGTAGCTGCGGGCCACCTCTTCGAGCACGTCGGCCACGCCGACCACACCCTCGCCGATGTCGAGACGATGCGGCGGGGCCTTGACCGTGACGGTCTCGCCGTTAATGCTGCATTCGAATTCGAGATGACCGAGCAATTCGGCGATCTTCTGCGTGGTGAGTTCGATGCCCAGCAGACGTTTAACCTCCTTCGGCGTGACGTCGACCACCGCATCTTTGGGCGGCAGCGGATAGTTGTCCACCAGGCCCGGGGCGACGGCGCCGCCTGACCATTCGGCCATCAATTGCAGGCCGCGGCGCACGCCCATCTCGGCCAGGGCGGGATGCACCCCGCGCGAGAAGCGGAACGAGGCCTCGGACGGCAGGTTGTGCTGTTTGGCCGTGCGGCGGATGTTGATGAAGTTCCAGGCCGCGCCTTCGAGCAGAATGTTGACGCTGGTGGGCGCTACTTCGGATTCGGCGCCGCCCATCACGCCTGCCAGCGAGAGCGAACCCTTTTCGTCGCAGACCAGCACGTTCGAGGCGGTCAGCGTGCGCTCGTTGCCATCCAGGGTGGTGAGCTTCTCGCCGTCTGCCGCGTTGCGGGTGATGATCTTGACGTTCCTGCTGCCAGCGCGCTGGGTGAGCACGTCGTAGTCGAAGGCGTGCAGCGGTTCGCCCAGTTCGAGCATGGCGTAGTTGGTGGCGTCGACGATGTTGTTGATGGGGCGCACGCCGGCCAGCCTCAGCCTGCGCTGGATCTGGTATGGGCTGGGCTTGATCTCCACGTTGCGGATCAGTCCCAGCACAAAGCGCGGATTCAGCTCGGGGTTGGTGATCTCAATGGACACCTTGCCCTCGACGGATTCGCCCGAGGTCGCGTACTGGATGGTTGGTTTCTTGAGCGGGCGGCCCGTCATGGCCGAGAGTTCGCGCGCGAGGCCGATCACGTTGGCGTTGCGCGCCATGTTCGGCAGGATGCTGATGTCGAGCACGGCGTCGCCCATGTACTCGACCAGCGACATGCCTGTGGGCGCATCGTCGGACAGCAGGATGATGCCATCGTGCTCCTCGGAGATGCCCAGTTCCTTCTCTGAGCAGACCATTGAGTAGGATTCCACGCCGCGGATCTTCGTGCGCTTGAGCGTGGTCAGCACCAGGCCTTCGGCGTGACCGTCGTAGAGGGTCGAGCCTTCTTTGGCCCAAGCCACCTTGAGCGGCTTGTCCAGTTTGCCCACGCCCTTCAGATGGAAGATGTTAGGCGCGCCCGTCAGCACGGTATGCTGTTCGCTGCCGTCGTACAGGTCGCACAGCGTGAGACGATCCGCGTTGGGATGCGGCATCACCTCGCGGATCTCCGCCACAACCAATTTGTCTTTTTGCCACGAAATGCCCGTGGTCTTGAATTCGTGTTTTTCGCCCTTGCTGTAATCGGGCATGGCGAGGCCCACATAGTGGATCTCGTCCACTTCCATGCCAGCCAGGGTCAGCTTGCGGGCGATGTCCTCGACGCTGAGGTCGCTGACATCGATGAAGTCTTTTAGCCAGGAAATTGGTAGTTTCATTCGTTCAACCTTTCGAGATTAAACACAAAGGACACGAGGGACACGAAGGTGGCTTGCGTGATGATTTTGTCCGTTTGTTTCAACATAGTCCGTCTTCGAGCTGATCGGAAGGAGAAAGCGCGTTGTGCTCTGTTCTTCCTTTGTGTACTTTGTGTCCTTCGTGTTTAGCACCTAGAACTGTCCCAGGAAACGCACATCGTTTCCCCAGAAGTAGCGGATGTCGTTGATCTTGTAGCGCAGCATGAGCTGGCGCTCGGGGCCCATGCCCCAGGCGAAGCCTGAGTAAACCTTCGGGTCATAGCCGCCGTTTTGCAGGACGACGGGATGCACCATGCCGCAGCCGAGGATCTCCAGCCAGCCCGAGTTTTTGCAGACCTGGCAGCCCTTGCCGCCGCACACGAAACATTCCGCGTCCACTTCGGCGGACGGCTCGGTGAACGGGAAGTACGAGGCGCGGAAGCGCGTGCGCGCGCCCTGTCCGAACATGCGCTGGGCGAAGTCGGCGATGGTGCCCTTCAAGTCCGCGAAGGTGATGCCCTTGCCGACCACGAGTCCCTCGACCTGATTGAACTGCATCTCCGAGCGGGTGGTCACCTGCTCGTAGCGGAAGCACATCCCAGGCAGGGCGATGCGAATCGCGGGCGGGTCGGACGGGTTCGTTGCGGCGTACTCGCGCATCGCGCGGATCTGGCCCGGGGACGTGTGAGTCCGCATCAGGATCGGGTTGTCGCCCCGATTCCCAGCCTCGACGTAGAACGAATCCTGCATCTCGCGCGCGGGGTGGTGCGGCGGGAAGTTCAGCATCTGGAAGTTCATCTCGTCGGTTTCGACCTCGCGCGAGGTGTAGACCTGGAAACCCATGTCGGCCAGGATGGCCAGCACGCGGCGCAGTTGCTGCGTGGACGGGTGCAGATGGCCGACGTTGATTGTCCGTCCGGGCAGCGTGATGTCGAGCTGCTCCTCTTCGAGGGATTTGGCCAACGCTGCGGCCTTGACCGCCTCTGTCCGCTCGGCCAGGGCGGCTTCCAGCGTCCCCTTGACCTTGTTGGCGGCCTGCCCGACGACGGGCCTCTCCTCCTTGGAGAGTTTGCCCAACTCCGCAAAGACCTGCATCAGCGGGGAGCTGCGTCCCACGTGGGCCACGCGCCACGCGTCCAGCGCCGCCTGATCCTTGACGGACTCCAGCGACTCGAGCGCGGCTTTTTCGATTGCGTTCAACTTATCTTGCATTCATGCCTCCATGACTTCGATATTCGATTTCACAAATATCGGGTTTCAAAAAATAAAAACCTCCCGTCCACACTGGGACGGGAGGGAGTTCCCGCGGTACCACCCAAATTAGTCACACTCGCCGTTCGAGGCTCGTGACTCACTTTGCGCCGACCATCATCGGCCTCCCCTGTAACGCTGGGATTGCGGTTCAAACTACTTGTGGCGCAAATTGCCAATTTGCGTTATGTTCACCTGAACGGCTCGGGAGGGAACTTCGGTCGGTTTCGGTCGAGCGCGGGTTTCAGCGTGTCCCGCGCCTCTCTGGCGGCATCTGCCGACGTACTTTCCTCTGTCATTGCCTTTATAGGCTCGCCTGTTGACTTGAATTATCCGCAAAAACGGCGGAATGTCAAGGCGAAAAATTCTTCGATGCCAGGTAAGCCCGGGCTGCTTCGAGAAACTCCTGCGCCTGATGGATCATGTGAACCACCACATCCGCCTCGATGGACGGAACAAAACTGTAATCGCCAATTTGACGTTGATCGAATGCGGTGAGCAGCCAGCGGTGGAATTTCGGGTCGAGTTCCCGGGTCTTTGCAAAATGTTGGCCGTATGCCGCCAGTACATTGCCGTGCTTGCCGAATTGGAATCCCATTTCGTTTAACAGGGCTTCTGCTACGTAGAACATCGCATAGTAGGCGCGGCCCGCGGCAATTTCCGCCTTGTCGTTGGTCAATAGTATTTCAGCTGCTTCGATGGTGTCCACTGCACGGTCGAATAACTGCTGCGTCGTTTCCTTCATGCGGGGATGCCTTCCGCGCGGACATTCGCCAGCAAGGGCAGGTCGCCTTTGAGCCATTGATCTTCCCTCATGATGGTGCGGCTGAGCGTGATGTCATACTCCAGGGACAGGTCGCTTGCCAGTTGGCTTGTTCGCACCAATTCATCCCAATAACTTTGGTAGTCATCGAGCACGATCATGACGTCCAGGTCGGAGTTCGCATTGTAGTCTCCGCGCGCATAGGAACCGAACAGGTATACGGCCTTCAACCTTGCGCCGTAGATCTGGGCAAGGCCTTTTTTGAATTTAGTCAGAAGGTGTCGTATCGGGTCGGGCATTTCGGACTCTCCTGCCCCCATTATAGGTCAAAAATGTGTCAAAGCGAAGCGCGCATTCCTTTTACGAGGGCAATCCCGAACAAAACGAATCCCAGCGGGGTGGTGATGAGATAGAGAATCCAGTTGGTCTGCCATTGCAGGCGCAGCGCCTCGGCTGTGGCGTAGACGATGATGGCGGTCAGCGGCAGGGCGGAGAAGGCCAGGTAATTCAATGGGTGGATGTGTCCATGCAGGGTGGTGGTCAGTGGTTCGCGGGTCTCGATCTGCGGGTTGCGGCGCAGGCCGAAATAGACCAGTCCCAGCAGGAGGGGCAGGATCAACAATGCAATCGGTGCAGCGGGGACGGTGACGAAGGCGAAATATAAAACGAAGACGGCGGCGATGATGCCCGTGACCCAGCGGTTGGGCGCGAAGGGTTCGGAGGCGCTCCAGTTTGCCAGGGTGTAGGCGACCATGACCAGGGCGGAGATCGTCAACGTGAAGGCGGAGAATTCGCCCAGGGTGGCGACTCCGCCGTCGGGTTCGAGCCACCAGCAGATGCCCCAAAGGGCGTATCCCGCCCCGATGGCGGCGAACAGGCCAAGGGTCCGCAGGGAGGGCGGAGCGGTGAGCGCCTTTCGCGCGGCGTACCATCCCATCCACACGCTGATAATCGCGTGCCAGGCCAATCCTGTAAACGAAATCGAAAGCGGGAGCATTTCGTATGTGGTTTGCACGATCAGGCCTTCGGTCAGCCAGCCGAAGGCGGAGGCGGCCAGGAAGAGCGGCCAGCGCCCGGCGATGCGGAATTTGGAGACGAGCGTGAGGAAGACGAAGGCCGCCAGCGAGTAGGCGATCCAGGCGCTGATCCAGTTTTGGAGCGAGTCGTCGGGGCGGACGCGCGCCCAGAACAGGTGCTCGGAAAAGTAGACGAAGATGTAGCCCGTGGCCAGCACGAGGAGGCTGTTCTTGAGGATGCGCATATCGGGGATACAGACGGACCCTGGAAAAAGTTGCAGCGCGATCTAGCCCGCCGCGCCCAGCCAGAGTTGGTACAGCCCGAAGATGAGCAGGGCCAGGGCGGCGAGGCCTGCCAGCGCGCGATTGAATTTTGGTCCCAGTTTTTCGGTTGCTCCGAACAAAAGGATGAGCGCGGCCAGGCTGGCCACGATGGCGATGTAGAATCCCGCCAGGAAGCCGAGGCCGTGCAGCGAATTCTCGCGCCAGCCGCGCAGCAGGATCGGCCCCGTGACCAGTGTCCAGTAGATGTACGGGTTGGGGTTGAGCGCGTTCATCAGCGCGGCTTTGAGCACGCTTTGCCGGTTTCCCATTTCTGGCGCGGGCAGGGCGGGGTCGAAATCCCGCCAGGACTTGTACGCGCCATAGGCCAGGTACAGGATGAATGCTCCGCCCGCCAGGTAGAGGGTGCGTTCCAGCCAGGCCGGGACCTGGCTCAGGACCAGCAGGCACAGGGCGATGATCGGCCCATCACTGACCAGGGGAGCCAGCGCGGCGGGCAGAGTGCGCTTCCAGCCTTTGGTGAGCGTTTGGGAGATGAGGTAGGTCTGGAACGGTCCCGGTTGGGCGGCGGCGGCCAGGCCAAAACCGATGCCTTGAAGCAGGTAGGGCCACATGAGATTCATCCTTCGGGCAGGACGTGACGCGCGACCTTTGGCGTGGTCACGGCGCTCTTCTTCTTGATCGACTTTCTTGCATACGTGACATGGAAGCTGCGTGAAAAAAAATTTGGCTCATATGCAAACGGTGTGCAAGTACCGTAGCGCAAGTCTATAGACTTGCGCCGCCAGGCGCGGCCTGTTCGTACACAGGTACTCGTCACGCGAAAAAAACGCTCTTTTCGGTGTCCAATGAATAACTCGTAAAGAAAAGCGGTGGCGGAGACCGGACAAGCGCACCAGGTTTACACAGGAGCCAAAACTTTATGACTTCCCAAATAACCAGGGTTTGTTATCCCGAAGTGGAACTTCGGGACTCCGGTGTGTGCCCCAAAATATTGAGAGGCTGCTTTAGCGCCTTCAAGATAAACTCCGCCGTGCGTTGACCGGAGGTGGCATCGGTGAAGGTGACCTCGTCCTGCACGAATTTGCGGCGCTCCTGCGCGTCGACGGTGCGGTCTTTCAGGTAGAGATTGAGCGCGTCGCGCAGTTCGGCTTCATCCTTGGCGACGCGACCCGCCTTGGCGCGGCGGAAGCGCTGATGGGTGGGCCAGTCGCCGATCTCCTTGAGGGACAGGGAAAACTTGTTGGGTTTGTTCCAGCCGCCAGGGACGTCGATGGTGGCGGCGATCATGGGCGTGTCGTGGACGGCGGTCTCGACCAGCATGGTCGAGTAGACCGTCACCACCACATCCGAGTAGGCCATCATGGACGACTTCTCGTCCATGTCCTCGCCGCCGTAGTAGCCGAGCGAGCCGCCCAGCGCCACAGGCTGGACGACGTGCACGTGCGGATATTTCTTCTCCAGCTCAAAGACCCGCGCGCGTTCGTCGGCGAAGATCCTGGGCTTGTCCTGAAAGTGACTCGGGTGCAGGCGGATCAGCAATTGCGACGGCTCGGCCAGCGCATCGGACGAGACCAGTTTGGCCAGCGCTTCGATGTTCGGGTAGTTCGGCGCAAAGTGGACGAAGCTGCTGGCGTACGAGATTAGCTTGCGGTTCGGGTCGAGGCCGTGCAGCTTGAAATACTCCTCGCGCGGCATGAGCCATTGCTTGCGGAAATATCCATCGTAGGACGGGATGCCGCCGATATTGACCTGCTCGGGCTTCCAATCCGAGCCGTGGACCAGCTCGTCCTTTTGCAGTTGCGACCAACAGGTGGCCCACTGGACGTCCGCGCCCGGGACGTTGTAGCTGGACGAATTGTCCCAGCCGACGATGACGGTCAGGTTCGGGATTCCCCTTTGGGCGGATTCGCGCAGCAGGTAGCGGTCCATGCGCCAGCCAGGGGTGGAGGCGATGACCAGGTCGGGCTGGTAACGGTCGAAGAGGTCGGAATACAGATTGGGCGTGAAGCGCTTTTGAATCCGCACCAGGAGTTTGCGGGCCCAGGAAAAATTTCGCAGCAGGAGGATCATCAGCGCGGAGGGAATCCACACCCCCAGGCGGAACTTCCAGCCGTTCTCGGCCCATACCTCCCAGATGTGACTGTCCATCGCCTCGGTGTTGATGCGGCGCGAGCCGCCGACGCGGCGCAGGTAGATCAGCAATGATTGCAGGCGCGGGCTGACCTTTTTGGCGTAGTCATTGGCCTGCTTGAGGCGCAGACCTTCGAAGGTCAGGCCAGGCTGGGCGAAGCGCGCCGCGATCTTGTCTTTGGTTTCGTCGTCGGTGAGGACGACGACTTCAACGCCCGCTTTCAGCAGCGTCGGGACGACGTCGCTTTGCAGGAAGTAGATGATGGCCATGCCGTGGTCGGCGGAGATGAAAATGCGTTTGGTCATAAATCCTTTTCAAATGTCACACCTGCACTTGCGTGTGGCGCAAGTGTTGCGAGACCCCGAAGGGGTCGAAGCAATCTCAGATTATCATGCAGGCATGAGATTGCTTCGGGCGGGAAAACGCCGCCCTCGCAATGACATCAAATGTCTTGGTCGGGTGGCCGCAGGACGGCCCGCCTCTTTCTGGCTGGGGTGGTTTTCGTTCCGAGAGACATTTTACCCGCTGTTTCAGGGAGCTGTGAAACGTGGCGGGCGGATTCTTTGTTATACTCACGCCGACATGACCGAAAAAGCCCTGCAACCCACCCTGTTCATCCGTGACGTGCCCGTATACGGCAACGCCATCCTCGCGCCCATGGACGGCTACTCCGATTGGCCGTTCCGTTCGCTGTGCCGCCAGTTGGGATCGGCCATGAGCTACACCGAGTTCGTCAAGGTGGAGAAGATCCTCAGCCGCTCGAAGCAGCCCGCCAAAAAATTGTACTTCGAGCCGGCCGAACGGCCCGTCACCTTTCAGTTGTACGGCGACCAGCCCGATACCATCCTCGCAGCCGCGCTGCGCGTGCAGGAGTGGGGACCCGACGTGATCGACATCAACATGGGCTGCCCCGCCAAAAGCATCTCGGACCGCGGCGCGGGCGTGGGCATGATGAAATCCCCGCTCAAGATCGCCGAGACCTTCAAGAAGTTGACTTCGGCGTTGAAGGTGCCCGTCACGGGCAAGATGCGCCTGGGCTGGGACAAGGATAAAAATTACAAGCTGGTTGCCCGCATCGTGGAGGAGAACGGGGGCGCGCTGATCGCCGTCCACGGGCGGACGAAGGAGCAGCGCTACAGCGGCCTGGCCGACTGGGACGCCATCGCCGAGGTCAAGGCCGCGGTCAAGATCCCCGTCATCGGCAACGGGGACGTCAAACGCGTGGAGGACATCGAACGCATGCAGCGTCACACCGGCTGCGACGCGGTCATGATCGGGCGAGGCGCGCTCACCAATCCGTGGATCTTTGCGCGGCTGGACCGTGAACAGGTCCCACCCGAACAGGTGCGCGCCGTGGTGCGCAGCCACCTCGAAAAGAGCCTGGCCTTCTACGGCGAGGAGGACGGGCAGAGGCTGTTCCGCAAGTACGCGGTGCAGTACCTGTTGTTGCGGACGCTCGACCGCGAGGCCCGCAAGGACATCCTGCGCCAGCGCCCCACCGCTGAGTTCATGGCCTTGCTCGACCAGGTTTACGCGTCGATGTGAGGACCACAAGAAAGGATGGTAGGAATGAATCCACGAATCCTGGCCTGGGACGGCTGCAAGAATGTTCGCGACCTGGGCGGCCTGCGCACAATGGATGGCCGCGCGACCCGTTGGGGGCAGATCGTTCGTTCGGATACTCCCGCCAGGCTTACGCCGCAGGGATGGTCGGCGCTCCATGCCTACGGCATCCGCACCATCGTCACGCTGCGCACCCAGGGCATGGTCGAAGACGAACTGAATGTAACGCCGCCTTTTCCCGACCTTGCAACGGTGCAGGTCGAAATCGAAGATGTGACCGACGAGGAGTTCGTGCAGCAATGGGTCAGCACCGAGCTTTGGAGTACGCCGCTCTATTACCGGGATGCGCTTCGACGTTGGCCGCAGCGCCATGCCGCCGCCGTCTCTGCGCTGGCACGCGCCCAGCCGGGCGGCATCCTCTTCCATTGCATCCGCGGGCACGACCGCACGGGCATCATTGCGCTCATCCTGCTCGCCCTGGCTGGCGTTACGGTTGATGAGATCGTCGCCGATTACGAACTCAGCCCCGATCCCGAGCGGGAGGAAATCCTGGCGGCCAGGCACACCTCGGCGCGCGAGGTGCTCCTTGACGCCCTGGAAGGCCTGGACATGGAGCGTTACCTTCACATGGGCGGGGCCAGCCGGGAGGATGTGGCCGCTGTCCGTTGGCGGCTGTTGGGGTAAGGCGGGGACAAGGCGCGCTCCATGCGCCCGCCGGGGGAAATGCTTGGTATGATTGCTCCAAAAAGGATACCCACATGGAAAACATCCTCTTTCTCATTGTCGTCGGCCTGGCGGGGGGCATTGCCGTCGGACTGCAAAGCCCGCTGGCGAGTTTGATGAGCCAGCGCATCGGCTCGCTGGAGAGCGTCTTCATCGTCCACCTGGGCGGGGCCGTGGCGGCGCTGCTGCCGCTCTTGTTCTACGGCGGCGGGAGGTTGGGACAGTGGCGCAGCGTGCCCTGGTATGCGCTGGCGGCGGGTGCGCTGGGGCTGGTCGTCATCGGCGCAATCAGCTTCCTGATTCCCCGCATCGGCGTGGCGGCATCCATCATCACTATCGTGGCGGGGCAATTGCTGGTGGGCACCCTTCTGGATCATTTCGGCCTGCTGGGCGCGGTTCAGCGTCCGCTCGACCTACCGCGCACGCTGGGGTTGGCGGTGGTCATGTTCGGGGTCTGGTTGACGGTGCGTTGAGCGCCGCCGGCCTGGCGCGGAGGCATACATGAAAAAACTCCCCTTCCTGCTCTGCTTTTGGCTGCTTCTGTCTGCATGTTCCCAAACGACGCAGACGGCTTCCCCGCCGTCGCCCTCGCCGACCGTTCCCGCCGCGATCGATACCCCCACGGCTGCGGCAGTGGAGGCAAACGACGGCCTGCCCGTCCCTCCGCCCGGCCAGGCCTGGGAACGGGTGGAGGAGTTGTCGGATGAATTCGACGGCAATCAACTGGACCGCGGCAAATGGCTCGACAAGGTTCCCTATTGGGATGGGCGTGAGCCGAGCCGCTACGCCGTGGAAAACGTCAGCGTGGCTGACGGATTCCTGCGCCTCAAATCCACCAGCCTGGTCGCGGATGTGGCGGAGGTGTCCAACCCCGAGTGGGACGTGTGGGTCTCGGCGGCTTCGATTGCCTCCAGGGAGCCGACGGCGCGGGCCGGGTACTATTACGAAGCGCGCTTCAAGGCCTCGCGCCTGTCGATGACCTCCTCCTTCTGGCTGCAGGGCCTGTACAGCGAGATCGACATTGTGGAGCAGATGGGCGACCCGGCCTATAATCCCAACAACCGCTTCCTGATGCGCATGAACACGCATTACTTCCCCAATGGCTTTGAGTTCGACATTTCCACGCCGCTGGATTGGCCGATGAATTCGGGCGCGGGCGACGAGTTCCACACCTACGGGGCCTGGTGGCGGGACGCGCGCACGGTGTTGTTCTATCACAACGGCAGCCTGGTGACCGAGGTGCAGACCGGCGGCAGTTTCGACGAGCCGATGTACCTCTTCTTCGACACGGAGGTGTTCACCTCGGACGGCCTGCCCAAAGTGGAGGCCCTGCAAAACGACGCGCTGAACACCATGCTGGTCGACTGGGTGCGGGTGTGGCGGCTGGCGACGAAGTGAACGCCCCGGGAGGGGGCGTTTCATGTACTACTGCATAAGCACCTGGGGGAGTTCGGCGCGCGCAGATTCCACTGTCGGGGCATCGCGCTACGCGGTCGATTCGCCTGCGCCGCGGTTCATGGCAAACGCCACCCAATCGCCCATCTGACGGCGTTCGCCCAGGCTCAAGCCGCGGGCCTGTCCCGCCGCGACCACGTTTTGCTCCTGTTCGGCCAGGATGCCGCTCAGGATGATGGCGCCGCCCGGCTCGATCAGTTCTGCCAGGCCGGCCTCGAACAGGCGGATGAGGATGGGCGCGAGGATGTTGGCCAGCACCAGCGGCGCGGCGCGGAAGGGGAATTGCCCGGCCAGCACCTCCGCCACCGACCCCTGGCCGAGAATCAGCTCATCGCCGACGCCGTTCACATCGGCGTTCTCGCGCGAGTTGCGCACCGATTCGATGTCGATGTCCACGCCCAGCACCCGCTGCATGCCCAGCTTGAGCGCGGCAATCGAGAGGATGCCCGAGCCGCAGCCCACGTCGATGGCGGTTGGGGCCTGGTCATTGAGCATGGCCGATTGATCGACCCAGGATTCGAGCAGGTCGAGGCATAGCTGGGTGGTGGGATGCGTGCCCGTGCCGAAGGCCATGCCCGGGTTGATGCGGATCGGGATGCGTTCGGGCTGGGGCGATTCCAGCCAGGCGGGCAGGATCAGCAGCCGCCGCCCGATGAGGATCGGCTGGTAGTGCTGCTTCCAGGCCTCCATCCAGTTCTGGTCGGCGATTTGCTTGTAGGTGGGCGCAGGCACGGGCTGGATCATCCCGAGGAAGTACAGCGACTCTTCCAGCTTTTGGCGCGTCTCTTCGATCTGCCCGTTCATTTCGAGATAGGCGCGCACGGTGATCGGCCCCGTGGCGGTGCCTTCGTCTTCATCGTTGAGGAAGCGCACGCCCTGTTCGGTCATCACGCCGTTGGGCGCATAGCGCGCCAGCACATCGGCCACGGATTCGGCCAGTTCGCCGTCGACGGTGAGGGATACTTCGAGCCAGTTCATGGGTCAGTCCTTGGGGTGGGATGGTTTTCAGGGTTTGGGGGTGGCGCTTGGGGTGGGCGCCGTGGGCAGGCCTTCCAGGGTGGGCGCGACGGGCGGGCCGATGGTGAAACCCAGGTCGCCCTGGTAGGTGAAGAAAGTCACCTGCCCGGGGTAGATCTCCAGCCAGGTTTGCACGTTCTTCTCGTAGCGGAAGCTGATCTTGTACAGCCCGGCCGGCAGGTCGCCGAGCACCAGGTTCTCGTCGTAGTACGGGTCGTGGTTGATGACCCCGCCGCCGCCGTAGGATTTGACCAGGCGCTTTTCGCCCGTCACTTCGTTTTCGACGTACACCTCCACCTGCTGCAGGGTGTTGCCGTCGGTGTCCATCAGGCGCGCGACCAGCACGCCCCAGCCTTGCGGCGGGGCCATCCACAACTCGGGGTTGTAGGTGCTCTGGAATTTGTTGGTCGGCAGGCGCACCTCGAAGTGCAGGTGCGGTCCCGTGGTTGCGCCGGTGGCGCCCACCAGGCCGATGGGGTCGCCGGTTTCGACGTGTTGTCCCAGCACGGCGGTGACCTTGCTCATGTGGGCGTAGATCGTGTATAACTGCTGGCCGCGGTAGCCAAAGTCGTGGCGGATGGCGACGGCCTGCCCATACGGATCGTCTTTGGCGTAGGGCGATTCGGTGAACAGGCCCCAGGTGGCCCAGACCACCGTGCCCGGCCCGGCCGCCAGGATGGGCGTGCCCTCGGGCGCGGGAATGTCCACGCCGGTGTGGACCACGCTCGGCCCAAAGAAGATGCCGCCGTAACGATAATCGGCCAGCGGCCAGTTGACCTGGTCGGCGGCGATGGGGCGGGCGAAGTAGAAGTGATCGTAGGAGGTCGGCGCCCAGGGGACGGGGTACAGCGGCGGACGCCAGCCCGAGATGGGCGCCTGGCCCGGGGTGGGCAGGTCGAAGCGCAGCGGGGGCGGGGTGGGGGTCCCTTGCGCCTGGACCTGGGGCTGGGCGGCCGTTAAAGCGGCTAGCGGCGGCGTGGGGGAGACAGGCTCGGCGGCGGGGGCGCAGGAAGTCAGAAAGAGAGTGGAGAATAGAGAGAAGAGGAGCAGTAGAGGAAGGGCTGAGCCACGACGAAGCAATCCCAGGTTGGTTGGAGATTGCTGCGGGCTTCGCGGTAGGGCAATTTGGCAAATTGCCCTACAGACTCGCAATGACGTGCGATTATCCAGGAGATTGCTTCGGGCGGACAAGCGCCGCCCTCGCAATGACGGAAAGATATGATTCATCATTCGAACGTAGGCACGACCGTCGGGGGGGTGACGGTGGGCGGGGGCGTGTTCGACGCGGTGGGCGTGGCGGTGGGCGGGCGCGGGGTGCGCGTGTTGGTGGGCGAGCCGGTCGGGCGCGGGGTGCGCGAGGGACCGGGCGTGGAGCTGGGCACCGGGGTGCGGCTGGGGGTGGCCGTGGGCGGCAGGACGCGCGTGGGGGTGGACAGCACCTCGGGCGGATATAGTTCGAGCATGGCGGCGTACCAATCTATGCCGCCGGGCTGGACGAATTCGGTGAAGCGCGCGCCGGCGAAGTAGTTCTGCCAGTTGGGCAGGGCGGGCAGGCGCTGCCAGCCGTAGGCCTGCGCCAGCGCGGTCAGGTCGACCCAGTAGCCAGGCGGCACGGGGGCGTAGCGTCCGCCGGCTTCGTAGGAGCGCGGGTCGAGGTCGTAGCGGGCGTTCACGTCCCAGGGCGGGTTCTGGATCGGTTCGCCGAGCGAGCCGTCCTGGCGCTGGGCGCGCAGGTACAGGCGCCAGTAGGTTTCGGTTCCGACCTGTTCGCGCACCACGGTCATCCAGCCGGCGTTGATCATGAGCGAGTTGACGGCGAAGGCGCGCCCGGTGTACAGCCAGTCGCGTTCGTAACCGGGGTCGAGCGAGGTGGTGAGGGGCACGAAGGCGTTTTCGAGGCTGCCCAGCGCATCCCAGCCGGCGGCCTGGATGGAGCGGTCGCGCAGGGCGGTGAAGGCTTCGTCCACCAGGTCGTGCAGTTGCGGGTGGGGGGCCTGGACGCCGGGCAGGTCGACCACGTACCAGCGCTGGTTGGGCACGCCGCGCACCGGGGTGAGCACGGGCGCCCAGAGCGGGGCCGGGGTGAGGTCGGCGGCCTGGGTGAAGGTTTCGGGCAGGGGGCTGGGCAGCGACAGGCTGGGCCAGATCAGGCCGCGGGCGCGCCCGGGCAGGGGCAGGGGGGCCAGCAGCAGGCGTCCGTCGAGGGTGTAGGCGGTGAGATATTGCTGGTTGGGGCCGTCCAGCAGGGCGATGAGCTGGTCGCCGCGGGTGTTCCAGGCCGGCCAGTCGCCGTCGCCGATCCAGCGGGCGGGGCGCTCGGGCTGGTTGCTCTCCCAAACGTGGATGCCGCTGTAACCGAGTTGCAGCGAGTCGGAGGTCCAGGCCAGGCGGGAGCCGTCGGCGTTCCAGGCGGGGTGGGTTTCGGCAGACTGGGGGGCGTTGCTGAGGTTGCGGAAGCGGGTCTGGTCGTTGATGTCGAGGTCGGCCAGCCAGATCTCGCTGTCGCCGCTGCGGTCCGAGACGAAGACGATCTGGCGTCCGTTGGGCGCCCAGGCGGGCGAGTGGTCCGAGGCGGCGTTTTCGGTGAGGAGGATCTGGGCCTGTTGGGGGTCGGTGAGGGAGTGCAGGGTGATTTCGAGGTTGTCGCCGGTGTAGGTGGCACAGGCGATCCAGGCCAGGTCGGGCGACCAGGTGGGGGAGGAGTCGTAGGCGGGGGTGTCGGTGAGGCGCTGGATGCCGCCGGAGTTCAGGTCGAGCAGGTAGAGGTCGTAGAAGCCGTCGCGGTTGGAGGCGAAGGCGATGCGCGAACCGTCGGGGCTGACGGCGGGGGTGATGTCGTTCCAGTCGCCCGCGGTGATGCGGGTGAGTCCGACTTCGCCGGGGATGGTGAGGAAGAGGTGGGCGTAGCCGTTCTCTTCGATGGAGAGGACGACCAGGTCGCCGG
>JBMOMS010000053.1:0-3089 GCA_049324895.1 Chloroflexota bacterium
GGGAAAATACGGCGGCTTTGGGCGCGCCACGCGCACGATCGGGCGGGAACTGGCGCGGCGCGGCGTGGACGTGTGCGCCATCATCCCGCGGCGCGGCGATCAGAAGCCCTTCGAGGTGCTGGATGGGATCAAGGTATATGGCTTCGAGCCGTCGAGTTTTCTGTCGGCGCGGCATTTGTATCGCCAGGTGAACGCGGACATTTACCATTCGGAGGAGCCCTCGTTCGGCACCTTCCTGGCGCGGGTTACGATGCCAAAGAAGGTACACCTGGTCACCTGCCGCGACACGCGCGACGCGGAGGATTGGCGCATCGAGCGCAGCCTGCCGACGAAGAGCGTTTTTCAGGTCATCAAGAACCAATTGTACGAAGATAACTACCTGGTCGAGTGGGCCGTCCGCAACGCGGACAAGGTCTACGCCGCCTCGTACATCGTGCAGGAAAAGGCGCGCAAACGCTATCACCTGAATCCGCCGCCCGAGTTTTTGGCGACGCCCGTGGTGGTTCCCGCGCAGGTCAGGAAGGCCGAGAAGCCAACCGTGTGCTTTGTGGCCCGCTGGGACCGCCGCAAACGCCCCGAGATGTTCCTGGAGCTGGCGAAGCAGTTCCCGCAGGTCAATTTCATCGCGGTGGGCGCCAGCCACGACCAGGCCTGGGACGCGTCCCTGCGCGCCGAGTATGGCAGCCTGCCCAACCTCGAACTGCCTGGTTTCGTCGATCAGTTCGATACGGCGCAGTTGGCCCAACTGTATGAGAAAAGCTGGATCCTGGTCAACACCGCCGCGCGCGAGGGACTGCCCAACGCCTTCATCGAAGCGGCGGCGCATCGCTGCGCCATCCTCAGCTCGGTCAACCCCGACGAGTTTGCCACACAGTTCGGCTATTTCGCCGAGAAGGATGACTTCGCGGACGGGCTGCGATACTTATTGGAGAATGACCGCTGGCGCGCGCTGGGGGAGAAGGGTTACGCGTATGTGAATGAATTTTTCTCGTACGACGCGGTCATCAATCGTCACCTTGAAATCTATCGGCAAATGCTGGAGAAGTAGCGCGGGATATTATCTCGCGCAACGCTCCACCGCAAATTGAATCAACTCCAACGCCTCATCGAGGCTGTGATTCCACGGCAGGCCGTAGTTCCAGGCCAGCGCATCTTCGATCTGTTGCCTTTGAGCCGCGTCCACCTGGGTCAAGGCCCAGCGCGCCGAGACGGGCTTGGAAGCGATGGCCTTGTGTTCCAGCGTGTACAACACGCGGCACATGCTGACCACGGCATAGACTTTGTACTCGGGGCCGCGTTCGTCCAGCCAGGCGGGATTTTTCAGCATGGGTTCCCACCATTCCTTCACCAGTTGAACGACCGCCGCGCGAACCTCGTCGCCTGTGACGGGGTCGATCAGGGATTCGGGGGACGGGCCTTCCACGACCACGCCATCGCGCAGGATGTGGCGCTGAATGATCCAATCGCTGCCGAGGCGGGCCACGTAGAACGCGTGCTCGTTGACCGTGGGACAGGGCGGCGCGGACAAGTCATGGCGGCGGATGAGGGTCTTGGGCACGTAGGCGCCTTCCAGTTTGGCGGCCCATTTCAACCCGCTGGCCCACAGGCGCTGGTGCAGGCCTTCGAGGGCGGCGATTTGTTCCTGCGGCAGTTCGCCTTCGGTCACGAACAGAAAATCCACATCGCTGGTGTCGAGGTTGAAGTCGCCGCTGGAAAGCGAACCGTACAGATACATGCCGACGAACTGTCCGCCCAGCGCGGATTTCGCGCCTGCCAGCAATTCATTCAGCACCAGGTTGATTTCGGGGTAAGGTGTGGGACTGGAAATTTTCTCCGTGCAGTCGATGCCGTAATGCATGAATTGCATGGTTTGGTCCAATTCAACAGGGTCGACAGGCATGCCTGCGTTCAGCCGTCCGACCAGGGCGCGCTCGATGAGCGGAGTCCAGCGCGGGTCGAGGGCTTGCATGGCCCATTCCGCGGCCTGGGGTTTGGTGGCGACCTCGCCCAATTGAATGGTATACAGCACGCGGCAGACGGTCAGCACGATGTAGGATTGATAGCCGTTATGCGTGACGGGTTCCGCGGTCAGGTACGGAAGCCAATCCTTCAACAGCGGACGCATGGCCTCGCGCAGTTCGTCGGGGGAAACGGGATCGATCAAATCTTTGGGCAACGGCCCCTCGATGGCGATCCCATTTTCGCGGGCAAGGTGGCGCTGCACGACCCAGTCGCTTTCGTGCGACATCCAGTGTAGTTGCTTGCCGCGTCCGCGGTCCAGGCGCGGATACAGCTTGTCGTGCGGGTCGAAGCGTCGCACGGCCTTCTGCGGGATGTAGGAGACCTCAAGCTGGGTTGCCCACTCAATGTTCATTTCGGCGATGCGCGCGTGCATGGACTTGAGCGCCTCAAAGGTTTCGTCCGAGACGGGGCCTTGCGTGACGAACAGCACGTCCACGTCGCTGGCCTCGTCGAACGCGCCCGTGGTCAGCGAGCCGAACAGGATCATGCCGACGAATTGCCCGCCGAGCACAGACTTCGCGCCTGCGTACAGTTCATTCAACACAAGATTAACTTCGGGATAAGCGGTTGGATTTACCATTTTTCGATGCTCCCATTTTTGACAGTCCACACTTCGGAGGCGAACTGTTCGATGAAATAACGATCATGTACGACGGCCAGGACTGCCCCGTTGAATTGACCGAGCGCCTGCTCGAAGCGCGCCCGCGACGGGATGTCCAGGTGGTTGATGGGTTCGTCCAGGATCAGGAAGGTGCAGCCCTGCGCCACCAGCAGTCCCAGTTGCAGGCGCGCGCGTTCGCCGAAGGACAGCTCGCGCGTGGGGCGCAGCGGATCGTCGCCGCTGAAGAGGAAGAAATGCAGGAAGTGGCGCGCCTCGGTCTCGTTGAAGGGCGCGATTCTTTGCACGGTCTGCATGGCATTCAGGGATGGGTCGAGCAGCTCCTGCTCCTGGGCCATGTAGCCGAGCTTGACCGTCTGCCCGAGCTTGAGCGTTCCGCCCAGCGGATTCAGCTTGCCCGTGATGGTGCGGATGAGCGTGGTCTTGCCCGAGCCGTTCGGCCCCGTCA
>JBMOMS010000054.1:0-23099 GCA_049324895.1 Chloroflexota bacterium
CGTTGCCGTTGTGCGCGCCGACCATGTCGCCGTCCGAGTCGAGGTGCGGCTGGCTGTTGACCTGCGACGGCTCGCCGAAGGTGGCCCAGCGCAACTGCGTGATGCCGCGCTGTCCGCGCATCTCGGCAATGTTGTATTTGGCCGCGACCACATCCACCTTGCCCACGTCCTTGCGCAGATCGATCTTCCCGCTGTTGATCGTCGCCGCGCCGACCGAGTCGTAGCCGCGATAGGTCAGGCGCTTGGCCGCCTCGATCAGGATCGGGCCGAGCGCTTCGTCTTGATTCGTGACGTATCCGAATATTCCGCACATGGTTTTAGGTCTCCTCGGTGGTTGAGTAGGGCGAGCGTTTTTCTCGCCCGTAACGAAACCACCAGTCAGCAAAATAATTTTTGTTATGGGGTGGTTTCGATACGCTCGCAAAGAGCGCTCGCTACTCAGCCACCAGGGTATTCCATGGATTATATGCCATAGACCGCCGCGGGCTAGGTGATGTTACTCATGAAGTTGCAGGTACCTTTATATCCGCGTTATGTGATTAAGGCATGGAGTCCGAAGTCTCCAGACTTCGGAGTGGGAAGCCAACGTCAGGAGACGTTGGACTCCATGCCCAAAAACCGCCCCCGACATCGTCGGGGGCGGTCTGAAAGGGTCGTTGGATCGGCCTACAAACGGATCACGAATCCGCAGAACTCACATTTGACGTTATCCTGCCCGCGCAGGATGACCTGGGAGATGTTCCCGCCGCAGCTGGGGCACTGGCTGGGCGCGGCCTTGACCTTGGCCTCCGCTTCGGCGTCCACGGCCACGGCGCGCTCCTTTTCGATGTCCTTCGACTTGACGCGGTTGATGAGCGCCTGCCACTCTTCGCAATCCTGCCAGATGTGGAAATCGGCCCTGGGGGCGGGCGCGCCCGGGGCAAAGCCGAGGGTGAGGTTATCCTCGTTCTTGAACAGGCCTTTCCTGCTGGTTTCTACCGTCTCCACCAGCGCCACAGGCGCCTCGAACAACAGTTTCTGGATCTTTTCCGACTCGGTGGTGATGAACAAAATCTTCTTCGTTGCCACCTCCTCCTTTTGTTCGAACAGCAGGCGCTGGTCGGTCAGGAACAACACACCGTCGGGGTCCTCCTTGTCCTCCTTGCCGTCGCGCACCAGCACGGCCTTGACCGCCATCACGCCCGCCTCGGTGGCGAGCAACGGGAAGCTGGCCTCGGCCAGTTGGGTCAGCATCCAGTCGACCTTCCCAACCTGGGCGACGAGCCTGCCCACCTGGCCATTGAAGGAGTCGTACATGCCGCGCAGTTGTCCCTCGGCGGCCTGGATCTGTGACTCGAGTGCCCCAGCCTGGGATTCGAGCGGCCCGAGCAGGCTGCGCGCCTGGGCGGGGTTGGATGCCGTCAGCGCCGCGCTGCGCGTCGCGAGGGGTGTCAGCGCCGCTTGCAGGCGGCTGGCCTGCTGGTTGACCTGCGCCAGGATGTTGGCGCTCATCTGCGCCCACTGTTTGGCGAACTGGGCGGCCTGCGCCTCGAAATCCCTGCCGAACACGTAGCCGCGCGAACGCAGGACGGCAATCTTTTGCGCCAGGCTTCCGACGTCGGTTTGCAAATCCTCCACCTCGTCGCGCACCTTGGTGAGGCGGACGTTTTGTTCGAGCGTGCTCACTTTCGAGCGTAGGGACGCAATCTGGCTGGCAAGCGCTTCCTTGGGGTTGGTGGTCGACATAAGCGGTCTCCTCTGTGGGGATGGTCAGGCTGGGTGAATCAGTCCAGTTTCAGGTTGCCCTGTTCATCGAAGGGAAAGAAGGGATTGAAGGCCACCTCCCAGGCGAAACCGTCCGGGTCGGTGAAGTAGGCGCTGTACCCGCCCCAGAAGACCCGCTGCGGCTCCTTGAGGATGGTCACACCCTTTGCCTTCAAATCCGCGATAATCGCGTCCACTTCGGCCTCGCTGCGGGCGTTGTAGGCCAGGGTGAAGCCCGCAAAGCCGTTGCCTGCGGGCGAAGTCAGCGCATCCTCTGCCAGCTTCTCGCGCGGATACAGGCCCAATACCGCGCCGCCCGCCTGGAAGAAAACCACCTCTTCCGAACTGGCGGCGGATGGCTTCCAGCCCAGCGTCCCGGCATAGAATTTGCGCGAAACTGCCAGGTCCCTGACTCCCAATGTAATGAGATGCAAGTGTTGATTCATGGCTGCTCCTGATGGCTGTATTATATTCCACCCTTCCTGTTGGGAGGAAGGAACGGCTCACTTCTTTTTCGTGGTTGTATCGAGGAACTTCAGCGCCCAATGCCCGATGCCCGCGCTTGCCGCCAGCATCAGCAGGTAGGGGATGCCGTAAAAGACGGCGTACAGCAGCACGTATCCCAGGCACCGTCCAAGATCGTTGTTCCCGTCGCCGTTGTTCTGTCCCACGCATAGCGGGGTGAGGTTGACGGCCGCCGTTGCAGTCAGGGCCAGCCCCATTGCGGCCAACCCCGCCGCCAGGATCCAGGCCCAGTGCGCCCGCACTCCGCGCGGTTGGAGAAAGCCCAGGACGAGGGCGCTCCCCAGCAGGGCCGAGGCCCCCGCCAGGATCGAGATCCAGTAATACTCCCGCCGCAGGCTTTCGATGGCGATTACGGGCAGGAAGAAGGGCAGGGCAGGCAGGGCGGTAAAGACCGCAGTCCCAGCCCGACGGATGAATGACATGTTGTCGCCTCCACAGACAGGATGGGTCGGCGCGCAGGCCGCATCGAATGGATGCGCCTTCCGGGCTTGGCCGGTATGGCTGGAGAAGCCTTTGTGGTTTATTGTAGCCCGACAGGGTGATTTTCATCCAATGGAATCGGTAAATTGTAAGGTGACAAGTTCCGAAAAATATCGTAAGATTCGATACAACCTTAAGGAGGTTATGATGAACAAACGCACATCCCCCATTTTTTTGGCGCTCGCAGTTCTCGCGGTTGTGACCCTGGCGTGCGGCCAGGTGGCTGAGCCGACTCCCACCCCGACTCCCATGCCGACCAGCACCCAGACCAACACCCCCGAGCCGACGGCGACCGCCACCAACACCCCCAAGCCGACCAACACCCCCAAACCGACCGCCACGCCCAACATCGCGGCCACGCAGCGCATCGAGGAGTTCAATGCGCTCCTGGCCGAGTACCTGGACAACGGCTACGTGGCCTCCACGGAAGGCGAAATCACCGACCTGGATGACTTCGAAGCGGATTGGGCCCAGTTGGGTTGGTACCAGTGGTGGCCCCAGCAGGAGGTGTACAACGACTTCGTCTTCAAGGGACACCTGAGTTGGTCGTCTGCCAGCAACACTCCCGAGATCTCGGGTTGTGGGGTGGCCTTTGGCTTGCAGGAGAACAACGACCACTATGCTGTGTTCATTGACAAGGGTCGTATCGTATTCCTGATGGGCCGCGGCTCGAACGTCTACGAGGTCGGCAAGACCCGCGGTTCGGGACGCCTGAGTTTTGGCAACCCCGCCGAAACGGAGTTGATCGTTTCCGTCAAGGGACAATCTGCCTACGTCTCTGTGGGCGGTGACGTGACCGAGTACACCCTCTCGGCGGACCAAACCTCGCGCGGCACCTTTGCATTTTCGGTGCTCTCCGGTACCAACAAGGATTATGGCACCCACTGCGAGATGACCGACATGCAGCTTTGGGTCGCGAAATAAACGCCACTCCGCCAGGGGGCGGTTGGAAAAGCCAGATTGTATAGATAAAAACTCCCCGGGATGCAAATCTGCGGGGAGTTTTGGAATCATGATGGGGCTGTGGGGGGATGTTTTTTGACTCGCGAATTAAGCAACTTGTAAGGTGACAACTCGCATAAATTGACGTAAGATTGATGCAACCACAAAGGAGGCTATGATGAGGAAACTCGCACCCCTTATTTTCCCGACCATTTCCGTGCTGATTGTCGCAATCCTGGCGGCATGCAGCCAGCCGCCCGCGCCGACTCTCACGCCGACGTCCCCGCCGACCGTCACGCAGACGGACACCCCCGAACCGACTGCGACCGGTACCAACACGCCCAAACCGACACACACCCCCAAACCTACCGCCACTCCCGACCTTGCGGCCACGCAAAACGCGGAAGCTTTCCTGGCGCTCCTGCAAAAATTCCAGGGAAAGGGTTACATCGACACCACGGATGGAGAGGCGGCCCACCTCAAGGATTTCAAGGGCGAGTATGCCAAACTGGGATACTACCACAAGTGGTGGTGGCCTCTGGGCGACAAGGAATACAGCCGGTTCGTTTTTAGCGCCCATTTCGAGTGGGAGTCCTCCGGCTCCACATCCGACGCCTCGGGCTGCGGGGTGGGCTTCGGCATCAAGCCGAACGAGAACCATTATGCGATCTTCCTCGACCGGGAGAACCTGTTCCTGATGCGGGCCAGGGGGACGCAACTGTACCGCATGGGAACCTCGGGTGGAAAGCGCTTCGCGGCCATTCCCATCCCCGCCGAGGCTGATTTCGTGCTGGCGGTGTGGGACCAGAATGTCACCGTATCCGTGAACGATTCGATTGTCACCTACATCCTGTCTTCCGAACTGACCGGGGAGGGAAAGGTGGCTTTTTCGGTCCTGTCGGGGACCAATGGCGGCTACGGCACACGCTGTAAAATGTCGAACATCACCTTTTGGACCCCGAAGTAAAACAACAGGGAACCAGTCTCAACCCAACCGTTCATCATGGATGCGGTGAAAAAAGATGAATTCTGCTTTTCGTTAAGATTTTTTCTGGAGGAAGCATGAACAAGTTCAAACTCTTCAAGACCGTGACGTTCTTGACCCTGGTCGTAATACTTTCAGCTTGTACCGTGGGGGCGCCTCCCCCCACGCCCACCCTGACCGCCTCGCCGCTGCCGAGTCATACGCCGCTGCCAACCCACACCCATACTCCCCAGCCTACCGCGACGCCTACGTTTACGCCCACCGCCACTCCCAACGCCACCGCCACCAGGCAGGCGGACGATATTCAGGCCATATTGAAAGTGTTCATGGACAACGGTGTTCTGGATTCTGCCGAGGGAACCAGCAAGGCCCTGCCTGACTATCGGGCGGAATTCGCCCAACGGGGTTATTGGAGCGACCTCTACGATACGGGAGAAACCCTTCCCGACACTTTCATGATCCGCGCCCACATGAAATGGGAATCGGCTTCCAGTGGCGAGGGCATATCGGGGTGTGGAGTTGCCTTTGGCGTTCAGGAGAACGACGACAATTACCTGGTCATCCTGGATAAGGATCGCATCCTGTTCACCTTGAAGCGGGGCTACTGGTCCTATGTGGTCGGAAGAACGAACGGCCCGGCAGGCCCCGAGCCGGGCACGCCCACCGAGCACGACTTTGCCTTGATGGTGAAAGGCCAGACGGCTTATGTCTGGGTGGACGGAGCGGTTACAACCTATACCCTGTCGGCCGATCAGGTCTCGTCTGGAAAACTGGCTTTTACGGTCCTCTCTGGGTCCAATACCGATTTCGGCACCCGCTGTGAGATGACCAATATCCTTCTGTGGACAAAGACCGAGCAGGTCGTCCAAACCACGGTGGATTTCCCCGCCTTGCTGGAAAAATTCAAGGAAAAGGGCTACATCGACACCACCGAAGGCCAGCAGGTTTCCATCCCAGACTTCGAAAAGACCATGGCGCAGAAGGGATGGTATTACAAGTGGGGTTTCGCCGAGGAGGCGCAGGCAGAATACGGGAACTTCGTCTTCAGCGCACACTTCAAATGGGACTCGTACAGTTCTACCCCCGATGTCTCAGGCTGCGGCATCGGCTTTGGCATCAAGGATGACGGAGCGCATTACGCAGTCTTTCTCGACCAGGCAAACCTCGTGTTTGCCCAGGGGACGGATACCACCGCCAAACGTATGGGAGCCGCAAACGACAGCGGCCGATTCCCGGCCATCCCCAAGCCCGCCGAGGCCGATTTTGCCGCTGCCGTGTGGAACAACAACCTGTACGTATTGGTCAATGATGTGTTCGTTCACTACATCCTGCCTTCTGACCAGGACGCGCTGGGCAGGTTCGCCCTCTCGCTTCTCTCGGGCGGAAACAGCGGCTACGGGACGCGCTGTGAAATGACCAATATCATCCTCTGGACGCCGAAATAACCTGACATCGAAGACCTCCGAATAAAAAAGCTCGGAGGTCTTTTTTCATGCCCGCCGATGGTTTGCAAGCCGCTGATCCCAAAGCCAGTGCTGGCATCATAAAAAAAGCCCCGCAGGCTTTCACCCGCGGGGCTTTTTGTTCACAACTCTCTACTCTCTACTCTCTACTTCCTACTCGCTATAATTCTCCGGCAGCCAGCAGCATAGCACCAGCTCACGCGCAGCCTTGACCTCATCCATGCGGCCAAACGGCGTGTTATGCGGCGCTTCGTGCAGCAGCTCGGGCTGGGACTTGGCCTCCTCCGCGATCTTGAGCAGCGCGTCGGCGAAGGCGTCCAGCGTGTCCTTGTTCTCGGTCTCGGTCGGCTCGATCATCAGCGCTTCGTGGACGATGAGCGGGAAGTAGTTCGTCGGCGGATGGAAGTCGTAATCCATCAGGCGTTTGGCGATGTCCAGCGCGCGCACATTGCTGCCCGCGAACTGCCCCTCAGCCACGAACTCGTGCATACAGATGCGGTCGAACGGGACACGGTAGGTATCGCGCAGGCGCGCCAGCAGGTAGTTGGCGTTGAGCACCGCGTACTGGGCGATGTCCTTCAAGCCGTCGGGGCCGTGCATGGCGATGTAGGTGTAGGCGCGCACCAGGCCGCCGCCGAAATGTCCGTGGAAGGCCTTCATGCGGCCGATGGATTGGGACGGTTTGACGAAACCGTACAACGGGGCCAGGTCGCCTTCGGCCTCTTCGAGGATGCCCACCAGCGGTTCGGGCAGGAAATCGAGCAGGCGCTGGGAGACGCCCACGGGGCCCGAGCCGGGTCCGCCGCCGCCGTGCGGCACGGCGAAGGTCTTGTGCAGGTTGAAGTGCATCACGTCGAAACCCAGGTCGCCCGGGCGGACGATGCCCAGCAGGGCGTTGAGGTTGGCGCCGTCGCCGTACATCAGGCCGCCGCAGTCCTTGACCAGCTTGATGACCTCTTCGATGTGTTCGTCGAACAGGCCGAGCGTGTTCGGGTTGGTCAGCATCATGCCCACCACGGTATCGTCGCAGGCGGCCTTGAGCTTTTCCAGGTCGACGTTGCCGCGCGCATCCGAGGGGATGGTGGCCACGCTCATGCCCAACATGCCCACCGAGGCGGGATTGGTGCCGTGCGCCGCGTCGGGGATGAGCATTTTGGTGCGCTTGTGGTCGCCGCGGGCCTTGTGATAGGCGCGCATCATCAGCACGCCTGTGAACTCGCCATGCGCGCCCGCCGCAGGTTGGAGCGTGACGCCCGCGAAGCCGCTGATCTCCTTCAGCCATTCCTGCATCTGGTACATCAACGCCAGGTTGCCCTGCACGGTCTCGATGGGCTGCAACGGATGGGTGAAGAGGAAACCAGGCAGGCGGCAGGTATCTTCGTTGATCTTGGGGTTGTACTTCATCGTGCATGAACCCAGCGGATAGAAGCCGCTGTCCACGCTGTAGTTGAACTTGCTGAGGTGCATGTAATGGCGCACCACGTCCACCTCGGCCAGCTCGGGCAGGGGCAGGTCTTCTCGCAGCAGGTCGGTCGGCAGGTCGGCGAGGGGCACGTCGGGGGCGGGGAAGGTCACGCCGACGCGGCCGGGCGAGGACAACTCGAAGAGGGTCGGTTCAACAACTTTCGCCGTGTTGAGCGGAGGGACAGTGTTCGTCTGTCCCGTAGTCGAAACGTTAGTCATGGCTCACCTCCGCGAGGATTTCGACCAGCGCATCGATCTCTTCCTTGCTGTTCATTTCGGTGACGGCGACCAGCATGTGATCCTTGAGCGCGGGATAATCCTGGCCCAGATCGTAGCCGCCCAGGATGCCGTGATCGAGCAGGTGCGCGTTGACCTCCTCCACGGGGCGGTTGACGCACAGGGCAAACTCATGGAAATAGGGTTCGCTAAAGCACAGGCCCATGCCATCGATCTTGCTGAGTTGTTCGGCGGCATAATGCGCCTTGTGGTAACACAACTCGGCCACCTGTCTCATGCCGCTCTTGCCCAGCACGCTCATATAAATGGCCGAGGCCAGCGCCAGCAATCCCTGGTTGGTGCAGATGTTGGAGGTGGCGCGCTCGCGTTTGATGTGCTGTTCGCGGGCGGTCAGGGTCAGGACGTAGGCGCGCTGTCCGCGCGAGTCGACGGTCTCGCCGACCAGGCGTCCCGCCATCTTGTGGACGAAGGGCTTGCGCGTGGCAAAGAAGCCCAGGCTGGGGCCGCCGTACCACATCGGGATGCCCAGCGGCTGTCCCTCGCCGACAACGATGTCCGCGCCCATTGCGCCGGGCGTCTTGAAGAGCGCCAGCGCGGTGGGGTTGGCCACCACGCAAACCAGCGCGCCCTTGCCGTGGGCGGTTTCGATCAGCCCGGTGTAATCGTAGACGCGCCCGAAGAAATCGGGGTACTGCACGACCACCAGCATGGTGCCGTCGTCGATCAGGCCCGCCAGTTCGGCGGGATCGAAGTCCAGGTCGGCGTTGGGGTCATCGCCTGCCACTTCCAATTCCATGCCCTGGGTGTAGGTGCGCAGCACAGCGCGATACTGCGGGTGGACGGTGGGGGAGACCACCACTTTTTTGCGCTTGCCGCGGAACTGGGCGAAGGCCAGGTTGACGGCTTCGGCGGTGGCAGTGGCGCCGTCGTAATGCGAGGCGTTCGAGACTTCCATGCCCGTCAGGGCGGTGATGAGCGACTGGTACTCGAAGATGGCCTGCAGCGTGCCCTGCGAGATCTCGGGCTGGTAGGGCGTGTAGGCGGTGTAGAACTCGCCGCGCCGCAGCATGTGGTCGATCACCGCGGGGATGTAGTGGTTGTACATGCCCGCACCGAGGAAGGAAACCAGGTCGCCGCGCGCGTGTTCGTTGGCGCCGGCGATGCCCGCCAGTTCGGCGGCGGCTTCCATCTCGGTCAGCGCGGGGGGCAGGTTCAGGGTGGGGAAGCGATGTTTGGCGGGGATGGCCTCGAAGAGGTCGTCCAGCGTTTTGACGCCGACGGCTGCCAGCATCGCGTCCCGTTCCCGGGGGGAGATCGGGATATAGGTCATGATTGTCTCCACGTCATTGCGAGGAGGGCGATCTTCCCGACGAAGCAATCCCCTGTTACGAGGAGGTTGCTTCGCCGCTTCTCGTCTCGCAACGACATCGTGACTAGTGCGCGCGTCCGTCGCAGTAGGCGATATAGGCGGCGGCGTCCATCAGGTCGCCTTCCGTTGCGCCTTCCAGTTTGACCATCCAGCCTGCGCCGAAGGGGTCGCTGTTGAGCGTGTCAGGTTTGTCGGCCAGGGCGCTGTTGACTTCCACGACCTTGCCGCCGGCGGCGGCGTAGATCTCAGCGGAGGCCTTGACGGATTCGACCGAGGCGATGGGCCTGCCCGCGGCGATCTCTTCGCCGACTTCGACCAGCAACTCGACGAAGACGATGTCGGAGAGCTGGCTTTGGGCGTAATCGGTGATGCCCAGGCTGCCCGTGGCGGGGTCGAACCATTCATCGGACTGGGTGTATTTCAGGCTGGCGGGGGTGTTCATGTGTGACTCCTCAATTGAATTTGGTTTGGCGAGAATCAAAAAGGCGCACGGGATTAATCGTGCGCCTCTGTCACTGGACCTGAGAGATTAGTGCAGTCTGTTAGTCATCGGTCTTATCGTCTTGGAGTCTCGTGGTCTTATAGTCGGTTGATTTTGACTATTTGACTACTTGACTATCAGACTACCTGACTATCGGACCAAACTTTACACCGTCGGTGCCCGTGTGGGACTTTCCAGAGTTCTGCGGGGCAGGGTCCTTTTGCCTGAGAGATTCACCTGGGTTCGCTGTTTCCAGGCTTGCACCTTCGGCGCTCTGTTGGCTGCGGCAAAGTTCGCGACCGCTGCCTTCGAGTCTCTTCCCTGCGTGCCGTTCGTTTGTACCGCATTCGGGTGAAAAGTGCGTTTCTTTTGTAGAGGATGGAAAGCGCTATTTTCACTCGTGGGTATTATATAAATCCATTCTACGGGCGAGCGGGGCGGGCGTCAAGAGGACAAAGCTCCCCAACTTGAAATTGCCCTGCGATGCGGGTCAATCTTCGGGCTGCGACGGGGCGGGTTCGACGGGGGCAGGCCCGGGCGCGGTCATCCCGTCGAAATATCCCTTCACCGCCAGATCGTTGTAGAAGACCAGCGCCAGGATGCCGACCACCATCGAAAAGGCGTTGCCTGCCAGGATGGTGGCAATCTCGAAGGCGGCGATACTTGTGGAGGGACGCGCGGCCTGGCCCGGCGCGCCGAATAATTTGGCGGCGTACAGGATTTCGAAGATGCCCAGCACGGTCGGCAGGATGGTAAAGGGGACGCAGACGAATCCGACCACGCTGGCCAGCGCGCCCTGCGAGGCGATTGCGCCCCAGAACACGTTGACGATGCCGCTGGCGAGGGTCATCGCTGCGATGATGGTGACGAGAGTGGGTCTTTGGGTTTGGTTCATGATTTGCTCCTTTGTCTGTGGAATATAACGAAGGAGCGCGGGACAGGTTGCAAACAAAAGAGCCTGCGCGCCGGCAGGCTCCTGGGGATGGAATCTTGAGGGTTAGCTGGTGTACGTGCCGCGCACCCAATCGCCGATCAGCCAGTACTTGAAATCCCTGCCCTGGCTGGTTTCCACGCCGCCGTAGATGCCGTAGCCCAACGCGGCCAGCGGTTCCAGCGAGAGGATGCAGGCAAAGGGCATGCACAGCAGGCCGATGATCACGCTGCTCAAAATGCCCGAGATCGCCCAGGCGACCCCAATGATGAAACCGCCGCCGACCCAGAAGACCAGCTGGAAGACCAGGGATTGCAGGGCGTGATAGGCCACGTAGCGGGAGCGGTCCTTGTAGAGCACGTAGATGACCAGGGGGGCGGCCACCCCCAATAGTCCGGTGACGAGGTTGAGCAGGATGCTCAAATGGGCAAACATGGCCCATTGGCGCTCCTCCGATTCGGAGAGGGGCGCGGGCGGTGTGTAAGAGGTGGATTCGTTCATGGCAATTCTCCTGTGCTGCGAGTGTACCACCAAATAAAAAAAGCCCGCGGATTTTCCGCGGGCTGTGAATACAGAGGGAATGGACTAGGCCCAGCCCTGATTCTTGATGAAGTCGCTGATCATCGGGATCTTCACGTCCTGGCCCTGGTACGCCTGGTAGGCCCACCATAACATGACGAAGAAGAGGATGCTGCCGCAGCCCAGGGTAACCGTGGCGATGATGGTGAGCGCAACCGTGGCAACAATGGATTGCACGGCGTTGAACTTGATGTACGGGCGGGCCTTCTTGTCTTCCATGAAAAGCACGATAACGGCAATGATCGGGAAAACGTACCCGAGCGCGGCCCACAGCTTATCGTCGCTGGTCAGGCCCATGTTCATGTTTTCGTTCGACATTTTAATCTCCTCTGAATGATCTTATTTATTGGTTTCAAGTATTTTACAGCCATTCCCCCCAAAAAGCAACCGGCCCGCCCTCCCCACTGGTACTATTGTTGCGTTGTGCTACAATCGCGTCATGCAAACCAAAGTCGTCTTCATGGGTTCTCCCGATTTTTCCCTGGCCACGCTGCGCGCCCTGGCGCGGCAGTACGATGTGGTGGGCGTCGTCACCCAGCCCGACCGCGAGGCCGGGCGCGGCCGCGAACTCAAGCCGCCGCCGGTCAAAACCCTGGCGCAGGAACTGGGCCTGCCTTGCATCCAGCCGCTCAAACTGCGCCTGCCCGAGGCGATGTACCAGCTCCGCGTTTGGGCGCCCGAACTGATCGTGGTGGCCGCCTTCGGGCAGATCCTCAAACCCGAAGTGCTCGACCTGCCGCGCTTCGGCTGCATCAACGTGCATGCCTCGCTGCTGCCGCGCTGGCGGGGGGCCGCGCCGATCAACGCCGCCATTCTGGCCGGGGATGAGGAGACCGGCGTGACCATTATGAAGATGGACCCCGGGCTGGATACCGGCCCCATGCTGAGTCAGCGCCGCCTCAAGATCGGCGTGGACGATACGGCGGGTTCCGTTTTCGAGGCCATGTCGGCGCTGGGAGCGGAGTTGTTGATCGAGACCCTGCCCGCCTATCTCAGTGGGGAACTTGTCCCTGTGCCGCAGCCCGAGCAGGGCATGACCTACGCGCCGATGCTGAAAAAAGAGGACGGCCTGCTCGATTTCACCCGCCCCGCCGCGGAATTGGCGCGCCGTGTGCGCGCCTTTCATCCGTGGCCGGGCACATTCTTCGAACGGGACGGCGGGGTGCTGAAAGTCCATCGCGCCCACGCGGAGGCGGAAGCGGCTCCGGCCGGGCAAACGCTGGTTTGGCGGGGCCAGCCTGCGGTTGGGTGCGGCGAGGGGCTGCTCGTGCTGGATGAGGTGCAGCCGCCGGGCAAAAAGCCGATGAGCGGCAAATCCTTCCTGGCGGGCGCGCGAAACTGGGCCTGACCGACGGAAATCAAAAAAGCAGGACGGGAAACTCCCGTCCTGCTTTTTTGTGTTGGCAGGCGCAATTTGCAAAATTGCGCTGCAACGGTACTAGGGGATGTTGAAAGCCGCGACCAGGAAGACCGCCATTTCGGCGCGGGTCACGTAGCCGCCAGGGCAGTAGTTGCCGCCGCCGCAGCCGCCGGTGATGCCTTCGGCGTTCAGGGCTTCGATCCAGGCGGCCGCAAAGTCGTTGACGCCCACGTCATTGAAGACCGCGCCGCTGGCCGGGTTGGGCGTATAGCCGGTCCCGTACATGGCGCGCAGGATGAAGACGGCCATCTCGGCGCGGGTGATATAGGCATTGGGGCAGTAGTCGCCGCCGCCACAGCCGGCGGTGATGCCTTCGTCGACCAGGGCTTCGATGTAGGCTGCCGCAAAGCTGTCCTGGGCCACATCGTCGAAGACCAGACCGGTTGCTGCCGGGGGCGTGTAGGCGTCGCCGTATTTGGCGCGCAGGATGAAGACCGCCATCTGGGCGCGGGTGATGTTGCCGTCCGGGCAGTAGTTGCTGCCGCCGCAGCCGCCGGTCACGCCGTAGTTGTACAGGCGTTCGATGAAGTCCCTGGCCCAGTGGCTCTCGGGCACATCGTCGAAGATGGCGCCCTTGTCGATGGTGTAGCTTTCGCCGCCGCTGTAGGGCAGGCCGCCCAGGGCATTGCCGACCGCGTCGTTGATGGCTGCCGTGACGGGAACGTTCAGGCCCAGGCTGCCGTTGCCGATGCCGGTGTTGACCGCGACGGTATAGATTGTGCCGCTGACCGGGGTGACGGTTGCGACGGTTGCGCCGCTCACGTTTCCGCCCATGCTCGGGCTGAAGTCCGCCGCGCCCACGCCTGTGACCGTTTCAGAGAAGGTGACGGTGAAGTTCACGCTGGCGGCGTCGGTCGGGTTCGCGTCGGCGCGCGTGATGGAAGTGACCGTGGGGGCGGTCTTGTCGAGCGTGTAGGACTGCCCGCCGGTGTAGGGCAGGCTGCCCAGGCCGTTGCCGGCCGCGTCGGTGATGGATACACCGGCCGGGACATCCAGGCGCAACGTGCCGCTGCCCGTGCCGGTATTGACGGCGACCGTATAAGTGGTGCCGTTGACCGGGGTGACGGTGGTCACGCTTGCGCCCGTCACACCCCCGTCCATGCTGGGCGTAAAGTCGCCCGTATCCACGCCGCTGACGGTTTCGGAGAAGATGACCGTGAAGGTCACGCTGGCGGCGTTGGTCGGGCTGGCGCCCACACGCGAGCTGGAGAGGACCGTGGGGGCGGTCCTGTCCAGGGTGTAGCTTTCACCGCTGGTGTAGGGGCCGCTCAGGGGATTCCCATCCAGGTCGTTGATGGATGGGGATGTGGGAATGTCCAGGCGCAGGCTGCCGCTGCCCGTTCCCGTGGCGACACTGACGGTATAGACGCTGCCACTGACCGGGGTGACGGTGGTAACGCTGGGGCCTGTCAACCCTCCGTCTGGGGTTGGGGTGAAGTCACCCGTGTCCACGCCTGTGACCGTTTCAGAGAAGGTGGCGGTGAAATCCACGCTGGCGGCGTTGGTCGGGTTGCTCCCGGCGCGGGCGATGGATGTCACGCCGGGGGGCGTGCCCAGGTTGAAGTCCTGGCGTACCACGCCGCCGGCGATCACGGTGGGCGACTGGAGGCTGGTGCCGTGGCTCGGGGCGCTGGCGGTCAGGCTGACGGGACCGGCCGGTTCGCCGAGGAAGTAGATCGGGTGCGGCTGGCTGGCGTCCGCCGAGTTGTCGATGAAGAGCGCGTGCTTTCCGCCGCCGTCGACCACATCCGCATTGGAGAGGGGCAGGCCGCTGGTGGCGTCGATGACGTAGCCGATCACCAGGCCGCCGCTCGCGATGGGATCGCAGTTCACCACGCCGACCTGCACGTCATCGACCTCGGCGTACCAGTCCCACGGGTTGGTTTCGGTGGAATAGTAACGCCAGCGCAGCATGAAGGGGCCGCTGACGTAGGGGGTCAGGTCGACGTTGACCGTTTCCCCTTCGTCTTGCAGCGTGCCGTGGTCGGTTGTCCAGTGGCTGATGTTCACCCAGTTGGCCCCACCGTCGCTGGAGATGTCCAGGTCGAAGGCATCGAAGCTCGACCAATCCTGGTAATTGGCCTTGTAGGTCAGGGTCAGGTTCGACAGGGAGGCGGGGTCGAGGGGCGGGGAGCGCAGTTCGGTGTCGTATTCGATGTTCTCGCCGTTATCGCTGCTGACGGCTGCGGCCATGCCGCTGCCGCCGGTGTAGTTGCCTTCACCGTGGGCGGTATTGGTGTTCCAGTCCAGGCCCGCGCCGCCGGCAATGTTATCCACGATCGCCCAGCCGCTGGGCGGCCAGCTTTCGAAGCGCTGGACGAATCCGCTGCCGATGTAGCCGGGCGCAGTGCAGGCCTCGCTGTCCACGGTCAGGGGGATGTTTTGGGTGGCGTTTCCCGTGACCGTGACGGGAATGCCAGCTTGCGTGTAGCCGCCACTGAGGGCATTGACCGTGAAGGTGTAGTCCCAGGCGATCAGGTCGACCGAGTAGGCGCCGGTCTGCGGGTCGGTGTAGATCGTTCCGCCGGCGTAATCACTGATCTGGATGCTGGCGTAGAGCGGCCAGCCGGTGGTCGCATCCGTCACAACGCCGCTGATGGTGTAGGTCGGGGAGGGATCGAGGGAGGCATTCAGGGTGGCGGTGGTGGCGACGACCACACCCGGGAAGGTTTCCGAAATGTAGCCGAACTTGCTGAAGGTGACCTCGTAGGTTCCGTCGAACAAGTTGAGCGAGTAGGCGCCGTTCGTGTCGGTGTTGACGTGGCGGTTGGTGCCGGGATCGACCACGTCGACACGCACATTGGCCAGCGGCAGGCCGGTGCTGCTGTCGGTGACCTGGCCGGAGAGGGTGCTTTCGCCGCACATGCTCAGCGCCATATTGACGGCGGCCAGCGCGTCGATCTCACCGTGGCCGGTGGCGTAGTTGATGGCGTTGCCGGCCGGGGGCGCGGGCGAGCCGCCCGAGGCGTAGGGAACCGGCACGGCGGTCTCTTCCAGGATGGTCTCGACCGTGGCGTAGTCGCCGGCCAGGCAGGGCGCGGCCTGCACCATCAGGGCGATCAAGCCGGTCACGTGCGGGGCCGACATCGAGGTGCCTGTGTAGAAAGAGTAGCTGCTGTCGCCGGAACTGACGCTGGAGCGGATATACACGCCCGGGGCAATCACCTGCGGTTTGAGGGCCGCGCCGAAGGGATCATTGGGGCTGGGGTTGACGGTGTCGGGGTTGTCGGTGGGGCCCCAGTTGGAATGCGAGGCGTACTGGCCGTTGCTGGTGCCGCTGGAGCCGACACCGGTCACGTTGCCGTAGCGGGCCGGGTTACCCACGGTGTTCAGGCCCGGAGGCGCGGAATAGCCGCAGTTGGAGGCGTTGCCGTTGGAGAAGATGGGATGGATGCCGGCCGCATGCCAGGAATCCACCACGCCCTGGTACCAGTTGTCGTAGCTGGTGCCGCAGTCGCCCCACGAGTTGTTGACGGCCACCGGGCGTTTGGCGGGGTCGGGGTTGGCGCCGGTCAGGTCGGTGGGCGCGGCGATGAACTGGGCGCAGCTCAACAGGGCGGCGTCGGTGCAGTTGTTGGTGTTGCAGGCGCGGCAGGCGATCCAGTCGGCGCTGGGGGCCATGCCGATCTGGTTGGCGCTGCCGTCGTCGCCGACCATGGTGCCCATGGTGTGCGTGCCGTGACCGTTGTCGTCGGCGGGCGCGGTGGGATGGTCACCATAGGGATCGAACCAGTTGTAGTTGTGGTCGTAGGTGCCGCCGCCCAGGTTGCCGCGGTACTGGGTGTTGACGGCCTGGTGGGTGTAGCGCACGCCGGTGTCGACGTTGGCGATGGTCACGCCCGTCCCCTCGAAGCCCAAGGCCCATACATCGTCGGCGTTGACGTGCGTGATGTTGGATTCGATGGCGAACAGATCCTTGGGCGTCGATTCGACCTTCGGCTCGATCAGGCTCATGGTGCGGCGGGCGCGCAGGGATTGGATTTCGGGGAAGGCCGTCAGGCCGCTAAAGACCTGCCGGCTGGAGGAATCGACCAGGATGATGTTGTCGATCCAGAAGGACTGGTATTGGATGCCCTGGGAGTCGAGGTAGGCCTTGACCCTGGCCTGGCTGCGTTCGGCGGCCTTTTGCAGGGTCTCCATGACGTACTGGCCGCGTTCGTCCCAATCCATCTTTGCGGCGGCGCTCAAATCGGCCTCGGAGCGGAAGTAGATCAGGTAGCCGGCGCTGCCCTGTTCCTGGAACTGTTGGGTGAGCGCCTCTTCGACCTGGATGGAAGCGTCTGCCTGGGCCGACTGGGAGGGTGAAGCGGCGGCCGGGTCCGGCATGGACGCAACCAGACTCAGAACCAAACCGCTCAAGACAAAAAGCGTGAACAGTTGTCGCATAACCTTGCGTGACATGACATTCTCCTGTGGTGATGAAAATAAGGCGGGACGGTTGGGCGTGTGCGGGTTTTTGTTGTTTTGCAGCTCCTCTTTCAAATGTGGTTCTTCAGGAATAGATGCAGGGCGGAATTAATTCCACCTTACGGCGCACCGCCAGATATTGGGGCGCATCACGGGAAATCCCAAAGAGCCTCAAATGTTTTGGGTGCGTTTCATCTCAGTTGAAACCCGCAAGGGTGGTCGAGTAGCAGCGGTTTTTGCTGCGTATCGAGACCCCAAAGCGGTGGTTTCGACACTTGCACCTGGCGCAAGTGCAGGTACGGCGACGATGGTTGAGTAGCGTTCTTGGCGTATCGAAACCCGTCGCCTACTCAACCACCTGTTCCAACTCAAATGAAATGCGCCCAAATGTTTTTCCCTGGCGTGGAAGCCGGCCTGCGCGGCCAGCCATGCGGTTGCCATTTGAACCAGCCCACCCATCCCACGACTGCCCCGGGCGGGGGGATGCGTGGAGTATAGCATAGCAGCCCGGTTGAGGGCGCTTGACGGTTGTTTTCTTTTTTGTAAGGCCTGGTCATGGCCGCCCTTGAAGGCTGGGAGGAGCAGGCACAAAAAAACAGGGACGGGCATACGCCCGTCCCTGTTTTTAGAGCAGGGTCGAACTTACGGGATCAAACCGAACGCGGTGGCGATGAAGACCGCCATCTGCGCGCGGGTCACGGGGGCGTTCGGGCAGTAGTTGTTGCCGCCGCAGCCGCCGGTGATGCCGTCGTCGGCCAGCTGTTCGATCCAGGCCGCAGCCCAGTGAGCAGCGGGGACGTCATCGAAGTCGCCGGTGGCAGCCGGGGGAGTGTAGGCCGAACCATGCACGCCGCGCAGGATGAAGACAGCCATTTCGGCGCGGGTGATGATGTCGTTCGGGCAGAAGTTGTTGTCGCCACAGCCGGCGCTGATGCCTTCGGCGTGCAGCTGTTCGATCCAGGCCGCAGCGAAGTCACCCTGGTCGACATCATCGAAGACATTGCCGGTCGCAGCCGGGGGCAGGTAGCCGGCGCCGTGTTCAGCCACCAGGATGAAGATGGCCATCTGGGCGCGGGTTACGGTGGCGTTCGGGCAGTAGTTCAACGGGGTGGAGCTGCAACCGCCGGCGATGCCGTTGTTGTAGAGCGCCTCGATGAAGTCGTTGGCCCAGTTGTCGCCGGGAACGTCCTCGAAGACGGTGACATTCATCGTAACGGGCACGACTTCGTCGCCGTAGGGGGTGTCGTTCACGATGCGCAGGTAGCCGTGGTAGGTGCCGCCGGGCATGCCGGTGGCGTCCACACTGGCGGTGAGGGCATCGCTGCCGGCCGCGGTTACGGTGCCGGTGGCGGGATCGACGCTCAGCCAGGAGGCTTCCCAATCGCACACGCCGGTTTCACCGGACTCGGCCTTGATGACCTCGCCGGTCAACTGGTTGACCATCCACAGGTTGCCGTCGCAGTCGATCTCGAGGCCGGCCTGGGCGCCGTTGACGGCCCACGTCGCGCCGTCCTTGATGTAGAAGGCGCCGAGGATGTCGTAATTGGGCGTGTTGGTGTCGAGCACGTAGACGTCCGGGGAACCGTCATTGCTGGTGATCGCAAACAGGTGCCCGGTGGAGGGGTTGAAGGCCAGGCCGGCGACGGGCAGTCCCACGTCCACGGAAGCGAGCATGGTGCCATCCGGGGCGAAGTGGTTGACGATGCCGTCGTTCCAGGAGCCGGCGTAATAGGTATTGGTCAGCGGGTCGAAGGCCAGGCCGCGCTCACTGGTGCCGAAGAGCGGGCAGATCTTGTTGCCGGTCGGGATCAACGCAGTCGGGTCCATCTCGTAGATGCAGTTGTCGCCGCCCACGTTCACCTGCCAGATGGTCTGGGTGAACGGGTTGTAGGCCATGTCGCCGCCGAAGACGCCCAGCCAGGAGCTGGTGTCGATGGTGTCGCCGGTGGGGGTGCCGTCGGGCAGGAAGCCGTAGTTCAGGTCGTCGCCGCCGCCAGCGCCAATGTTGCCCACCCACACCTCATTGGCGTCGGTGTCATAGGCGATGCCCCACGGGTAAGCCAGGCCGGTATCCCAGGAGTCGAGCACGGTGCCCGCGTTCAGGGTGGGCACGGTCGGCATCTCGTAGGGGATGCGCATTTCTGCGATCATGTCCTGGAGATTCTTGGGGCCGACGTGGCGGGTGTTCGCGGCAAAGGGCCCGGTGGGAGTGTAGCCGTTGAAGGTGCCGGGGATGGCGAAGATGCGGTAGCCCGCGTCTGCCGAGCCGGTGTTATCCAGGTCGAGCGGCAGGTCAGCGGTCGGGTAGGAGACCGTGACGTCGAAGGTCAGGCTGGCCGGATCGGCGGTGAGGAAGCCCGAGCCCAGCGCGAAGTCCTGGCGGATGGTGCTGCCGGCTACCACGGTGGGATTCTCAACATCGTTGGCGAAGCCCAGGGCGCTGGCGGTCAGTTCGACCGCGCCGGCCGGGGCGGCGTAGATGTACAGGGGGGCGTCTTCAGCCGGGTCGCCCGAGTTGTTCACGAAGAGCGCATGGTTCATGGACGCATCGACCACGTCGGCCACGGGCATGGTCAGGCCGGTGTTGGCGTCGAAGACGTTACCGACGACCAGGCCGGTATCTGCAATGGGATGGCAGGCGCCCTGGACAGAGACATCGTCCACGTACCATTCATCCGAGAAGTCGCCTTCATAGTAGAAGGCCACGTACACATCCTGTCCGGCATAGGCGCTCAGGTCGACGACCGTCTGCGACCAGGCCTCGGCGGTATTGCCGGCCCACACTCCATTGTAGACGGCGGTGTTCGGGTCGGGATCGGCGTCAGTGGTGATTGCCACAGCGTGGAAGGTGTAGTAGGAGCCCCAATAGCCGCGCTGCCAGAAGGAGAAGGTGCCGCCGGCCGGGACGGTGAATTGCGGGGTGACCATCCAGCTTTCGATGCTGGCGCCGGTGGCAAAGTCATCGTTGTGGAAGGCAAAGTAGGTGCCGCTGTGAGGACCGCCGGTCGAGCCGGCTGTTCCCGACATGCCCTGCTTCCAGCCCAGGGGATCTCCGCCGGTCTCGTAGAGAGTCCAGTCGGTGGGCGGGAAGGTGCCTTCGAATCCCTCGGAGAAGAGGGTTGCGCCAGCCGTATAGCCGGGCGCCGTACAAGTGGCGTTCCCTTCCAGGGCGAAGTCATGGGTGGCGTCGCCAGCCACAACGATCGGGGTGCCGCTGGGGGTGTAACCGCCGCTGAGCGGGACAACCGTGAAGGTGTAGGGGCCATCCACCAGTTCGACGGAGTAGGCGCCGGTGACCGGGTTGGTGTAGATCGGGCTGTAGGGGTAGCCGGCGATGTCGATGCGGGCATACAGCGGCCAGCCGCCGCCCAGGTCGGTCACGGTGCCGTCGATGGTGCTGGAGTCGGCCATGGCCAGGGTGAAGTCCTGGTCGGTGACACCGGGAGCGGTGACCACCACGGCGGGCTCGGTGCTGGAGGTGTAGCCGTACTTGGAGGCGACCACACTATAGGTGCCGTCGGGCAGTTCGAGCGCGTAGTTGCCGCTCGCGTCGGTGACGGTGTGGTAGGTGGCGTCCACGTCGATGGAGACGCCGGCCAGCGGGTTGACGCCGTCGGTGACGGTGCCAGACAGAGTGCCGGTGGGCAGGGCGGTGCAGCTCGGGAACTTGAAGGAGCCGACGCGGGTCTGCCAGCCAGCGCTGCTGGTGGTTTCCATGTATTCCTGGGTGTACCAGAAGGTGCAGCCGTCTTCGGGGTCGACGCTCATCTTGCTGTAGTCGCCCCAGCGCGCGGCGCTGTGGGTCTGGGAGCCGGTACCATCGATGATGGTGCCTTCACCCTGCGGCATGTCGTTGAGCGGGTCGCCAGTCAGGCGGCCGGTGTAGCGGATGGACGGATAGACCGTGTCGCTGGAGACCGAGTAGCCGAGGGCGATGTTGCCGGAGTCGTCCATGGCAATCGAGCCCATCCAGCGGCTTTCGGTGTCGGCCGGGGCAAACACGTCGTCCTGGTAGATGGCCCAGCCTGCGCCGGTATCGCGCAGTTCCAGCCAGTGAACGCCGGCGCGGCCCAAGCCACCGCCGTCATCGACGGTGTGGTTGGTGACCAGGGTCTGGTAGGTGCCGAAGTCACGGTACTGCAGGCGGAACATCAGGCGGTCGCCGATCGCATCCAGGTTCTGGGTGGTGTCGGGCTGGTCGATGCAGTTGCGGGAGACGCCGACGCAGGGTAACACGTCGACATCGGCGGTGGCCAGTTCGTAATCCGGGTCAAAGAAGGCATTCACACCGAAGGTGGTGTTGGCCGGGGTGACCCAGTCGGTATGGAATTCCCAGATGCGCAGGGTGTCGGCGGGGTCGCCGAGCCAGGTGCTGTCATCCCATTCCATGAAATAGTTGGGGGTGCCGTAGGCCGGGGCGGGGCCATCGAGGTCGGAGGGCAGGATGCCGCCGTAATTGAGGGTTTCCGCGCCGAGGTCGATGTAGATCATGCGGGCGGGCAGGCCTTGCAGCATCTGCGAGCGCTCCATGACGGCCACGCCAGCGCCGCCCCAGTCGAAGGTGGCGCCGTCGAACTGGTTGACGCTCATGTAGTAGCCGTCGGGCCAGACGCCGAACTTGGGATAGTCGTTCATCATGACGTCGCTGGTCATGAAGTCGTACAGGTACCAGGCGCCCATCGGGTCGCCCGAGGCCGAGACCGCCACGCATTGATGGAAGTCATCCGGGAAGCCGAGCGCGAACTGGCTGATGAACCAGCGGTTGGCGATGGGATCGAAGAGGGTGATCGGGTCGCCGTCGTTGTTGGCTTCGCAGATGCCGCCCAGGCCGGTGAACAGGGCATTGCCGGGCACCGGGTTGGCCAGCATGGCCACCGGGGCGGCCGGGTTGGTCACATCCCAGATCTGGAGGGCCAGGTTGACCCACTGGATGTAGTACTTGTTGCCGGTGGCGGGATCGTAACCGATGTCGCCGTCGGTGTCGGGGGGCAGCACGCCGCTGACGTTATTCACGCCTTCGAAGTTGGCTTCGGTAGCGGGCATGTTGTTGGGGAGCACCGCGTCCAGGGTGAAAGCGGCCTTGGAATCGCTGCTGACGGCCTTGGGCAGCACCAGGCGTTCCGGGTTCTGCTTCAGGTAGCTGGGCGGGTCGGCCACAATCGGCCGGTTGCCGAGCGCGCTCAGGGGCTCACTGACGCCGACTTTCGCGGCTTCGATGAGCTTCATGCCGTTGGGCATGGAAGCGGCGGCGGTGTGGGTTTCGCGCGGGGCGGCGTAGGCAGTGCCTGAAACGCCAACAGCGCTGATAAGCATCGCCAGCACGGTAATCAGGCTGGCAATTCGCCATGTAGTTTTGTGCATGATAGTATTCTCCTCAGAGTTATCTTGCATTGGATTGGACGAGCAGGGGTCTAGCCGAACATTGGGGCGGGCACATCACCTCCTTTTTATGCGCGAAGAATCATCTTCCGACTTCTTGGATGGATAAACGAATACAGCATCGGAGGAAGCCGACGCGGAAGACCAGGTTGGGAAAGGGAGAAAAGGGAAGGGACCGTTGCAGGTTTGGTGACGAGTTCGCATTGAACCATCAAAACAAAACAAGTTGGGCTGGGTGGATGCAATCGTGCTGATTCACTGGAAGCGGGTGCGGCCATGCGCCGTTGCGCCGTCGACCAGATGGTAGCGTGTTGTGAAACTGCTTGCATACTATTTTCATAAAAAAAGTACCCCGCCATGCCGGTACTGAGCTAGTATAGCACAGGAATTTTTTCCGTCCAATAGCGGCTTTCTTAAAATTTGGATGAAAAGCACCTTGCAAATTTGCAAGGCGAGGAGGGTATATCCTGCCTTGATTCGGGAGTGCGCAAGTTCTACTTGCGCATTATCCCGAAGTTATTCTTGCGCATTATCCCGAAGTAGAACTTCGGGAGTCCCTGGAGAAACGGGCAGGCGCGTGAGGTCGGTTAACAAAAATGGGAGCGGAGGTTTCCCTCCGCTCCCAAAGCAGCGATGGATGAGAGTGCGGGGCGGTTACGGCAGGTTGAACGCCGCAACCAGGAAGACGGCCATT
>JBMOMS010000055.1:0-22952 GCA_049324895.1 Chloroflexota bacterium
ATGCGCTGCGAGGTGGCCGCCTCCCTGCTCCACCGCCCCAAGCTGCTCCTGCTCGACGAACCGTCCATCGGCCTGGACGTGGTCGCCAAACAGCACATCCGCGACGCCATCCGCCGCATGAACCAGGAGGAGGGCGTGGGCGTGCTGCTCACCTCGCACGACGCGGGCGACCTGGAAGCCATGTGCAAGCGCGTCATCATTGTCAACCACGGGCAGATCGTCTACGAGGACAAGGTCTCGAACCTCAAACGCAAGCACCTGTCCAGCAAAATGGTCGAGGTGCGCTACGCCGAGACGGTATCCAGTGACTTCCACCTCGATGGCGTGGAGATGCTCAAGGTCGGCCATTACGGCGTCAAGCTGCGCTTCGACACGCAGCGCACCCCCGTGCAGCAAGTGCTCGCCCGCCTGACCGAAGCCGGCGACGTGGTCGACATCACCATCTCCGACCCGCCGCTGGAAGAGGTCATCGCCCGCATCTATCAGGAAGCCAATCCATCATAATATGTCTTTGCGAGGAGGGTGCATTTCCCGACGAAGCAATCTCCTGTTTCCAGTTTTACGCTATGTTCTGTGAGATTGCTTCGGGCGAAAAAACACCGCCCTCGCAATGACATGCCAAGGAACACATCATGGAAAAACAATTCTGGTTCGACATCTGCAACAACGAGTTCGCCGTGCCCGAGGGACAGGACATCTTCACCCTGACCGAGGAACTGTTCATCTACTTAGGCAGTCCCGACCCCGAACTGCGCGACAGCATCGCCTACGAAGTCTTCGCCAACTGGGTCGACCAGGGACGGTATCCGCCCGAATTGCTCCGTTCCTACATCCTGCGCCTGTCCGCCAACCTGAACGAGGGCCTGGGCGAGGTTGGGGACGACAGCCTCTTCCTGCGCGCCTTCTCGGTGCTGTGCCTGGCCGAGATCGTCCAGCACGACAACCAGCATCCCTTCCTGGATCGGGATGAAGTCCACAACCTGCTCTCGCGCGGACTGGCCTATCTCGAATCCGAGGCCGACCCGCGCGGATACACCGGCGAGAAAGGCTGGGGCCACGCCCTGGCGCACACCGCCGACCTGCTGTACGTGCTGGCGCGCAGTCCGCACCTGCATGCCGAAGACCTGCTCAAACTCCTCCACGGGGTGTCGGCCAAACTGGTGAGTTCCACGAACTGGATCTACATCCACGGCGAGGATGACCGTCTGGTGCGCGCCGCGCTGACCGCCCTCGACCGCGACCTGCTCGACGAAGCCGCCGTGCAAAGCTGGCTGGCCTCGCTGACCCCCTCCACCCCCGGCGGCTGGAAGCAGGCCTGGGCTGACGAAGGCCGCAGCCGCGCCTACTTCAACGTCCGCAACTTCCTGCGCAGCCTGACCCTGCGGGTTGTTTCCGCCGAAGATTTGAAGCACAAGGACAAACTGCAAAGTCTCCTGCTGGAGGCGAATGCCAATTTGAAGCCATATTAGGTGTGTGTCATTCTGAGGAGCCGCGATAGCGGCGACGAAGAATCTCGTTTTGTAATGAGTCTCTCCTGTAAAACCGAGACCCTTCGGTCGCAAAGAACACGCTCCCTCAGGGTGACACAGCAAAAACTATGAAAAAATACTGGTCGATCCTCACCACCCAGGTCGTCAACTCGCTCGCCTACCCGGGCGATTTCCTCGGGCGTTCCTTCAGCATCATCGTTTTCATGCTGATCTTCGCCGGGCTGTGGCGCGCCACCTTTGCCGCCGCAGGGACCGAGTCCATCAACGGGCTGACCTTCCCGAACATGCTGTGGTACCTGTTGATGTGCGAGGTGATCGAACTGGGACGCCCGCGCGTCAACCGCGTCATCTCCGAGCAGGTCAAGACTGGCGAGGTGGCCTACATCCTCAGCAAACCCTACAACTTCCTCGGCTACCACTTCTTCCACGGCCTGGGCGATGGCGGCGTGCGCGTGATCCTCAACCTGCTGGTCGGCATCCCTGCCGTGTGGGCGCTGGTCGGACCGCCCCCTCCGCCCCTGGGCTGGGCCATGGCCCTGACGCTGGCCTTCGGCGCCTGGGTGCTGCACTTCTGCATGATGTCGCTGATCGGACTGCTGGCCTTCCTGGTCGAGGAGACCAACTCGTTCGAGCTGATCTACCAGAAGGCAGTCTTCGTTCTGGGCGGCATGTTGATCCCACTGGACATGTTCCCACTCTGGCTGCAACCGGTCGCCAAATCCCTGCCGTTTGCATACATGATGTACGCGCCCGCGCGCCTGTTCGTCAAACCCGACCTGGCCACCTTCTGGCAATTCCTGGCCGTGCAGTGGCTGTGGATCGGCGTGCTGATGGGCGTGCTGGCGCTGGCCTATCAACGCAGCGTCAAGTCGCTGACCGTGAATGGAGGATAAGATGCGCAACCTGCAACTCCTCGCCGCCCTGTGGAAGGCCAACCTGCAAAGCGCCATGGAATACCGCGCCGCGTTCCTGACGCAGGTGGTCTTCATGATGCTGAACAACCTGGCCTACTTCATGTTCTGGGTGCTGTACTTCGACAAGTTCAACTCGGTGCGCGGCTGGACCTTGCAGGATATGATGCTGCTGTTCGGGGTCGCGGCCACGGCCTGGGGCGTCGCCGCCTACTTCTTCGGTAATTTCACCACCCTGTCCGAGATCATCTCCCTGGGGCGGCTGGACTATTATTTATCCCTGCCGCGGCCGGTGCTGCTCCACGCGCTGGCATCGCGCAGCCTGGGCAGCGGCATGGGTGACCTGATCTACGGCGTGGGCAGTTATTTCCTCTCGGGCTACGTCAGCGTGGATGGCTTCCTGCGTTTCCTGGTCGGCGTGGCTGTGGGCGTGGCGATCTTCCTCTCGTTCCTGACCCTGGTGCAAAGCCTGTCCTTCTGGCTGGGCAACTCCACCGCCATCAGCCAGCTGGCCCTGAGCGCCCTGCTGACCTTCTCGCTGTATCCGCGCGCCCTGTTCGACGGGGCGGCCAAGTTCATCCTGCTGACCATCATCCCCGCCTCGCTGATCGGGTCGCTGCCCGCCGAATTCGTCAAGTCCTTTTCGTGGCCGGTGCTGTTGGAATTGTTGGGCAGCGCCGCGCTGCTGACGGCCTTTTCGGTGTGGGTCTTCTATCGGGGCCTGAAACGCTACGAAAGCGGGAGCAGCATGCAGGTCGAGGTGTGAGGCGAAGGGCCTACCCCAAGCCTTCCACTTTCCACCAATAGCCGACCACACCAATTGCGGCAAGCGCGGCCGAGCCAAACAGCGCCTCGCTCCACGAAGCATCCAGGGCAAAGATGCCGACGAAGAACAGAATGAGAAATACGATGATAAAGGCGACAAAGTAGGGGTGATTGCGGATGAAGGTAAGCATGGGATTCTCCTGGCTGGGTCGCTTGTAATCAAATCTATCCACTTTCACCGGGGTCGCGCAGAAATCCTGGCTTGCTGGCGGTGAACCAGGCGGCCCCAAACAGTTCCAGCATGACGGTTTCCGCCCAGAAGGTCTGGTTATAGATCAGGCATTTTCCGCTTTCCTCGGGGTAGAACAAAGCCAGCAAGCCCAGGACTGCAATGAGCGCCAGGGTCGTCCAGCCGGACAGGGTATAGATGCTGCGACGGTGCTGAAGTCTGTCCGCGTACCAGGCTCCCGCGGGGCCGCGCTGCCTGGTCTTCTGGTCGACCCGGCGTTTGAAGGCCACCAGGCTGAAATAGGAAGTGGTCAGGAACAACACGGCGGCAAAGAACAGGTGAACGATCGGGATGACCGTGGATGGTTGGGCGGGTTCCATTTCGAGGCTGAACGCAATGCTATCGACACATTCGACCGGTATTCCCGTGGGGAAGAGCGCCACGCCCCAGGCGGCAATGCCCCCGATCCAGCTCACGATGTCCTCCTCGTGTTCGTGCTCCCAACATCGAAAAGCGACCGCCGCCTTGCCCAGCTTATGCCAGAACGCCTCTGCTTTTTCGGGCGCAAGTTTGACCTGATGTCCCTTGTAGCTCATCAGGAAAGCCCCGATGACAAACAATGCGCCCACAAAAATATTGCGCGGGCTGGGGAAGTAAGGCAGGAAGGGGAATTCTGACGGGTCGGCGTGATAGGAGGCGCTGATGGAGGGCAGGAAATCCCAGGCTGCCACATCGACAATCAACGGGAGCAGGATGGCGATCAGCCCGATAAAGCGGCGGATGGCGATATGGTCGAAAACAAGACCTGTGGGTGCGTTTTTCCTGGTTTGAGTCATTGTTTACTCCTTCCATTGGCGTGCTTGGAACAATTCCTACCCCGCAGCAGACTGGGTCTCGATACGGGCGGGAGATGCGCCGCCCTGCTCGACCACCTCGCACAGCGCGTTGACCTTCATCATCCGAGACCCTAAAGGTTTCGCCCGCTGACCTTCGTCACGGCAGGCAAAACCCTCCCGCCTAACGAGTTGACCGATGGCCAGGGAAACCTTTAGGGTCTTCATAGTTCCGTCTTCTCCCAAATACGACATGGAACCTTTTATACCGCACTCGGGTGAAAATTGCGCTTTTTTAGAGGGTGGAATGCGCAATTTTCACCCGTGGGTATTATATGACCGCCAAAATGTTGGCAGTCATTTTTGGTTGAGGTCTTATACATGTCCAAGTCCCATTTCATGGTTCAAGCATACAGGAAAACCCGCATTTGGGCAAGACGCGCGAAAAATTTGCGATAAAATAACGCCGCCATGTCGCGCCTTACTCCCAATCCCAAGCTCATCCGCCTGCTGCTCGACCGCCTGGAGCGCATCTCGGTCGATTCGCATTGGGCGCATCGCGCCAGCGGGGTGCGCGGCTCCCTGCTGGGGATGCTGGAAGCGCTCGAAAACGGGAGGCCGCTCGAAGATCCCGCTGCGGTTTTGGCCTATGCCTTCAAGATCCTGGAACGCGCCGCGCGCGAGAAGGCGCGATAAAGTCCCTCTTTTGAAAAACATCCCCGCAACCACCGCGGGGATGTTTTTGTCGGTCGTATGGGGCCTGCTTACTGAAGGTCCTGCTCCGTGAGCATGGACAGGAAGACCTGCACCACCTGGGGATCGAATTCCGTTCCCGCCTGTTCACGCACGTAGGCAGTGGCATATTCGCGACTGTATGCCGCGCGGAAGGGGCGCTCGTACTGAAGAACGGTCCACACCTTGACCACCGCAAAGATGCGCGCTTCGAGGGGAATGTCCGCGCCCTGCACTCCCCTGGGATAGCCTTTGCCGTCCCAGCGCTCGTGATGGCAGAAGGGAATGTCGACGGCGGCCTGCAGGTAGGAGATCGAGCTGAGAAAATCGTAGGCATAGGCCGGGTGGCCGTGGACCACCTCCCACTCGTCGGCAGACAGCGGCCCGGCCTTCAACAGGATGGAATCCGGTATATCCAGCTTGCCGATATCGTGCAGGAGCACCCCGCGGTAAATGTGGGACATCTCGGCTTCCGGCAGGCCCATGCGATGCGCCATGTCCAAGGTCAGGGTGGCCAATCGTTGGGCCAGTTCATCCGGCTCGTGGTGGCGCATTTGCAGGACGCGCGCCCAGCCCTCGATGGCGGCGTCGTAGGCCACGGCCAACTCGGTAAAGGAGCGCTGCATGTCATTGAACAGGCTGGCATCCTCCACGGCCACAGCCGCCTGGCGCGCCAGGATCTCCAGGAAATGCGCCCAGCCGGGCGAGGGTTCCACCAGGTGGCGGTAGAACAACTCCATCACCCCTTTGACCTGGCCCTTGGCCACCAGCGGGACGGCGTACATCGAAACGAAATCCTCCCCGGCGATGCGCTCGGGGTGGCGAATAGGCGTTTGGGGCGAGAACAGGTCGTATTCGATGACCACCGTTCGCTCGAGCGCCGCCAGCCCGGCCTGGTCTTCGCCCAACAGCAGCGGCACGCGTCGAATGCCATTGCCCCGAAAGCCGCGGCCGGCGGCGTATTCCAGCATTTGCAGGTGCGGGTTGAACAGCATCACGTCGACCGCATCGGTTTGCAGGTGCATGGAGATTTGCGAGACGAGAATGTTGAGCGTCACCTGCAAGTCCAGGCTGGAGGCAATGGCCGCGTCGATGTTGGACAGCACCATCAACTGGCGCAGGCGTTCGTCGGTTTGCTGGTACAGGCGCACGTGCTCCACCATCAAAGCCGCCTGGGAGGCGATCAACTCGATCAGGCGCACATCGTCCAGGGTGTAGGCCGACAGGGCGTGATTCTGAAGATCGATGGCGCCCAGCACCCGCTCCCCGCTCCGCAGCGGAACAACCAGCTCGGAGGAAGCGCTTTCCCAGCCTGCAATGTAATCCTCGACGGCATGAACATCGTTGACGAGGATGGACTCCTTGGTGCGAATGCCCTTGGCAATGATGCCAGGCCCTTCGACGGTCAACAAGGCCGGGTGAATCACTTCGACGTAGGGACCGGCCACGCCAGCCCGTTCGAGGGTCAGTCCATCCTCTTTGACCAGCCAGATGGCGCAGTGCGAGTTGTTGAACTCCGAGGTCAGCAAATTGGCAATCGAACGGCACAGGGTCGAAATGTCGCTCGAAACACTAACCAACAGCATGGACGAGGCCCGCGACAGGCGGTCCAACTCGCGGTTGCGCCCGCCGATCTCCGCGAACAGGCGCGCGTTGACGATGGCAGACGTGGCCTGCTCGGCCAGCAGGGACAGGGAGCGCTGATCGTTTTCATTGAAACGACGGGCAGGGTCGACCGTCTCGATGCCCAACACCCCGATCAGGCTTCCGCCATACAACATGGGCACTTCCAGCACCGCCCGAATGGTGCGGACATCGTACACGAGCGCGCGGTTCCCCCATTGACTATAATTCTCCACGACCAGGGGCTGGAGGGTGGCCGCCACACGACCGGCCATCCCCTCTCCCATTTTCAGGGTGGTTCCCAACGGCAAATCCATACCGGATACCACAGACAGCACCACCTCCTGCCGGTCCGCGTAGTAAAGATAAATGAAAGCATTGGAAACACAATAGAAGTCGGCCGCCTTGTTCACGATCAATTCCAGGACTGCGTCCACGCCGCGGCGGCTCATGATTTCGACCGCCACCTGGTACAGGTTGGAGAATTCATTGGCCCGCTGGCGGGCCTCGCTCAAGAGGCGGTTCTTCTCCAACACCAGGGCCGCCTGCCCGGCCAACAGGCGCACCAGTTGCACCTCATCCTGCGTCCAGTGACGGGGAACCGTATCGAACACGATCAGCGCGCCGACAGACTTGGTGGAAACCTGGAACGGCTGCATCACCAGGGCGCAGAGGTTCTCCTGCCGCACCGTCCCGGACATGAACCCGTGCGAAGTGGGCATCTCGTCGAACACGTACGCGTTCCAGTGCTCCAACAGCCCCTCCTCCACAGCCGCGGAAAATCCGTCGAAGAGGTGCTCTGCATCGTCAAAACCATGCGTGGCTGTAACGAAATGGCGCGTTTCCCTTTCCATGGCCACAATGACCGCTTTGGGCGCGCGAGCCAGCCTGGCGGCATGTCCGCACACCAGTTCCAAAATGGCCTGCGCATCCTCCGCCGCCAGGATTTCCCGGTCGATATCCGCCAGCGATTGCAGGGCCTGAATCTTTTCCAACACCGCGGCTTCCGCCCGCTTGCGGTCGGTCACATCCTCGACCACGGACTCGTAGAACAGGACCTCGCCCTTTTCATCGCGGGCCGCCCAGGCGCTTTCGCGCACGTAAATGGTCGCGCCGTCCGCCTTGAGCCAGCCGGTCTCCAGTCCATACACCTCGCCATCGCGCTTCATGCGCTCCATAAAATCCGCGCGGGAATAGCCGGGCGCAAAGCCGCCCTGCTGCAGGTTGCGCCTCTTGAGGGCCTCCAGGCTCTCGAAGCCCAACATGCGCACCATGGCCTGGTTCGCCAACAAAATCTGTCCATCGGGGGTGGTGCGGGCCAGGCCCACCGTGGCGTTCTCGAAGACACCACGAAAACTCTCCTCGCTGGCGCGCAGGGCCTCGTAGATGCGTTTGCGGTGGATCACCATCGCCACCTGCGAGGATACAAATTCCAACATGCGCTGTTCGGCCTCGCCATACGCGTGACGGTCGTGATAATGCTGGACCACCATCACCCCAATGGGAATCCCGCCCACCAGCAGCGGCGTCCCCAGCCAGATGGAGGAAGACGGACCGACAGCATCCACCACGCCCTTCAGGGCCATCGATTCCTGGCTCTCCTGGGCGCACAACAAGGACCTGCCGCTGCGCAGCACGTACTCGGTCAAGCCATTGCCCACCGGAACGACGGTCTCGGTTAAATGATCCTGTTCATCCACAAAATAGGGGAAACTCAGGGTCTGACGTTCGGGGTCGTACAGGGCGATGTAGAAATTATCGGCAGGCATCACCCGCCCGATGATGCGGTGGATTTCGGGCAGGATGCCATCCAGAGAATCGGCCTGCTCGGCCGCTTCGGCGATCTGGTACACCGCCTCTTGCAGGACCTGGGCCTGGTTCCGCGCCCCGGCCTGCGCCTGCGCCCTGTGACAGGCCAGAATCTTGCGCATGAGGATGGGCAGGCGCGGCAACAACCCCGCGCCGAACAGGGCGTACTCTGCAATTCGACCGGCTTCGAGCCAGGACAAGGCTTCGGCCTCGGATTCCCCCTCCACCAGCAGGAGGACTGGCAGCGCAGGGTCGGCAGTCTCCAGAAAAGCCCGCAGCCCGGGATACGCCAGGTCGGCCACAAGCAGGTCGAATTCGACGGAGCCGGGCCGGGCGGAAAGTCCCTCCAGGTCGGTCACGCGCGTGACCAAAATTTTCCCCGGGTCGCGATTCAAGACAGCCAGCAAGCCGCCCGCATGAGGCGCCTCATCTGCCATCACCACTCCAATTCGCATCACCTGTTCCGGGGAATGATCCATAAGGAAAAAATAAACCTGTTTTCCTGTAATCAAAACACTAAATGATATAGAGTTAGAATAACATTTTCACCCCAAAAGCGCAACAGGATTTTGTAATATCTGTGGGACCACGCAAACCGCAGCGTGAAATTTATGCGCCTGAACCTGGTCATCGCCCCAGCCCACCGACGGGCGATTAAATTGTTGGGCGCTTGTAAAGTCACAGGCCACCGGGTTGGGATAGAATTCCGCCACCTAATGCCTCGGGAGGGCAGGTATGTCCGAAGATTTATACACACTCAAACCGCAGCAGATCGTCATGTACTCCGTGGATTGGTGCCCGGATTGCAAGCGCGCCAGGATATTTTTCGAACGCAACCAAATTCAGCACCTGACCGTGAACGTGGATGACGACGCCAGGGGAGCGGCCTTTGTGAGAGAGGTCAATCACGGCAGCCGTTCGGTTCCCACCATCGTTTTTCCAGATGGCGCCATCCTGGTGGAACCATCGAACGCGCAATTGGAAGAAAAATTTTCCCTGGCCTGAATCCAGGCGGAATGCAAAAGCGGCAGGCGACTGCCGCTTTTTGATTCCACACATCCCTGCCTTCATTCGTTAAATGCTCCTGCCACAGGGTGAGGGGGGCACCCTGTGGCAGGAACGCGCTTATTTTACATGAACTCCCTGAAAATGCAAGGGGGAAAATGCGGGCAATTTCCGATTTTGTTCCGGGCGCCAGTGCGAATTTAGAGGACAGCGCCTCCACCGGATGTCATCTTGCCGGCTGCCCAGGGCAGGATACAATTGATTTGCAGACATCATCGAATGTGACTGCCAACCGTGGAAAGGATGCTCTCATGAAAAAGGTATTACCCCTCATCCTGCTAACCCTGCTCCTGCAAGCCTGTGACGTGTGGAACGTCACCCCGCTGCCGATTTCCACCTGGACGCCGTTCCCCTCCCGCACGCCGGGCATTTTCTCGCCCACACCCCTCATCCTGGCGCCCAGCCTGACCGCCTCGGCCACGCCCGGCGTCATCCCCATCACCCCGCTCACCCCCACCGACACACCGACCCTGATTCCCACACTCCCGCCCTTGACCGACACCCCCAGCCTGACCTTTACCGCCGTTCCCGTGCAAGCCATGCAGGTCGAGATCATCGGCTGCAATACCGGCTTCGACATCACCCACGGCATGGGAGAAGTGACCAACGCTTACGTGATCCTCAAGAACAGCGGCACAGTCGACCTGCCCAATGCCTGCGGGCTGCTGCGCGCCGTGGACGAGGACCGCGAACACCCGGACAAGCAGGTCTGCGTGCCCAGCCTGCCGGTCGCGCACCAGGTCACGTTGAAGCTGACAGTCGACTCGGCCTACCAGCAGGACACAATCATCCAGGTGGACGGCCTCTCCAATGAAATGGTGCTGCTCCGCATCGACCGGCAGTCCTGCACCGACCTGGACATCGTCGGTGGTGTGCCGGGCGACATCGGCGTGATCAAACCCATCACCCCATAACCATAAGTAAAAACGGGCGGCATCCGCCGCCCGTTTTTATTGGACCTCTTGCATCCTGTGGGGCGGGCTGCAAGCCCGGCCTACAGACCGACCGGCAGCGTAAAGTGGAAGGTGCTGCCCTGTCCCTCGCCCGCGCTCTCGGCCCAAATGCGGCCGCCGTGCGCCTCGACCAGGTGTTTTGCAATGGTCAGGCCAATGCCCGAGCCGCCGCGCGCCCGTGACCGGGACTTGTCCACGCGGTAGAAGCGGTCGAAGATGTGCGCCAAGTGCTCGGCGGGAATGCCCAGGCCGGTATCCTCGACCGAGAATTGCACAAATCCATCCACGGCCCGGGCGCTGAGAGTCACCTGCCCGCCGGCAGGCGTATATTGCAGCGCGTTGCCGGCCAGGTTGGTCAACACCTGCACAATGCGGTCCTCATCAGCCAGGACTCGCAAGGGTAACGGGGGCAGGTGCGAGGTCAGGCCAACGCCCTTGTCCTCGAACTGGAATCCCAGCCGCTTGGCGATGGTCGCCAACAGGGCGGCGACATCCACGGGGCGCACATCCAGGGGGTAGGCGCGCGCTTCCACGCGGCTCAATTCCTGCAAGTCATCCACGAGACGGCTAAGACGGTCGGCTTCCTGGTGAAGCTGCTCAAAAGTCTCAGGCGTGGCAGGCAGCACACCGTCGATCAGGCCTTCCATCGAGCCTTTGATGGCGGTCAGCGGGGTGCGCAGTTCGTGGGTCACATCGCCGATCAGGCGGCGGCGCATGGCCTCGACCTGCTCCAACTGTTCGGCCATCTGGTTGAAGCGCAGGGCCAGTTGTCCCAGCTCGTCCGAGCCGCGGGCCTGCACACGTTCATCGTAATGGCCCTCGGCGATGCGCTGGCTGGCGCTCATCATGGCGCGCAGGGGCGCAACGATGCTGCGACTCAACAGGATGCTGACACCCACCGCTGCCAGGGAGGCCGCCAGCACCGAGATCAAAAGCGACTCGTTGAATGAAGCCTGGAAGTTTTGATAAAAATCAGCCATCATGCCGCTGCCCTGGCCGTTCCCCGGTCCGCGACCCTGCCCCAGCCCCTGGCCTGTCGCGCCCATGCCCAACTGCTCCTCCATGTAGAGCAAATGGTTCTGGAAGGCGCGCGGGGTCGTAAAGCGCGTAATCAGGAAGATCACCGCCATGCCGATCAAAATAACGGTCAGGAAGGAAAGAAACAAACGAATGCCCAGGCGGGAGCGGATCCACATCATAGGGTTTCATCCTCGAAGCGATAGCCCACGCCGCGCACGGTGGCGATCAACCCGCCATCGCCCAGCTTCTGCCGCACGTGACCCAGGTGGACATCCACCACGCGCATCTCGCCAAAATAAGTTCCGCCCCACACTTTTTCGAGCAGTTGCTCGCGGGTCAGCACGCGGCCATGATTTTCAGCCAGGGCTCGCAGCAGGTCGAACTCGATGGCAGTCAGGTCGACCAGTTGGTCATCGACTGTGACTTGCCGCGCCCCAATGTCTATGCGCAGGTGACGAAAGGAGAGCACGCCCCCCTCGCCCCCTGCGCCGGGTCCCGCTTTGATGCGCCGCAGCGCCGCCTTGACCCGCGCCGTCAACTCGCGCGGACTGAATGGCTTGGTGACGTAATCGTCCGCGCCCACGGACAGGCCGACGATCTTGTCGGTCTCCTCGGTGCGGGCTGTCAGCAGAATCACGTACACTTCCGACTCGCGGCGCAGGCGGGAGAGCAGTTCGATGCCGTCCATGCCAGGCAGCATGACATCCAGCACGATCAGGTCGGGTTTGTAGGCGCGCGCCGCTTTCAGGCCCGAGGGGCCATCCAGGGCGGTATACACCTCGTAGCCTTCGGGCTTCAGGTAGGCGCTGACCAGGTTCACAATGGAGGGTTCGTCATCGATGACCAGTATCTTTGTCATGACTGGATTTTACCTTTCTTTCCGATGGTAGGCGCGGGCAATGAACAGGACATAAAGCAATTATAAAGATTCAGTAAAGCTTTTCAGTTTGTGGTTGACGCCGCTCCAGTGACTGGGTAATATGCCACTAAATTCACCCTGATTTATCCACATTTGGAGAACCCGCATGAAAAAGCAAGCTGTGATCATTGCAAGCACCGTCGCCATCACCGTCATGGTGGTAATTGTCGGTTTCATCCTGTTGATGCCTGTAATCGGCCCGCGTTATCTGCATCCGCTGATGTCCCAATCCATGCCAATGCACATGAACAACGCCGCCCCCGGTGAGCTGGACACCTCCACCGAGCTGCCGACCGATAGCGGCCTGTATCGCGTCTCCTTCACCAGCAACCTCGACCCGATCTCGATCAACCAGATGCACACGTGGACTTTGCACGTGGAAACCACCGACGGCCAGATCGTGGAAGATGCCGTCATCCTCGTGGACGGCGGGATGCCGCAGCATGGTCACGGCCTGCCGACCCGCCCGCAGGTCACACAATACCTTGGGAACGGCGACTACCTGGTCGAGGGCCTCAAGTTCCAGATGGGCGGCTGGTGGGAGGTGAAGTTCAACATCCGCGCGGACGGGCAGAGCGACAACGTTACCTTTAATCTCGTCCTGGAGGGTGGATGAACTTCCGTGCCTGGCATGGATACGCGTTGATTGCGTTTGGACTCGCTGTTCTGGGCGCGGGCCTGTATTACCTTTGGCCGCGCACCTTCTGGAGCGAGGCCGAAGTCGCCACCCTGCGCAGCTTGTGGCTCGGCAGCCTGCCCCCGCTTCCGCCCGACCCGTCGAACCGCTACGGTGACGATCCGCGCGCGGCGGCCCTGGGCGAGGAGCTGTTCTATGATACGCGTTTCAGCAGCAACGGCGAGGTGGCCTGCGCCACCTGTCACCTGCCCTTCCAGGGCTTTCAGGATGGCCTGCCCCTGGGCGAGGGGGTCGGCGTCACCAATCGCCGCACCATGCCGATTGCAGGGACAGCGTACAGTCCATGGATGTTCTGGGATGGCAGAAAAGACAGCCAGTGGGCGCAGGCGCTCGGTCCGTTGGAGAGCGCCGTGGAGCATGGCGGGGACCGCACGCAGTATGCGCACCTGATCGCCGAGTATTATCGCGCAGACTATGAGGCCATCTTCGGCCCCCTGCCTGACCTTTCGCGTCTGCCCTCCAATGCAGGTCCTGTGGCGGACCCAGAGGTGTCCGCTGCCTGGGAAGCATTGCCGCCTGAAGACCGCGAAGCCGTGACGCGCATCTACGCCAATATGGGCAAAGCCATTGCCGCTTACGAGCGAACAGTCATGCCGACCCAGACGCGCTTCGACCGCTACGTGCAGGCCGTCGTCGAGAATGATTATCTTGCCATGCAGACCACGCTGACCTGGGATGAGATCGGGGGGCTGCAAGTCTTCATCCGCCACGGAAACTGCACCCGCTGCCATAACGGGCCGCTGTTGACTGATAACAGCTTCCACAACACAGGCGTCCCCGCCGCCGAAGGCCTGCCCGAGGACACGGGCCGCGCCCTGGGCGCACAGCAGGTGCTGGCCGACGAATTCAACTGCCTCAGCCCATACAGCGACGCCGCCCCCAAAGATTGCGATGAACTGCGCTTCATGCTGGCCGAAGGCGAGGAATTGATGCGCGCCTTCAAAGTTCCCAGCCTGCGCGGCGTGGCGGAACGCGCCCCATACATGCACGCGGGCCAGTTCGCCACCCTGGAGGAAGTCCTGAGCCATTACAGCCTGGCGCCCGCCGCGCCCGCGGGGCATAACGAGTTGGAGTTCCTGAACCTGAGCGAAACCCAGATCAGGCAGTTGATCGCCTTCCTGAAGACGCTCAGCCCCGAGATCAATTTCTACGAGACGCCTGAAACGGCCCAATAAGCCGGTCCAAAAAATCGGAGTGCAGACCTTAGTCCGCTTGAACCTTGCGGACTGAAGTTCGCACTCCGCGCATTTTCGGTTTGGGGGGAATTCGTGCATGTGTTGTATAATCAACGCATGACTGACGAACAACTTACCTCCCTTCCACGCCACAAGATCGCCATGCTGATCGACGGCGACAACGCCCAGGCGGGCCTGCTCGCCCAAATGCTGGTGGAGGCCGCCCGCTACGGGCAGGTCACCGTCCGCCGCATTTACGGGGACTGGACCACCTCCAGCATGAACTCGTGGAAGGAAACGCTCAACTTCCACGCCTTCCAACCCATCCAACAATTCCGCTACACTGTGGGCAAGAACGCCACCGACAGCGCCATGATCATCGACGCCATGGACATCCTGCACTCGGGCGTGGTGGAGGGCTTCTGCCTGGTTTCCTCCGACAGCGACTACACGCGCCTGGCTACCCGCATCCGCGAGACGGGTATCTTCGTGATGGGCCTGGGCGAGAAGAAGACGCCCAAACCCTTCGTCAACGCCTGCGACGTGTTCGTCTACACCGAAAACCTGGTGACGGAAAAGAAGAAGCCGCGTCCCGCCACCAGCACAAGAAAGAAGAGTGAAGACAAACACGCCAAGTCCGACAAATCCGAGGTCGAAAAAATCGAGGCTGAAAAGGCCGAGGCTGACCCGATGCCGATCCTGGAGCAGGCCTTCGAAATGGCCGTGCGCGAAGACGGCTGGGCGCGCCTGGACGTGATGGGCACCAACCTGTACCAGCTCGATCCCAGCTTCGACCCGCGCACCTACGGGCAGAAACAGTTGTCGCGCCTCGTGCGCAACCTGAAGGGCGCCTTCGAAATGCGCACACAGGAAATCGACGGGTCGATCCTGATCTATGTAAAGATGAAGGAATAACCTGGAGAACGAACGGGAAAGGGAATTGCCATGAACCTTCCAGCCATCCTTTTAATACCGCTTGCACTGCTGGTGGTTGGCCTGTGGTATTGGATCAAGTCCATCCTGCGCGGGCATCCCCAGTACAGGACCGACATGCTGCGCCAGCACGCCCGCGACATTGCCAACTTTCACGACCTGATCACCTGGGAAAAGAACCCCAACAGGAAATCGCAGTATACCGCCCTGCTGGTCAGTTTCTACCTGGCCCTGGCTGCGACCCTGGGCGATTTCATCCTGTACTTTGTCAACTTCTATAACAGTCGATAGGCCAACCCGCCACCCTCCCGCCCGGGACCAGGAGACCGAAGTCCATGAGCGCTGCCGTCTTTGGTGGCTGGATCTTGAGCAAGCTGGGCGACTATGCCCTGAATAAAATCCTGGAAAAGTTCGGGCTGATCGACGCCACCTGCGAAACATGCAAGGCGACCAAGACCTCCATCGTCATCCCCGAAGGGAAGTTGGTTCTGGTGCATTGTGACCAGTGCGGGCATTCGGGAAAGGTGTACATCCCCAGTCTGGAGATGCTGCCAATTCAGCCGGCGCACATCCAGGCGGGCCAGGCACACGTCACGGCAGGGGGCGCGAACATCGTGGCAGACAGCGCAAATGTCATCACCCAATCGGCCAACATTCACACCAACGGAGCAGCCCATTACATCGGCCCGACCGTCGGACCTGCCAGCCCAATCATCGACGCGCAGCTCGTTCCTGAGGCGCCCGCGCAAGACGGCGGCGCCCTGGAGCGGGAAGTTGCCCGCCTGCGCGAACGGGTCGCCAGGCTGGAAGAACGCCTGAACGGGAAAATGGACACCCCACAGAGGTGACATGAAAAACGCCTTTACCATCATTCCGCAATTTCTCAAGGACCCGCGCGGGTTTCACGAAAGCGTGCAGCGCAATGAGAACCTGGGAGAGAAAGCCCGCTCGCTTTTCATCTCCATCGTGGTCTTCCTGTTCATGTACGGGTTCATCACCGGCCTGTCCCACGGTTGGATGCAGGCCCTCTCGACGGCCGTCAAGATTCCGTTGCTGTTCCTGCTGACCCTGGCCTTCACCCTGCCGGCCTTGTATTTCTTTGCGCTGGCGCTGTTGAACGTCCAGTTCTCGGTGGCGCAGGCCGGAGTGGTTGTGCTGAGCGGCATCGGCACCACGGCCTTCCTGCTGCTAGGCCTGTCGCCGGTCACGCTGTTCTTTGTGTTGACTTCCTCGAACTACGCCTTCTTTCAGTTGATCGCGGTGCTGTTCGTGGCCGTCAGCGGCGTGACGGGGCTGTATTACGTCCTGCGCGGTTTCACCTGGGTGGACAAAAATCACGAATTGACCGGCGGCTCACTGGGCAGCGTGCTGCTGCGGGTCTGGGTGGTCCTGTTCGGCTTCGTCGGCGCGCAGATGACCTGGCGGCTGAGTCCGCTGATCGGCGATCCCGCCCGGCCCTTCATCCTGATGCAGCCCTCGCGGGATAATTTCTTCGTGGATGTCTTCAAGGCCATCCAGGCGGCCAGCGGACTGCGCAGCGGGGATGCCCCCGCGCTCGACTTGATCGGCCTCTTCATCTGCAGCGGGATCGTCGGCATCCTTGCCCTCATGGTGGGGCTGTGGCTGGGGTCGAAACCGCCCGCCGCATCTGCCCGACAGCCGGCCCCGTTATCCCAACCTGCCGACAGGAACGCCCTCCCGCCCGCGCCGCCGTCCGACCAGCCCTGAGGCGGGCGGATCGAAATTTCGCACTTCACAAGAGCGAGGCGGACCCACCCGAGTCCGCCTCTTGTTTTACGGCCCGCCTTCTGGCAGTCTCTCACAGAAAAGGACGCATTGAACCAATACCATGCACATGCACAAGGACTTTCTTGCTGGAATACGGGGAACCCTGCCCATCCTGATCGGGGTGATTCCGTTCGCCATGATCTCCGGCGTGGGGGCTGTCAGCGTCGGCCTGACCTTTTTCGAGGCAATGGGCATGTCGGTGATTGTCTTCGCGGGGGCCTCGCAACTGGCGGTCTATCAGTTGATGGGCGCGGGCAGCCCGTGGATCATCATGGCACTGACCGCCTGGGTGATCAACCTGCGCTTTACGATGTACAGCGCCTCCCTGGCGCCCTACCTGCACAAACTGTCCACGGGACAAAAGGCCCTGCTGGCCTACATGTTGTCGGACCAGGCCTTCGGCATCAGCACGAGTCACTTCGTGGCAAATAAAAATGTCAGCCACCGTTGGTATTACTTCGGCGCGGCCCTGACGGTATGGAGCGCCTGGCAGGTCAGCGCCGCGGCTGGGGCCTGGCTGGGAGCGCTCGTTCCCGCCAGTTGGGGCTTCGACTTTGCCTTCCCGCTCAGCTTCATGGCGTTGATGTTCGCCGCGCTCTACGACCGTCCCACTGTGACCGCCGCCCTGGTAGGTGGGAGCGTGGCCGTTTTGGCCAGGGGCCTGCCCTACAATATCGGGCTGGTATTGGCTGTCGTTCTGGGCATCGGCTCGGGCTACCTGGCCGAAAGCCTGTCGGCGACCCGCAAGGAATATGCCCGATGAGCGCCGTTTCCACCTGGCTGCTTTTCCTGGCCATTGGGCTGGGCACGTTCCTGCTGCGCTTCCTGTTCATCTACCTTTTCGGGAAGATCGAAATGCCCGCCCCCCTGCGCCGCGCGTTGCGTTTCGTCCCCGCAGCGGCATTGGCGGCGCTGGTCTTCCCGGCGCTGACTCATCCCGCAGGACACCTGGATCTGTCCCTGCACAATGTCCGCCTGCTGGCCGGCCTGGGCGGGGCGCTCGTGGCCTGGAAGACCCGCAACGTGCTGCTGACCATCCTGGTCGGCATGGCCTTGTTGTGGATTCTGGGGATGAAGTTCGGAGGATAAGGACTGCGGAATATACCGCACTCGTGGGTATTCTATGCCAGCGATATATAATACCCACGGGTGAAAATTGCGCATTCCATCTTCTAAAAAAGCGCAATTTTCACCCGAGTGCGTATAAGTTCGGATGGTTGATGGAGGCCCGTAATAAAATGACCACACTTCAAAAAGCCGGCAATAGAAAGTTGGTTATTGTAATAGCCCAGGCCATGCTGCTGCTTATGTCGGCATATATCGCGTACAGCATATATGAGCAGAATGAGCAGGAAAAACAAAGAGAGCAATTACAGCTTGCGATCTCGGAAATAACAGACCTATATAGAAGCGGACAAACAAGCACAATAGACTTGTCAAAAATGGACTTGTTTCCATGGGACAAGCTGCATGTTTTTGGCCCATACACTCCTCTCTCAACAATTCAGGAAGAGTTAGGAAAGAGTTGGTCTCCCTCTGACTATTTTGTCCTTCAGACAGAGGCTTACGTGCTGTTGGTATTCACCCAAAACGGTAAAATTGTGCAGCACGTCATGTATCCAAGAGGGACGGATGATTTCTACAAAGCCGGTGAAGAAAAAGACGGCTATACCGCACTCGGTCACAAATTGCGCTTTTTTAGAGAGGGGAAAGCGCAATTTGTGACCGTGGGTATTATATCAACGCCACGAAGCTCAATTTGTAAAAGACAGGAATGGCTACGTCGTCTGGGCATATCGGCACCCTGAACCATGATTACCATTTTTTCCCTGTCTCTCATGATGCAAGCCGCCTGAACAGATCGAACCCTGAATCCGCAAGAATCGGGTGGCGGGCCGGCTGCGCGCTCCGTACAATTGGAGGTATAACTGAAAGGAATTGCCCATGACAGCCACCCGTTACTCCCAATCTGCCGAAGACTACCAGCGCATCGAGCAGGCCATTCAATACCTCGACGCGCATTACCAGGAGCAGCCCAGCCTGGAAGAAGTAGCCGCCAGCCTTTGCCTGAGCGAGTTCCACTTCCAGCGCTTATTCACCCGTTGGGCGGGAGTCAGCCCCAAGCGCTTCCTGCAATACGTGACCAAGGAACACGCCCGCGAATTGTTACAGCAGTCCGCGGACCTGCTGGACACCACCCACCAGGTGGGCCTCTCCAGCCTGGGCCGCCTGCACGACCTGATGGTCAGCGCCGAGGCGGTCTCGCCGGGCGAGTACAAGTCGCGCGGCGCGGGACTGACCATTCGTTACGGGCTGCATCCCTCGCCCTTCGGTCGCTGCCTGATCGGCCTGACCGAGCGCGGCATCTGTCACCTGAGCTTCGTGCAGACGGGCGAAGGCGATGCCATCGACGCCCTGGTGGCGGATTGGGCCTCGGCACAGATGATCGAGGACAAAAAAGCCACCGCCCCGTGGGTGGCTCCCATTTTCGATCTGAGTCAGCGCGGAGAGCGACCCCTGCACCTGTACCTGCGCGGGACGAATTTCCAGCTCAAGGTGTGGGAGGCCCTGCTCAACGTGCCCTCGGGTAGCGTAACCACCTACGAGCAGGTGGCCGCCCAGGTCGGCAAGCCGAAGGCCCTGCGCGCGGTCGGTACGGCAGTCGGACACAATCCCATCGCGGTGCTGATTCCGTGCCATCGCGTGCTGCGCAAGCTGGGCGGATTCGGCAACTACCGCTACGGCCCCGCCCGCAAGAAGGCCCTGCTCGGGTGGGAGGCCTCACGGGCGCAGGCATAGCACAAAATCGGAGCGTGGACTTTTGTGGATTGACAATTGAATCTAACAATGAAAAACATGGAGGGGGGACCGCAACCTTCACGTTGCGTGTGGCCCGGCGGCGCTTCCACTCGCAAGATAAATCTTGCGCTACCGAATACCTGGTTTATTGTTCGATTGATTTGGAAAAGTACAACAGTCCGCAATGTAATAGGCGGAGTGCAGACTAACGTCTGCACTCCCTTGTAACCTGGAGAAAAATGAAAACGAAAATCTGGCTCGCCTTACTGGCGCTTTACATTGTATGGGGTTCCACCTACCTCGCGATCCGTTTTGCGGTGGAGACCCTGCCGCCCTTCTTCCTTGCGGGACTGCGTTTCCTGGTCGCAGGCCTCATCCTGTTGACCTGGCGGCGGCTGGCAGGCGACCCGCTGCCCACCCGCAGACAATGGGGCGCGCTCTTCATCATCGGCTTGCTGCTGCTGTTAGGCGGCAACGGCCTGGTCACCTGGGCCGAGCAGACCATCCCCTCGGGGGTGGCGGCGTTGATTATCGGGGCCACGCCCATATTCATGGTGGTGGCCGAAGCCCTGCGCCCGGGCGGGTCCCGGCCCGGCGGGCGCGTCATCCTCGGGCTGCTGGTCGGCTTCCTCGGCATCTACCTGCTGGTGGGGCCATCCGAGCTCGCGGGCGGGATGCACCTCGACCCATTGGGAGTCGCGGCCCTGCTGGCGGCGGCCTCGCTGTGGGCGGTCGGGTCCATCTACAGCAAAACCGCCGACCTGCCCAAATCCACATTGATGATGACAGGCGGGGAAATGCTCATGGGCTGCCTGCCGCTGTTCTTCGTCAGCCTGGCGACGGGCGAACTGGCGGGCTTCGATTTCGCGCAGGTGACGTTCCGTTCCTGGCTTGGGCTGGCCTACCTGACCACCGTCGGTTCGATGATCGGCTTTGTCTCCTACGTCTGGCTGCTGCAACACGCGCCGATTTCGCTGGTGTCCACCCACTCCTACGTCAACCCGCTGGTGGCGGTTCTGCTGGGCTTCTTCTTCGCCGGCGAGGAATTATCGCTGCGCATCCTGGCGGCCTCGGTAGTCATCGTCGGGTCGGTGATGTTCATCAATAGCGGGAGCAGGCAGGAGGAGGGAAAAGAGTAGGCAAAATTCCAGGCAGGATTTCAAAAAAACACAGTAGACCTCTTGCATAAGTGACAAGAGAAACGTGTGAAAAACCTTTTTGAACCACGGAGGCACGGAAACACGGAGAAAAACGATTAAAACTCCGTGCCCCTGTGCCTGTGGTTAGCGCTCTGGGACTTTTGCAAGAGTTCTAGTATACTTTTCGGCATGACCCGAAAATTTCACCTCCTGCTCATCCTGGCATTGATCCTCCTGCCCGTGCTGGCGGCCTGCCAACCCGAGAGCGCGCTCCCGCTCGGGGCGACCCTGCCCCTCGGCTCCGTCACCGAAAACTACGTGGAAGTGTCCATCGCCCTGCATCGCAGTGAAAACGATACCTACACCCTGACCGCCACCTTCACCCCGCTCGAAGCGGGATTGCACCTGTACAGCAAGGACATCCCAACCTCGGGCGTGGATGGGCTGGGCCGCCCGACCCTGCTCAGCCTGCCCGCCGACTCGCTGCTGGTGCAGGTCGGTGGAATGCTGGAAAGCCAGACGGCACAGGAGGCGTTCGAGGGTCCGAGTGAACTGCGGGTCTACCCCGAAGGGCCGATCACCTTGAGCATGCCCGTCCTGCTGCCCGAAGGCGAAGACTGGCTCGACCAGCAGGTGTTGGTCACCTACATGACTTGCAGCGACCTGGGCTGCCGCGCGCCCGTGGAGAACAAGGTCATTGCCATCCGCATCCCTGCAAAGGGACTGGTTCAATAACGCTCACCGTTCATGCCTTGGGAGGATACCCATGTCGAAAAAATACTGGATCATTCTCGTCCCGCTGTTAATTCTGTCCTGTAATTTCCTCTTCCCCGCGCGGACGCCCAGTGTCCCAACAACCCAACCCACAACCGTCCCATCCCGCACAACGGCGCCCGTGACCGACCCAACCGAGCCTGCCTCCGCGACTCCCGAAGCGCAGGCGGATCGGCCCGCGCATATTGTCATCCGCCTCTACCGGGCGGATGGACACCTGGAGGAACAGATCGCCAGTCATGCGCAAAAAGCCCGCGACCTGGGCCTGGCCCTCTTCATCGAATTCGACGCGACCTGGTGCCCGCCCTGCCAGGCCATCGAGGAAAGCCTGGAACAGGAGAATCCGCTGATGATGGACGCGATCCAGGGTGTGTACCTGCTCCGCGCGGATGCGGACGATTGGGGCTGGGACAACCCAGGCCTGTCCTTCGAGGCCATCCCTGTCTACTTCAAACTGGACGAGAACGGCCAGCCCACAGGCGATGTCGTGGACGGCGATGCCTGGGGCGAAAATATCCCCGAAAACTTCGCGCCTGTGCTGGATGAGTTTTTTCACGGGCAATAAATGATGTGGCGCAAGATGACATCCTGCGCTACATCCAACCTCCCCAGGATTACAAATCCAGCGGGAGCAAAAATGCTCCTATAGCCTGATTTTGGTTAAAGCACTGTTGGGTAATTTTGGTTAGCTTCGATAAGGAATAAGGAAATATGATGCTTAAATTTAGATTTTTACTGAGAATTTTCCGAATTATTGCTGAACTTGTTATCTTGGCATTGTTAATGCTGTCGCTTTGGATACTAGGTAGTAAAATTGGACTCCTTGGTGCAGAAAAATATCAACATTATTATTTCGCCGTCCCGGGAAATTTGGGGCAAATACTATTTGCCGTGATTGAATTTTCGGCGGGTATATGGTCTTTTATCGTGTTGTTTAGGCAACTACTTCCAGGAGGTACAAAGGAACTTTTATCCGGAGAACCGACATTCGCCGCCAAGGTGAAATATTTTCCGGGTATTTTTGCTCTTGGAGTAATTGCAGGTTTAATTGGTAATGCAATAGTTATTTTTATCCAACAAGCAGCTTCATACTTGAAATGATGATTTAGGGGTCGCCGCACCGAAAACCGCCTGGCGCAGGTGCAGAAGAACGGCGCGACCATCGCCCAATGTACCTTCGACGCAAAAGGCGATGCCTGGGGCAAGAACATCCCCGAAAACTTCGCGCCCGTGCTGGATGAGTTTTTTCACGGACAATAAATAATGTACTTTTCCAACTTTTTGGGCCAGGGTCTTCC
>JBMOMS010000056.1:0-3001 GCA_049324895.1 Chloroflexota bacterium
GTCCCATTTGGAAAATATATACAAGCAACACCCACCAGATATTACCCGCCCACGCTTGCGCGCGACTTCGGCCAGGGAGATATTGCCGAAATTGCGAGCCAGGATGCGCTTAACTATTCCGATGAAGAATTGTTCGATCTGCTGGTAAGCCAGTGGCTGGAAAAATACAAAACAGGCGCCATCCCGAACAATACCATCTCGGATTACAGGATCGATGAGATAGATATCGATCAAGGACCCAAAAAAGAATTCACAGCCGTTGCGTGGATCTATTATTCGATTCAGATCGTTGGTAAACACTCTGGTAACTGGAGTTCACTAATAACAAGGGCTTCTGACGCAACTGATCCCTGGGAGCATTTGTTAACCGTTTTTGGTATTTATCAAGATGGAGATTCCCTGAAACTAAGAATGTTACCTGGCTGGGGCACATAAACCAGCCGTTTGCTGATTATCCAGCCTGGCATGACCATACAACAAGGAAATCGAAATGCGCCGCATACATTACTTCTCCCACCTGATTTTGGTTGCCTTTTCTTTCGCGCTTGTTGGCTGCGCAGCCAATGTAACTGTTTCCCCATACCCAAACCCTGTCACAATCACAGCCTCCTCCATATCCACTCCGTTATCGTCTACCTTGACTCCATCAGGTAAATATATAGCGCCGACTGCCCCTGGATTGCCCCCTCAATCGTGCGATTTCGGACAAGGCGACCTTGCCGAAATAGAAAGCAAAAATGCCATCAACTACACCGAAGATGAGTTGTTCATACTGTTGGTAAGTCAGTGGCTACAGAAACACAAAACAGGCGTTATCCCGACCGATACCATCTCAGATTACAGAATCGATGAGGTAACAATCATCCAGGGTCCCAAAAAGGAATTTAAAGCCATAGCATGGATTAACTTTTCCGTTCAACCTGTCGCTTACTCGGGCGACTGGGCCAGCATAACCGTCCGACTATCAGAGCCAGGTGACCCCTGGACCCACGTTGGGGGACATTTCGGCATTTATCAAGATGGAAACTCCTTGAAGCTTAAATTCCTGCCTGGCTGGGGCACATAAGCAAAAGAGCGGATGCCAAGATGGCATCCGCTCCTGATTTTAAGTGGAAATCTTTTACCGTTTGGCTATGGCCCTGAACACCAGGAACCCGCCGCCCACGATCAGCGCCACAGCCCAGAGGTAGTTGGCCCAATCTGCCAGCGAGGCCGCGGCCAACACGCCGAAGATGCCCAGCACCGCGGCGGGATAGTAGGCCCAGTTCGCCTTCGCCAGCCAGGCCACCAGCACGAAGGTCAAGGCCAGGCCGAGGAAGAATACGGTGCCGCTTCCAAACAGGCCCATGTCTTCGGGCATGACGGTGATGGCCGCCAGCGTGGTCAGCACGCCTGCGGGGATCAAGGCCCACCAGTTCGAACGATCCATCCCATACACGACCCAGAAGGAGACCGCCACACTGCCCAGAATAATCACGCCTTCAAAGTTGCCCAGGCGTTCCCCCAGGAGGATGATTACGCCCAGAGCCGCCAGGGGAAAGCCGGGGAAGCCCGCCCACCAATGGCCGCCAAACAACAGGGTGAGAAAAGCCACGCCCGCAACCAGAAAGATCGAACCCCAGAACAGGTCCGTGGCGTTCTTGAGGTAACCCAGGGTCTGGGCCAGCAGCAGGCCGCCGCCCAGCAGGAGCACCGCACCCAGCACAATGCGGGGATCGAAACGTTTCAGCATGATGAGTTCCTTTCGTATGAAATGCGGACTTAAGTCCGCGCTCCGATTCTTTTACGACACTTTGATCTCCGCCGCGCCCGCGTCGATCTTCATCTCGATGGCGTTGGCCGCCGTCTCGAAATCGGGCGACTGATACACGTCGCCCGTGCGCGGGAAGCGGGAGGTATCCACGCTCAGGGAGGCGGCCCCAACCGTCGCGCGGATGCGGGCGGACACACCCTCGGGCACGGTCAGCTTCAACGATGCGGCGCCCAGGTTGAAGTCGGCGCGCAGTCGGCCCTGTGCGGGCAGGCGGATGCGCGTCTCGCTGGCGCCCGTCTCCACTTTGAGCGAGGTCAGCCGCAGGTCGTGCAAATCAACCTCGGCCTTGTTTGCGCCCATTTGCAGGGTCAGCGCGGTCGGGATGTTCGCATTCAGGCGCATGTCCCAATCGTAGCGATCCCAATGCCCGAAGAAGAAGGGGAAGCTCGGCTGCGGCGGGTTCACGCGGACCTCGAGCCTGCTGCCGTTTAATCGGGAGTTCTGTTCCAGGCCGCCCGAGAAGACGCCATTGGCCAGTTCATCCGCGCCCGCGCCGCTGCCGATGCGCAGTTCGCCCGCGCCGTGGTTGATGCGCAGGGAGGCTTCGCTGGCGCCTTGCAGGCCCACCGAATCCCGCTGCGCCGAGAGGTTGGGACGCGTGAACACGCTCAGAATCAGCCAGCCGCCGAAGAGGATCAACACCAGCGGCCAGAAGAAGGACATGGGCGAAGCGCCGTTTGGCAGGCGCAGGCCCATCGCGTTCAACAGCATCAGGCCGCCCAACAAAAGCAATACCACTCCCCAACCGAGGGAGGACCTATTCATTCAAGCCTCCGTCGCCGGGCTTGCCGCGCCACGAGCGGAACAGGCCGCTGCCCAGCACCCACAGCCCCAGCAGGATCAGCAGGATGGCCGGCCCGTACTGCCCGAGCAGGGGCAGGTTGCCAAACAGGGACGAGAAGACCAGCACCAGCACGGCGCTGATCACAATCGAGTTGAGTCCGCTGCGCAGGTTGCGGCGCGTATTATCGCCCAGCAAGCCCGCCAGGATGGAACCGACCCCGACAAAGCCAGGGATCAGGAACCACATGAACCAGTCGGAGTAGCTGCCGATATTCTCGAAATAATAAAACAGACCGCCGGGCTTGCCGCGCCACGAGCGGAACAGGCCGCTGCCCAGCACCCACAGCCCCAGCAGGATCAGCAGGATGGCCGGCCCGTACTGCCCGAGCAGGGGCAGGTTGCCAA
>JBMOMS010000057.1:0-19612 GCA_049324895.1 Chloroflexota bacterium
CTGGCGAACAGGCGGGGAGTCGCCACATCCACCTGGCCCAGCGCTTCGATCTGCGCCGCAACCTGCTGCGGGTGCTCGATCAGATACTCCCAGGCGACGCTGAGTTTGTCGGGGTCATAGTCTGCGTCCCGTACCTGGAGGTGCCCGGTGTTAAGGCGCAGGGTGGTCTCCATGGCGCCGCGCATTTCGCCTTGAAAGAATGCGGCGATGAACATCAATAACGCTGTCCCCAGACCCAGCGCCAGCGCCGAAAGGAACGAACGGCGGCGGTGCCTGCCCAGGTTGCGATAAGCCATCTTGAAATAATTGATCATGGAATTCTCACTTTGTTGGTTTCTTTCATTCTCCCAAACTCGCAAAAGAAGAAAGAAGAAATAGGAAAGAGAAGGGTCACACGTAATGCAACGCCTCTGCCGGTTCGCGCTGCGATGCCTGGATGGATGGATATAATGCCGCCAGCGCGGAAATGACCGCAACCGTGATGGCGTGTTTCAACACATCCATCGGCACAAGGCTGGTGTAGATGCGTCCGCTGATCAGGGCGGTGTACTCGGTCAGGTCGGTGAACTGGCTGTAGTCCATGCCCACGACCCCGAAGTATCCATTCAACAACGTACCCAGCGCAGCGCCCATGATCACCCCTATCAAGCCGATGAGGATGCCTTCCAGCAGGAAGACCCATGTGATCTGGTGCGGCTTCATTCCCAGCGCGCCGATGACGCCAATCTCGCGCGTGCGCTCAAAGACCGCCATCATCAACTGGTTGAGGATGCCGATGCCGACGATGCCGATCATGAACACGCCGAACATGCCCATGATGCCGGTTTTCATTTCCATGGTCTGCTTGAGTTCCGGGAAGGAGTTTTCCCAGGTGTCCACTTCGTAGCCGGGCGACTGTTTGTTAATGGCGCGCGCCACGCCCGGCTCCTGCCCGATCTGTTTCAGCGAAACGACCACTTCGGTTACCTGACCGTTGTTCAGCCCGAACAGGCTCTGCGCTTCCGCCAGGGATACATAGATCATGGTCTTTTCCACCGACGGGACGCCCACATCGAAGATGCCCACGACGGTCATCGTGCGCTGGCGGGATTGCTCACTCTTTGAGTTGCCGACCATCGTGATGCGGTCGCCAACGCCAATTTCCATGGCGGTCGCCAGCCCCTGGCCGATGACGATCAAGTCGCCGTCGTCCGCGTTGAGGTAGCGTCCACTGGTGATATTGTCCGCCACCGGGGTGATCTTGCTTTCCTTCTCCGGTTCGATGCCGATGATCGAGACAGCGAATGCGCCCTCGCGGTTGGTGACCAGCCCGCCGGTGACGATGCGCTTCGAGACGGCGACCACTTCCGGTTGCGCCTCTGCTGCCTGCACGACGGCATCCGGGTCGGCCAGCGGGAGTAACGGTTTCCGTCCGACCTTCTCGTTGTAGCCCGGCGCATGAACCTGGATGTTGCCTCCCAGCAACTGGATGGCATTGCCGTAGATTGCCTGCTCGAATCCGCCGATCAGCCCGTCGTAGAACACCAGCAGGGCCATCATAAAACCCATGCCGATGGCGATCAACAGGGTTCTGCGGCGCTGCCGCCACACATTGCGCCATGCGAGGCGCAGGTAAAGGGTCATGATGTTTTCCTTTCCTGGATGAGTTGTTCCGTGACAACCCACAAACGCTTTTGCGTTTCATGATTATAGGCGTTTTTATTCGCTTTGACCGGCGTGTTGGGCGCATCCCAATATCCGCCGGTGACATCCTGTAAACCAGGATCGCCCGCGAGCCAGACATACGTCTCTGCCATTTTTTCGGGCGTGAGGGCGAACTTGCGCTTCATCTCGTACATCTTCAACATCCACTTTGGCAGATGGTCGAGGCGCGCATCGGGGATGGCGACATTGCCCACGCGCACGCAGTTGACGGTCACGCCCGCGCCCTTCAATCGCTCCGCCAGGTCAAAGGTGTACATCACCTGCGCCTGTTTGGAATGATAGTAGGCGTGCTGCATCGAGAATTTCTTTTCACCGTTCAGGTTGTCGAACTCGATATCCAAAAACGGGTAGGTGACCAGCCCCTTGCTGGCCACGGTGATGATGCGGCTCGGCGCGCTCTTCTTGAGCGCGTCCAGCAACAAGTCAGTCATCAGGGAGATGTTGACGTGATTGGTCGCAAAGACATTTTCCACGCCATCGGCGGTGATGACGGGCTTCGTCTGACGATGATCGAAATTGGCGGCGTTGTGGATGAGCACATCCAGGCGTGAGTGACTGTCCAAAAAAACTTTCACAGCATGACGAACTGATTCCTGTGAGGACATATCCACCAGAATCAATTCCACCTGCTCGCTGCCGGCCTCTTTGCGCACATCCTGTAATGCCGCCTCGCCGCGTTCCTTGTTGCGGCACATCATCACCACATGCGCGCCGAGTTTTGCCAACTGGATGGACGCGGCCTTGCCAATGCCCGAGTTTGCGCCAGTCACGATGATCGTTTTATTGCCAAGGTTGTAATTCATTTTTCATCCGTTAGTTTCCTGCCATGAATTGGGATTCTGTTTTGCGCAGCCCGTATTCCATGACATACAACATTTTGTCGATTTGTTCCTGAACCTTGGCAGAACGAACCCATTTCAGGATGTCCTTCTGCCTGCTGCCTTCGTTCAATATGTAGGTGCTGATGGCATTGCTCCAGGTTTCCATGATCAAGGTGGCCAGTTCCACGTCCACGCTTGGGTCGATTTCGCCGCGGGTGATGGCCTGTTTGATGAGGGCCTGCAAGCCCCGGGTGGTGCGGTCGCGGATGTTGTCGAAGTTGGCGTAATACAATCCTTCGCGGAACATCACGTGGCTGATGGCCTGCACCATGCGCGGGTTGACGGTGTTGAATTCCATGCCGACCTTGATCATCCAGCGAAAGTATTGGAAGGTGTCGAGGTGTGTACTCGGCGGGTGCTTGTCGCGGAAGTATTCCATTTTTTCCTGTTCCAGCACTACCAGCAGGTGTTTGAACACATCCTGCTTGTCCTCGAAGTATTGGTAAAAGCTACCCTTCGAGATGCCGCTGTTCTCGACGATGCGATTGGTGGAGGCGTTCTCCAAACCATACTCCGCAAACTCGTTCACGGCGGCATGGATGATCTTTTCGCGTTTTTCTTCAGGAAGGTTGAAAAAGGTTTGTTTGGGCATATAATGTGACCTGCTGGTCATGTGACCTGCTGGTCATATTATATGCCGATTCCCCCGCGCGTCAATGGGGATGAATGTCATCCACGGCGCGATGCGCCCTCGAAAGGCTGAAAGCCCAACCACGGAGTCAAGGGGAGGTTGAGCCAAACCATAAAAAACGTGTCCCGGTGTCTCCGTGGTTGGAATTTTTTCGCTTCGCCTGTCGCAACGCATGAAAGAGGTCTCAATGAGACGAGCGGTATCGGCCCCTATTTCGCTGATGAAACTCTTTCGCCCCCACTTGCCAATCTCCATTTATCAATTACCATCCTTGCCACCAATCCCGCCCGCCAGAAAGCGACCGCGGCCATGCCATGCGCCAGCACCGCAAACAGCGGCGGAGTCTGATAGGTGTAATAGGTCCAACACTCGCGGGTCGTGCCCCACAATTCAAGGAAGTACCCCAGTCCCGCGCCCGCGACAAAGGTCAGAAACGCATAGCGATAATCCGTCGGCGTGAGGATGAGGAGAACGCACAGCGCCAACGATAACAGCGTGTACGACTTGTCGAATGTCGGCGCCACGAAGACCAACATCAACGCGAGAAATATGGCGAAGGTGAGCCAATACAGAATTTTCACCACAGAGTTCACGGAATTCACAGAGATCCTAAAAATGTTTTTCCCCGTGTTCTCTGTGTACTCCGTGGTTAATTTTCCAAGCGCCCAATTCATCAAGCGCGTGATGCGGTCAATGGACAGACTCGCAATCGGCCAGGCGGGGATGATCCACAGCGGCGGGCGTTCGGCGGTGTAGTAATGCCACAGGTTGGTCTGCGTGCCCCAACTCTCGATGGCCAGCCCGCCGCAGATGCCCACAAAGACGATCAGCGTGTCGGTCTTCAAGTCCGCGCGGGCCATGATGGTCAGGGACATGAAAAAGAATACCCCGAGCAGGAGCCAGTCCATATACAGCCACCAGGGACCGTTCCAGTCCACGTAGGCCAGGTATTCCTCGGCCAGCGGCCACCAGATGTACACGATCAGAAAAACGGTCAGCAGGAAGCCGCCCAGTAGAATACTGCTGTGGCGAGTCCACAGGGGAGAGCGGGAGGGGGGAGTCATGCGCAGATTATACCCAGGCTGTCAATGAAATGATGTTCTGTACTGCGCCCTTGTCCAATATGAAAATAGGCTTAATTTGTTTGACAACCAGACAAACTATTTCCAAAAAATGACAGAACATGTAATTCATCCTCTTGACTCTGTCCCTCAAATCAGTATAATGAATTTAGTTTGTTGTACCAACATACTAATCCACATGGAACTCAAGGCGATCACCGACCAGGCGTTTGTGCGGGAATTAAACCTCTCGCTCGTGCTTCGAAAGATCCATAATGAAGCGCCGGTTTCGCGCGCCAAAATTGCGGCGGAGAGCGGGCTGAACAAATCCACCGTCTCCAGCCTGGTCGAAGAATTGATGGCGCTGGGCCTGGTCCACGAGACCGGGCAAAACCAGGCCGGGGCGGGACGTCCCGCCACCTTGTTGGAGATCAACCCTCAAGCCGGCGGTATCATCGCAGTGGAACTGGGGGTCGATTTTGTGGCCGTGGCTCTCACCGATTTCCTGGGGACGATCCTGTGGCGCAAGAGCGCCAACGCCGACCCAGCCTACGAAAAGACCCTCAACCAGGCCTTTTCCCTGCTCCAGGAGGCGGCCACCGCCAGCCGAACCATGTCCCTGCCCCTGCTTGGGCTGGGCCTGGCCACGCCGGGCACGGTCGACCTGGATGAGGGCCGGCTGGTTTTTGCTCCCAACCTGCTCTGGCGCAATGTCCCGCTGCGCACGGTCTTTGCCGAACAAACCGGGCTGAAGGTCTTCGTCGAAAACGATGCCAACGCCGCCACTGTGGCGGAGCACCTCTTCGGCATCGCCCGCCACTGCACGGATTTTATCTTCGTCTTCGCGGGAGTGGGCATCGGCGGCGGGTTCTTCCTGAACGGCAGCCTGTACCGCGGCAGGAACGGGTACGCCGGCGAAATCGGGCACGCGCCCATCATGGCCGAAGCCATCCAGTTGCCCTGCCACTGCGGCAATCGCGGCTGCTGGGAAACCTATGCCAACCAGTATTCGATCATCCAGCGGGTGCAGGCCCGGCTCGAAGTCAAGCGGAGCAGTATGATTCCAGCCCTGATGGTGGAACAAAACGCTCCGCTTTCGCTTGCGCTGATTACACAGGCGGCAGACGCCGGGGATGTCGAAGCCATTGGTTCCCTCGCTGAGGCGGGCGCCGCCCTGGGACAGGGGTTGTCCACCCTGGTCAACTTTCTGAACCCGGAAAAACTCATCCTTGGCGGCCCGTTGAGCATTGCCGCGTCCCACCTGCTTCCGTCCATCGACAATTCCCTGGCGCGGCATTGCCTGCCGGAAATTCGGCAAAAAGTGAATGTGGAGTTGTCGCAATTCGGCCCGGACGCCAGCCTGATTGGCGCAGCGGCCCTCGTGGTGGACAACGTCATGTCCCATCCCACCCAAATCGAAAGGAGGTGAGCGTCAGGGGTCGATAAACGGTAATTGGCTCGTGCGTGTTTTTCAACATTCAAAAGGAGAAGAAACAAATGTCCAAGAAAGTTTTATTTACCCTGCTGTCCCTGCTTGTGATCGCGGCCACCATCCTTTCGGCCTGCGGCCCCAAGACGACAGAAACCGACGGCAACAAGATCGCGGTCGGTATCGTGCTCCCCACCAAGGACGAACCGCGCTGGATCCAGGACGAGACCCGCTTCAAGGACGCCCTGGACAAAGCCGGCTATGAGGTTCAGATCCTCTTCAGCCAGGGCGATTCCGCCAAGGAAAAAGCCAACGTTGAAGCGCTCATCAGCCAGGGCATCCGGGTTCTCATCATCTGCCCGCAGGATGGCAGCGCTGCCGCCGCCGCCGCTGAAGCCGCCAAGGCTGCCGGCGTGAAGGTCATCTCCTACGACCGCCTGATCCTCGACACGGATGCCGTCGACTTCTACGTCACCTTCGACAGCGTTTCCGTGGGTGAGGCCCAGGCCCAGTACCTGGTCGACAATGCCTCCGGCTCCGGCCTCCCGCTCTACCTGTATGCCGGTGCGGCCTCCGACAACAACGCCTTCCTGTTCTTCGAAGGCGCCTGGAACGTCCTCCAGCCCAAGATCGCCGATGGCACCTTCGTGATCAAGAACTCTGCCGAAGCGGTTGCCCTGCAGGACAAGGCCACCCTGACCCGCGATGAAATGAGCAAGATCATCAACCAGGTCACCACCGACTGGAAACCCGATGTCGCCAAGAACCTGGCGGAATCGAACCTGACCGTCGCCGCCGCTGAAGACAAGGGCGACGTCTTCATCCTCGCCCCGAACGACGGCACGGCCCGCGCCATCGCCGACGTCTTCAAAGCCGACAAGGATGTTACCAGCTACTACGTCACCGGCCAGGATGCCGAAAAGGCCTCCGTCCAGTACATCATCGACGGCAAGCAGTCCATGACCGTGCTGAAGGATGTCCGCACGCTGGTCAATGACGCCATCACCGCGGCCGTCTCCTTCCTCGAAGGCAAGACCCCCACTTCCACCAGCGCCTACAACAATGGCAAGATCGATGTTCCCGCCAATCCTTCCGAGGTTGTGACCGTGGACCAGGCCAACGTCCAGGAAGCCGTGATCGACTCCGGTTACTGGCCCGCCAGCGATTTCACCGGCCTCGGTGAGGGCGCTGCGCCCACCGAACCCCCGGCTCCCATGACTGCCGGCAAGGTGGAAGTCTTCTCGTGGTGGACGGGCGGCGGTGAAGCTGCCGGCCTCGAAGCCATGATCCAGGTCTTCAGCGCTGAATATCCCGATGTTGAGTTCGTGAATGCGGCTGTGGCCGGCGGCGCCGGCACCAACGCGCGCGCCGTACTCGCCACCCGCCTGCAGGCCGGCGACCCGCCCGATAGCTGGCAGGGTCACGCGGGCCAGGAACTGATCGGCACCTACGTGGCCGGCGGCCAGATCGAACCGCTCAATGACCTGTACGAAGCCGAAGGCTGGCTCGCGGTCATGCCCGAGACCCTCATCCCGCTCATCTCGCAGGATGGCAACATCTACTCGGTCCCGGTCAATATTCACCGCGCCAACGTGATGTGGTACAACCCCGCCGTGCTCGAAGCCAATGGCGTTGCGGTTCCCACCACCATGGATGAATGGTTTGCCGCCATGGACACCCTGCAGGCCGCCGGCGTTCAGCCGCTGGCCCTGGGTGAACAGTGGACCAAGATGCACCTGCTCGAGACCGTCCTGCTCGGCACCCTCGGCGCTGAGGCCTACAACGGCCTGTGGGACGGCACGACCGCCTGGGATTCCCCCGAAGTCACCACCGCTCTCGAGAACTATGCCAAGGTCCTGACCTACGCCAACACTGACTCCGCTTCGCTGTCCTGGCAGGATGCCGCCCAGCTCGTGGTCAACGGCGACGCCGCCTTCAATGTGATGGGCGACTGGGCCGAAGGTTACTTCCGCGAACTCGGCAAGGCCCCCATGACCGACTACGGCTGGGCGCCTGTGCCCGGTTCGGTGGGCGTCTTCCAATTCCTGTCCGACTCCTTCGTCCTTGCTGTGGGCGCTCCCGATGCCGAAGGCGCCACCGCCTGGCTGAAGATCGCCGGCTCCAAGGCTGGTCAGGAAGCCTTCAACCCCGTCAAGGGCTCCATCTGCGCCCGCACCGACTGCGACAAGACCCTCTTCGGTGAATATCTCCAGTCTGCCATGGATGACTGGTCCAGCAATGTGGTGGTCGGCTCGCTGACCCACGGCGTGGTGGCCAACGACTCCTGGAAGTCCGAGATCGACACCGCCCTCGGTCTCTTCCTCGCCGATGGCAATGTGGAAGCATTCCAGGCTGCCCTGGTGGCCGCCTGCGCAAGCTCCGGCCCCTGCCAGTAAACTAGTGTAGAATAGTTGAGGCTCCGCAAACGCGGAGCCTCAACTCCTTTTTTGTTTTCAAAAGAGGCTTTCATGCTCAGAGACAAAGACAAATATTTATCCATCCTGCTGATTTCGCCCTCCATCCTTGCGGTGTTGATCTTTATTTACGGTTTCATCGCCTGGTCGGTGCGTGTCTCTCTGAGCAAGTGGAAGGGCCTGAACGCCGATTACACCTGGAACAGCATCCAGAACTACCTGAACTTATTCTCCGATCCGCGCTTTGCGGTGGATGTGCGCAACACCTTGATCTTTACGGGGGTCTTCGTGGTCGGAAGCATCCTGCTGGGCTTCCTCCTGGCGGTGATGCTCGACCAGGGCCTGAAGGGCGAGGGCTTCTTCCGCAGCCTGTTCCTTTTCCCGATGGCGATCTCGTACATCGTGACGGGCGTGGTTTGGCGCTGGTTGATGAATCCAGCGACGGGATCGCGCACCAGCGGCCTGAACCTGCTATTTTCCAATCTTAATCTTGATTTCCTGCAAAACTCCTGGCACACCACGCCGACCTGGGGCATTGCCGCGATTGCGCTGGCGGCCATCTGGCAGATGTCGGGCTACACCATGGCGCTCTACCTGGCAGGCCTGCGCTCCATCCCCGTGGAACTGCGCGAGGCGGCCCAGATCGACGGCGCCAGCGAGTTTCAGATCTACCGCTATATCATGCTGCCCCTGCTTGCGCCCGTGACCCTGAGCGCCCTCATCATCCTCGGCCACATGTCGCTCAAGGTCTTCGACCTGATCATTGCCATTGCGGGCAAGCAGCTTCCGCTGGATGTGCCCGCCATTTACATGTGGCAGACCACCTTCGACGGCCTGTTCTATGGGCGCGGCGCGGCCATTGGCACCCTGCTGTTGCTCAGCGTGGCCGTGCTGATCATTCCCTACATTCGCTATACCTTGAAGACGGAGACCGAATCATGAACAAACTCCGCCTCGTCAGGAACTGGTTGTATATCCCGCTCATTTTGATGGCGATCTTTTACCTGTTGCCGATGTACGTCATGCTGGTGACGGGCTTCAAGAGCTTTGCCGAGATCGACCTGAAGACGATGTGGAACCTGCCCTCGGGCATTCATTTCGACAACTTCATCGAGGCCTTCTCCAAGTTGTCTCCGCACCTGTGGAACAGCTTTTTGATGGTGATCCCGGCCGCCCTGATCTCCTCTGCGCTGGGGTCCTTGAACGGATTCATCCTTGCCAAGTGGAAATTCCGCGGCGCAGATGTGATCTTCCCGTTCATCCTGTTCGGCATGTTCATCCCTTATCAAAGCATCCTGATCCCGCTGGTGGTGTTCATGCGCACCATCACGATGCCTGTGGGAGAGTTTTTTCAAAGCATCGGGATGGATTTCCCTGTCAGCCTGGCCGCTCTTGCGCTGGCGCACATCATCTACGGCATTCCCATCACCACGTTGACCTTTCGCAACTACTATGCCAGCCTGCCGCAGGAGCTGCTCGAAGCCGCCAAGATCGACGGCGCGGATATGCTGGGCATCTATCGTTATATTCTCCTGCCCATCTCCATCCCCAGCTTTGTGGTGGTGCTGATCTGGCAGTTCACCTCTGCATGGAACGATTTCCTCTTCGCAGTGGTGTTGACCGGTAACGAGCATTGGCCCATCACGGTGGCGCTCAACAACATGGCGGGCAGCCAGATCATCGCATGGAACGTGCAGATGGCCGGCTCCCTGCTGGCGGCCCTGCCGACCCTGCTGGTCTATATCTTCCTGGGCCGCTACTTCCTGCGCGGCCTGCTGGCGGGTTCGCTCAAAGGCTAACCCCGGCCCATTTTTCCTCACGGAGTCTTTCATGGACGCTCCCTTACTGGAAATGAGAAACATCACCAAGGAATTCCCTGGCGTGAAGGCGCTGGATAACGTCAGTTTCCAGGTCGCCCAGGGTGAAATCCACTGTCTGGTCGGCGAGAACGGCGCAGGCAAGTCCACGCTGATGAAGGTATTGAGTGGCGTCTATCCGCACGGCTCGTACTCAGGCGAGATCCTTTTCGGCGGCGATGTCCAGCGTTTCAACGGCATCAGCGACAGCGAGAGGGCGGGCATTGCCATCATCTACCAGGAACTGGCGCTCGTTCCCGAGTTGACCGTGTACGAGAACATCTTCATCGGGCACGAGATCCGCAGTGGATTCATGGTGGATTGGAATGAAACCATCAAGCGCGCCACCGAGGTTCTTAAAAAGGTCAAACTGGATGTCAATCCCGCGCTCAAGGTCAAGGACCTGGGCGTGGGCAAACAACAACTGGTGGAAATTGCCAAGGCGCTCAGCAAGGATGTCAAACTGTTGATCCTCGACGAGCCGACGGCCGCGCTGAACGAGATCGACAGCGAGAACCTGCTCAACCTGTTGCGCGACCTGAAGAATCACGGCGTAACCTGCATCCTGATCTCGCACAAGTTGAAGGAAGTCATCGAAATCGCCGACACCGTTACCGTGCTGCGCGATGGGCAGACCATCTGCACCTTGAACGCCCGCGACGGACAGGTCAGCGAGCAGGCCCTGATCAAGTACATGGTCGGGCGCGAGATTGGCAACATCTACCCCAGGCGCGAACATCGCCAGCCGGGCGGGGTGGTGCTCGAAGTTCGCAACTGGAGCGCCTACGACCCGAACGCCGGGCGGGCCGTCCTCAAGAACGTCAACTTCAACCTGCGTAAGGGCGAGATTATCGGCTTCTCGGGTCTGATCGGCTCCGGACGCACGGAACTGGCTTTGAGCATTTTCGGCAACCCGGCCGGCTACCACCTGAACGGTGAACTGTACTGGAAGGGTGAACAGCGCGGGTTCGGTCATCCGCGCGAGGCCATCGACGCGGGCCTGGCCTACTCCACCGAAGACCGCAAAGGCAACGGCCTGATCCTGATCCAGGATGTCAAACAGAACATCACCCTGGCGAACCTGCGCGAGATCGCCCAGCGGGGTGTGGTGGATAACAATGCCGAGGTGCAGGTTGCCAACGAATTCAAGAGCAGCCTGAACATCAAGACGCCCAGCGTCGAGCAGAAGGTCTCCAACCTGAGCGGCGGCAACCAGCAGAAGGTCTGTCTCGGAAAGTGGCTGTTCGTCAAACCCGACATCCTGATCCTGGACGAGCCGACGCGCGGCATCGACGTGGGCGCGAAATACGAGATCTACACCATCATGACCCGCCTTGTGGAGCAGGGGATGAGCATCATCATGATCTCCTCCGAACTCCCCGAAATCCTGGGCATGAGCGACCGCGTCTACGTGGTCGCTTCGGGAAGGATCGCGGGCGAACTGCCCATTGCCGAGGCCACCCAGGAAAAAATCATGCATCTTGCGACGAATTAGGAGGAACCCACCCATGTCCTTTTTCAACAATGCCAAAAGTGTTTTGCAGCAAAACATCCGCGAATACGGCATGTACATTGCCCTGTTCGTGATCATGATCATCTTCACCATTACCACGGAAGGCACCTTCCTTTCGTCGCGCAATATCGTCAACCTGGTGAACCAGACCGGCTACATTGCGGTGCTGGCGGTCGGCATGACCCTGGTCATCATCATCCGCCACATCGACCTGTCGGTGGGCTTCCTGGCTGGTTTCATGGGAGCGGTGGCGGCCATCGCGCTGGTTTTCTGGGGGCTGCCTGTTTATGCAGTAATCCCCATGGTGTTGGCGCTGGGCGTTGTGGCCGGCCTGATCACGGCCTTCCTCGTTGCGCAGATGAAAATCCCCTCTTTCGTGGCATCGCTGGCGGGCTGGTTGATCTACCGCGGCGCGATCCTGGTCGTGACCGAAAGCACGGGCACGATCATCATCCCCGACGAGGCCTTTAACGCCATCGGCAACGGCTTCATCCCCGACATCCCCGGCCTGGAGGCGTTCCTGCCGGGTGTCCACAAGCTGACCCTCATCCTGGGCGCGCTGGCCGTTGTCCTGTTGATCCTGAATGAGTTGAACGACCGCCGCAAGAAGCAGTCCTATCATTTTGAGGTGCTGCCCATCGATATGTTCATCCTCAAGCTGGTCTTCATGGCTGCCCTGATCGGCGGCATCACCTGGGTGCTGGCCGGCTACCAGGGCCTGTCGTGGACGGCGGTGGTCGTGCTGGCCGTGACCTTGATCTATAACTTCGTCATGTCGCAGACTGTCCTGGGCCGCCACATCTACGCCATCGGCGGCAATCCCGATGCGGCCGAACTGAGCGGCATCAGCGTGAAGAAACTCATCTACGTGGTCTTCGGCTCGATGGGTATGCTTTCGGCCCTCTCTGGAATTTTGTTCGCTTCGCGCCTGCAATCTGCCACGACCACGGCCGGCAACCTGTTCGAGTTGGATGCCATCGCAGCCACGTACGTGGGCGGCGTCTCGGCGGCGGGCGGCGTGGGCAAGGTGGTCGGCTCGATCATCGGCGCGCTGGTGATGACCTCCCTGACCAGCGGCATGAACCTGATGGGCATTGGCATCTCGTACCAGTACATGGTGCGCGGCGCGGTGTTGGCAGCCGCCGTGATCTTCGACGTGACCACCCGCAGCCGCGGCAAATAACCATTCCATTTTAATTGTTGTGAACAGGCCCGGCAGTCCGCCGGGCCTGTTACCTTATAATGGCTCCCATGCAAAAAAACTCCAAGACCACCGTGCTGCTCCTCACCGCAGGCTGTTTCCTGGCCTTCTTCGTCTTCGGCTTCACTGACAACCTGAAAGGGACCACCCTGCCCGCCATGCTGGCAGAGATGCGCATCACCCCCGGTGTGGGCGGCAATATCTTCTTTGGCGAATACCTGGGTTTTCTCATCGCCACCCTCATTACCGGCATCCTGGCTGACAAGTTTGGGATTAAAACAGTTGTGATCCTGGCGGGCGCCAGCATGTTTCTCGGCGTGGGTGGATACAGCGCCTTTGCCTCGACCTGGTTGTTGTCGGCCTCGCTGTTCGTGCTGGGCCTGGGGCTGGGCGCGCTCGAACTTGGCCCGAACGCCCTCATCGTCAGCCTGCATCACGAGCGCAAGGGCTTGTTCCTCAACCTGATGGCCGTCATGCACGGGCTGGGCTCCATGATCTCCCCCCTGGTGGCAGGCTGGCTGTTGAGCGTCGATGTCACCTGGCGCGTCATCTACCGTTGGGACCTGCTGCTGATCCTGGCTTTTATGCTGGCCTTTGTTGCGCTGCGTTTTCCGCGCAGTGAGGAAAAATCCACCCTCGATTTTCGCGAAATCCCGCGCATCGCCTTCAAGGGACGCCTGCCCTGGTTTCATGCCGCCATCGGTTTGTACGTGGCGGCTGAGATTGGCCTGTCCTCCTGGCTGGTCACCTTCCTGCAAGCGGAGCACGGTTACTCTGTGACAGCCAGCAGTCGCGCGCTCTCCCTATTCTTTGCCACATTGATGTTGGGCCGCCTGCTGGGCGGGTTCGTGGTACACCGCATCGGCTACCTGCGCTCCATCCTGGCGGCCTCCATCGGAGGGGCGGCCTGCTTTGCGTTGGGACTCCTCGGCCCGGGCGACCTGTCCCTGCTCCTGCCGCTGACGGGCCTGTTCTTCTCGATCATCTTTCCCACCATTACCGCCGCCGTCACAGACACGCATACCCAAAACATCAACACTGTGCTGGGCGTGCTGTACACCTTTGCGGGACTTGGCGCGCTGATCGGCCCGTGGCTGGTGGGCTGGGGCATCGACCTGCTGGGACATCGCGCTGGCTTTGCCATCATCCTGGTCATGGCGCTGCTGACACTGGCTTCCATCTACACTTTATGGAAAGGAAAACCGCATGACCAAACCGCTTAATTGGGGTTTACTCTCCACCGCGCGCATCAATCGCGCCCTGATCCCCCCGCTCAAACGATCCAAACGCACCTGTCTGCTGGCGGTCGCTTCGAGGGACCTGGCTTCCGCCGAGGCCTACGCCCGCGAGTGGCACATTCCCCGCGCCCACGGCAGCTATGAGGCCCTGCTGGCCGACCCTGAGATCGACGTGATCTACAATCCGCTGCCCAACCACCTGCACGCCGAATGGACTGTCAGGGCTTTGCGCGCGGGCAAGCACGTGCTGTGCGAGAAGCCCATGACATTGACATTGGCAGAGATGGACGAGATCATCTCTGTTGCGCGCGAGACGGGCAGGGTTGTGGCAGAGGCCTTCATGTACCGCCACCACCCGCAGACCTTGAAGGTCAGGGAGATTGTCGCGAGCGCAGCGTTGGGGGAGTTGCAACTCATCCGTGGGGCGTTCACGTTTACCCTGAACCGCGCGGGTAATTATCGCTTCGATCCTGCCAGCGGCGGCGGCAGTCTGTGGGATGTGGGCTGCTACCCCGTCAGCTATGCGCGAATGCTTGTCGATGCGGAACCGCTCGAGGTGTTCGGCTGGCAGGTCGAGGGTCCGGGCGGGATCGATGAGAGCTTCGTCGGGCAGATGCGCTTCGCGGGCGGAATCCACGTCCAGTTCGACTGCGGTTTCAAATCCCCCTTCCGCGCGTGGATGGAGATCATCGGTTCGGATGGGGTGCTGCGCGTGCCCAATCCGTTCAAGCCCGGCCGCGGGGAGCAGGTCACGCTGGCGCGCGGCGACCAGGTGGAAACGCTCAAGATGCCCAACGCCGACCTGTACCTGGGCGAGGTCGAAGACCTGTGTGACGCCATCGAGCGTGGGTTTTCCCCGCGCGTCACGCTGGACGACAGTCGCGGCAACCTGGCCGCCCTGCTGGCCCTGCTCACATCGGCCCGGACGGGAAAGCCTGTGGCGCTCTAATTTCAATGGAGGCGGTATCCCGCCGATTGACAAAGCCTGTTTCCCTTCTATAATATTTTTATAGCGCGCTCGCTTGAAAGTTTCGTTTTCGGAAAATGAAAAATGTAATTTTCAAACATGGGTATTCCGCGCGGCGCGCCCAAGTGTCAATCATGAAACAGGGAGCAGCCATGTCCAAGAAAAAGAAGCAGGAAAAAATCGAAGCCAGAAAGTCCACACAACCCGCTCCGGTGGTGGCGGAAGCGCGCGAGAAGATGGGGGAGAAGGAGTATCTCAAGGAGTTGCGCGAACTGCAATTGGAACTGGTCAAGTTGCAGGAGTGGGTCAAGTTCAAGGGCTTGAAAGTGATTGTCATCTTCGAAGGCCGCGATGCGGCCGGCAAGGGCGGCGCGATCAAGCGCATCACCGAATGTCTCAATCCGCGCATCTGTCGCGTGGCGGCCCTGCCGGCGCCCACCGAGCGCGAGAAGACCCAATGGTATTTCCAGCGCTATGTGCCGCACCTGCCCGCGGCCGGGGAGATGGTGCTCTTCGACCGCTCCTGGTACAACCGCGCGGGCGTCGAACGCGTGATGGGCTTTTGCACGGAAGACGAGTACGGCGAGTTCATGCGCTCCTGCCCCGAGTTCGAGCGCATGTTGGTGCGCTCGGGCATCATCCTGGTCAAGTATTGGTTCTCGGTCAGCAACGAGGAACAGGAGCGCCGTTTCCAGGCCCGCATCGATGACCCAACCAAGCGCTGGAAACTCAGCCCGATGGACCTGCAGTCCCGTTCACGCTGGGTCGAGTATTCGCGCGCCAAGGATGAGATGTTCAAGTACACCGATACCAAACAATCGCCCTGGTACGTGGTCAACTCGGACGACAAGAAGCGCGCGCGTTTGAATTGCATTGCGCACCTGCTCACCCTGATCCCCTACGAAGACCTGACTCCCGAACCGATTCAACTGCCGCCGCGTCAGCAGGATACAGGCTACGTCCGCCCGCCCATCAGCGACCAGACCTTCGTGCCCGAAGTGTATTAGCGCATCGGCGTAGATTCGAGGCCCCCTGTCCAGACAGTGCTGGACGGGGGCCTTTTGCTTTGGATGGTGGGGATCCGCCTCAGGGGAGGTCGCCGACCGCCAGGATGTAGACCCGCGCCGTGGACAGGTATCCAACGTAGATTCGGCGCAGGGCGGGATCATACGCCAGCGTGGGCAGCGCGGAACTGCTCTCGGGCATGGGCTGGCTGTGGCGCACGGCCAGCGTGTCCCGATCCACCGCCAGGATGGAACTGCCGGGCGTATCCACCACCCAGTAAAGGTTTTCATCCAGGTCCATGCCAAAGAGCTTGTTGCCCTGTGAAAGGGAGCGGCCTGTGGGCTGGCCGCTCACGCCATCCAGTTCGAGCGCGCCCAGGAAGAGCCGCCCGGCCTGCGCGTCGAAGAAGAATTGGTCGGCGTCGGCCTGGCCGATGAAGCGGGATTGTTCTTTCAGGTCGATGCTGGCGGCCAGGGTGTGCCCATTGTCCGAGTCGAAGATGTGCAATTTGCGGGCTTTGGGTTCGTAGACGAAGACGCGCCCTTCATTCTCGTTGACTGCCACCTGCAATTGACCGGGGCCGCCGCCGGTATCGCCCGTTTGCGCGCCGGGGATGGCCAGGAGGGTGACCGGCTGCATGGCTTCCCAATCCACCACGGCCACCTGGCCGAATTCGGGGAAGGCGGCGTAGGCCAGGCGGCGGGTCGAGTCGATGGCCAGGTCGGGCAGGCGGTCGGTCGAGCCGGCCGGCAGGCCGAGGGGCAGGGTCCCCAGCAGGGACTGTACGGGCGTCAGGGCGTAGACGGAGAGCGTCCCATCCCAGGCATTGAGCGCAAAGAGATGTTCCCCGCTGGCATCGCGCCGCAGCGGAATGGGCCAGGTCCCGGCTGTGAAGGCTTCGAAGTCGCCGCTCCCAGGCTCGTAACGGGCGAGGTAACTCCCGCCCAGGCGGCTGGACAGGTACAGGCTGCCATCCGCGGCGGGGACGATCTGTTCCACGCTGTCGCCCAGCCGCAGGGGCGCGGCCTGGGTGGGGGCGCGGGTGTCGATGCTCCACAGCACCGAGGCGTCGCCGTTGGGGATGTAGATGCGGCCGTTGGCGGGATTCAGGCTCATGTGGTGCGGTTTGCGCCCGAAGTCGAAGCTGGAGACCAGGCCGCCGTTCAGGTCGTACACATCCACCTGCCCGCCGATGCCCGCCGCCTGTCCATCGCGGGGCGAATCAATCGAAAGAACGAAGAGCCTGTGCGAGGCGGGATCATAGACCTGGTCTTCCAGGGCGCGCCTGCCTGCCAGGTCGAAGGCTTGCAGCTCCTGTCCGCGCAAGTCGAGTTGCAGGATTTTCCGGTCCAGCCCGACCAGGAAGAATTTCCCATCGGGATCGAAGTGCAGCCAGCGCGAGCGCCCGCCCTGCGGAACGGTGTAGCGGATCTCGCCGCTCACCTGTCCGCTGTCCCCGTCCAGGGTGAAGATGGAGCGTTCGCTTTCCTTGCTGGTGGTGTCGAGCAGGTACAGCGTGTTCCCGTCCCAGAGCATGGGGCCAGCGCTTTGACCCAGTCCGTCGACGGTGTACAGTTCGTCCAGGGTGTGTCCGTCGAAGGCGGTCAGCCCGCGCGAGGTGGTCAGGTACAGACGGGTGTGGATCTCGTCCACCGAGGCCAGTTGTCCAAATCCACCGGCGGGCAGGGGAACGGGGCCGACGATTTCGCCGCTGTCGAGGTCCACGCGGCGCAGTTCGGTGTGTGTGGCATCCAGGATGTAGAGGTAATTGGCGGCAGGGTCGAGGTACAGGTATTTGATGGCCCGCTCGGTGAAGCCTGCCTCCAGGGTGCCGATCCAGGTTTCGGCGGCGGCGTCCAGGATGCCGATGCGGGAGGTCATGATGCCTGCCACGTAGACGCGATTACGGGTTGCATCCACGGCGGCGGAAAATAGTTTGAGCACGTTTTCGTCCACGGCGCGGTCCTGCAATTCCAGCAGGGAGAAGGCCCCGAGCAGGCACAGGGCCTCTGCACATTCGTTCGACGGGGGCAGGAGGCTTTCTGTGGGCGGGACGGCGGGCGCAGTCTGCGCAGCGCTTCCCATGCCTGAACCAACGGCCTGGCCTGTGCAGGCGCTGACAACGAAGACAAGGATAAGAAAACAGGGCAGCAGCTTTTTCATGGCATTCTCCTTTTGGCCCACTATACAGATGGGGTGTGATGCGCGCGTTTTTGAGGGGTAAATTTTTTGTAAAGCTGGATATGGCGCGGCGCATGAACATGGTATATTCACCCCGGTTGTTATGGATATTCATTTCCCCACACACAGGAGTCTGCCATGACCCTTCCCACCACCATCACGGTCATCGGCGCGGGCAGCGCCTCGTTTGGCGAGAACACCCTCGCCGCCCTCATGCGTTCCAAAAAGTTGCGCGGCTCGACCCTGCGCCTGGTGGATCGCAACCCCCAAAGCCTGGACATCGTTCAGCGCCTTGCGAATCGACTCAACGTTGAATGGCAGGCGGACATGCGCATCAGCGCGCACACCGATCATCGCGATGCGCTCGACGGCGCGCAGTTCGTGGTCAACGCCATCGAGGTCGGTCCGCGCGAGGAATTGTGGCGCAGCGATTATGAGATCCCGCTCAAGTATGGCGTGCGCCAGCCTTATGCCGAGAATGGCGGCCCGGGCGGCTTTGCCCATGCCGCGCGCAACATCGGCCCGATCCTGCAAATCGCGCGCGACATGGAACAGGCCTGTCCCGAGGCCTGGTTCATCAACTTCACCAATCCGATGGTACGCATCTGCGATGCGGTCAATCGCCACAGCCAAATCAAGGCGGTTGGGTTGTGTCATCAAATCTATATCGGCTATTGCTTTGCGGGACTGGTGCTGGGCAATGATCTTGGCTTCGATATTCCCGAAGGCATCCAGAACATGAACGCTGAAGTGTTGCAGCATCCATTACGCGAGCAGGTTGTCAAGCAAGCCGTGCCGCGCCTGGATATCCGCGCGGCGGGAACGAATCATTTCTCCTGGATCCTGTCGATTCACGACCGGCAGACGGGCGGGGACCTGACCCCACTCTTCAAGGAACGCTACGCGGCCTTCGACCCGGCCTTCGAGCCGTTGACCCGCCGCGTGTACGAAGCCTTTGGCTGCTTCCCCGTTCCGGGCGACAGCCACCTGTGCGAGTATCTGCCCTGGCTGTCCGACCCCGTCACAAAACCGTGGGAGAAGTACAACATCAAACTGTATGACTGGGACTTGATGGCAAGCCTGCGCGATTTTGGACTCGACCGTTTGAACGACATGGCCAGCGGAAACATGACCGTCGAGGGCCTGCTCGAATCCGATTCGGAGGGCGCGCTCGAAATGATCGAGAACATCACGGGCGCGGGCGATCATTATCACCTGGCCGCCAACCTGCCCAATGTGGGACAGATTGCCAATTTGCCATTGGGCGCCACCGTCGAGACTCCCGTTCACGTGGATGGGGCGGGCATCCATCCCGTGCATGTCGGCGCCCTGCCCGAGGGCGTGGCCGAGTTGTGCCGCCGTGAGTTGCAGGTCGTTCAGCTATGCGTGGACTCGGCTGTGGTGGGCGATTATCAAAAGGCGCTGCAATGCCTGCTGCTCGATCCTGTCATCCATGATATGGATGTCGCCAGGCAAATCCTCGATGATTACCTGATGACCTACAGGGAACACCTGCCTCAATATTGGAAAT
>JBMOMS010000057.1:19712-22370 GCA_049324895.1 Chloroflexota bacterium
TCTGAACTCGAACCTTAAAGAAAATTCGATGCGCCTCCCTGTGGTCATAAAACATGCAACCTTAAAATATTTGTTTCCCATGAAAATACAAGGCTGTTAACCTTTACATAAACAACAAGCGTTATATAATGCAATCAATTGCATATGATGATTCATACTTACTATCATGATGCCAACCAATCATTCATCCAGCAGCGCAGACTTCATCGCAACAGAACGAGTCGCGATATGCAACCGACGCGGGAATGTTAAAGAATTGCATACCTGATCGGATCCCCTGCAAAAGAGAAAAGAAATGTACATTTGTGTATTGACCAGCATCCCCGAAGAGAATGATCCGCCTTACGATCCTTCTCCACACATGAACGGGTATAAGTGGAAACATTATCTTGTCCACCCCAGAAACGTGGACCGTCAACTCCAATCTTTGATGGATGAAGGCGTGGAAGTGTTCATCAATCTGTGCGATGGCACACCCGACGATGCCTTGTCGGGCATCGGCCTTGTCAAGGCCATGGAGAAATTGGGCGCGGCCTTTACGGGCGCCGACTCGGCTTTCTTCGACCCGACCCGCCAGCAGATGAAGGCGGCGGCGCGCAAGTCCGGCGTGCCCGCGCCGGCTTCGGTGTTCATCGACAGCCTCGAAGATGTGGACAAGGCGGTGCGCCGTTTGAAGTTCCCCATGCTTACCAAGCCGCCGCATGGCTATGCCAGCATCGGCATCACGCGCGCCTCGCGTGTCCAGAACGCGGATGAACTCAGGACACAGGTGGAGATTTCCCTTAAGGAATTTGGCCGTGTGCTGGTCGAGGAATTCATCGAGGGCCGCGAGTTCACCTGCCTGGTGGCGGAGAACCCCGAGGATCCCGAACACCCCATCACCTTCAAGCCGGTCGAATTCATTTTCCCCCAGGGCGAATCATTCAAGCATTACGACATGAAATGGGTCGATTACGAAAAGATGTCGGTGGCGGCGGTCAGCGATCCGCGCATCGAGCAGGTGCTGCGCGACCAGACCGTGCGCATGTTCAAGACTCTCGAAGGCAACGGCTACGCCCGCTGCGATTACCGCATGGACTCGACCGGTACCATCTACATGCTCGAGATCAACCCGAATTGCGGCATCTTCTATTCCCCGACAGAACCCGGCTCGGCGGATTTCTCCCTGCTCAACGACCCGGTGTACAGCCATCCCAAGTTCCTCAAGTTGATTATCCGCGGGGCGAAGAAACGCCAGGCGCAAACCCTGCTCAAGCGGCGCGAGAAGGTCAAAGAGAAGGAAATGGCCTACGCCTGATTGCAAAAGAAAAGCGGTGGAGTTGATCCACCGCTTTTGATTCATGCGACGCTGGCGCCCGCGCTGGGCTTGCAGACGTAGAGCGCCGCCTCCAACCCGGACCTTTGGCGGTAGGCCGCGCCCACGGCCTGGGTAAACGCCCCGACCTGCTCCCCCCGCACCAGGGCGACGGCGCACCCGCCGAACCCGGCCCCGGTCATGCGCGCACCATAACAAGCGGATTGTTCCTGGGCCGCCTCCACGATTTGGTTGAGGGCCTCGTTGGTCACCTCGAAGTCGTCGCGCAGGCTGGCATGGCTGGCGTTGAAGAGTTGTCCGAGCCTGTCCACATCGTTGGCGCGCATGGCTTCCATCGCATCCAGCACGCGCTGGTTCTCGGTGATGATGTGACGGGCGCGGCGCAGCACGGCTTCGTCGTGGATCTCATGTTTGCGGCGTTCGAACTCCGCCACGCTCACGTCGCGCAGGGCCTTCACGCCGAAGAAGCGCGCGCCCGCCTCGCATTGCGCGCGCCGTTCGTTGTAGGCCGAATCGACCAGCCCGCGCCGCGTGGACGTATCCAGCACCACCACGGCGGTTCCCGGCGGCAGGGGCGCATGTTGGATGTCGAGCGTGCGGCAGTCCATGAAGAGCGCGTGATCGGCCCGGGATGCGGCGCTGGCCATCTGGTCCATGATGCCGCAGTTGACTCCCACCCATTGATTCTCCGCCTTTTGCGCCAGGCGCGCCATGAGTTTGGCGTCCCAGTCGAAGCCCGAGGCGCAGGCGAAGGCGCGCGCGATGGCCAGTTCCACGGCGGCGGAGGAGGACAGGCCGGCCCCGCGTGGAACGTCCCCGGTCATCACACCCTCCCAGCCGCGCAGGTCGTAACCCGTTTCGCGCAAGGCCCACGCAACACCCTTGGGGTACTCGGCCCAGCCTTCGCCCTTCTCGATGCGCGCCGGCTCGAAAACGGAATCCAGCCCCAGGTCCAGGGAGTGGATGCGCACCAGGCCGTCGGCGCGCGGGCGCAGCGCGATCCAGACCGCGTGGTCGATGCCCATCGGCAGGACGTATCCATCGTTGTAATCGGTGTGCTCCCCGATCAGGTTCACCCGCCCGGGCGCGCGGACGATCCACTTGGGTTTGGCGTCGAAATGCGTCTCGAAGGACTGTTGAAGGATGTGTGAATTCAGCATGGCTTGATTTTATTCGATTTGCCGCGCGGGCGCGGGGTTTGGCCGGGGCGAAAAATTCGGGCTTTTTGGGATTTGCCGTGATTCTGTACACGGATCACACGGATACTTCGACAGGCTCAGTACAGGTTTCACGGAATTACGCCGAAAAAGGTATCTTCTCAATAATCAGGGTATTTTGGAGTG
>JBMOMS010000058.1:0-2972 GCA_049324895.1 Chloroflexota bacterium
AGGGCGGGGGTGCAACCGAGCGCGGTATACACGCCCCAAAGACATGCGCGTCGGGAAAATCCAGGCCTTCAGCACCCGCCTCGACGTCGAAAGGCGCGTTGCCGCTTCCGCCACTCCTTCGCCACCCGCATCCTGAGCGAAGTCGAAGGACCTGCCCTCCAGCGCGGCGGCCTGGCCATCCAATCCCCCCTCGACCCATAATCCCCAATTACCAATTACCAATCCCCCATTACCAATCACCCCTCATACAACTCCCCCGCCCGCCGCGACTCGATCTCAGCGCGGGTTCGGGCGTGCGCCGCGCGATCGAGCGGATAATACATCGCAAACAGGATCCCGCCCACCAGCAGCACCGAAGGCACGGGACCCGTCAGAATGCGGATGGCCCACACGGCGCCTTCCGTCTGTTGGGCGGCGTTCGAAACGTAGCCGCTCCAATCCAGCACCAGCAGGGTCAGCGGGATGGCAATCGAGGAGGCCGCCTTCTTGAGCAGGGTCACCAGCGCGTAGAACATGCCCTCGTGGCGCGCGCCCGATTGCAGTTCATCCACTTCGACCGCGTCGGGGATGATCGCCCAGGTCAGCACGTGGACGGCGGAGATGCCCACCCCAGCCAGGGCCGCCAGCGAGAGCACCGCCGCAAATCCCAGCGAGGGGTCGACGAAGATCAACACGATCATGACCGAGGCGAAGAACAACATGCCCCACACGTAAGACTTGCGCTTGTCGGTTTTCTGCGCGGCCCACACCCAAAACGGCAGCACGACCAGCGCCGTGACGAAGACCGCCGCCGCCACCAGGTCCGATTCCGCTTCGAGACCCATGCGGTACTTCAGGAAGAACAACAGCATGGCCTGGATGATGTCCACCGCCGTCCAGGTGAACAGGAAGATGCCCGTCGCGAACCAGAACGGACGGTTGCGCCGCACCGCGTTGAGCGAGTCGCGCAGCCCGGGCCGCGGCTGGCTGGCATACTCGGGCCGTTCGCGCGTGCCGAAGACGGTGAAGAGCAGCGGCAGGGCGCAGGCCGCGCCGAAGACCAGCCCCATGTGGAAGACCTTGTCCACGTTCCCGGGGCGCATCTCCCCGATCATCATCAAGGGAACCACGAAGGCCGCCAGGCTGCCCAGCAGCGAGAAGGCCATGCGGTAACTCGTCAGCGAGGTGCGCTCGTCGTAGTCCTGGGTCAGCTCGGGGGTCAGGGCCGTGTAGGGCATCGAGACCAGGGTGAACAGGCTGTCGAAGCAGAAATAGGCCAGGGCATAGTATCCCGCCAGCAGCCAGGGATTCTCGAAGGGCGGACGCCACCACAGCATGGCGAAGGCCATTCCAAACGGGAGGAAGCCGAAGATCAGGAAGGGCTTGCGGCGTCCCCAGCGGGTGCGGGTGCGGTCGGCCAGGTAGCCGATCAACGGGTCGTTGACGTAATCCCACGAGCGGCCGACGAAGACCGCCAGCGCGGCCAGGCTCGGAACCAGGCCGACCACGTCGGTCAGGAAGATGGCGAAGAGCACGGCCAGGGCGGTGTCGCTGAACGCGAAGCCAAAGTCGCCCACGCCGTAGGCCAGTTTGGTGAGCGGGGACAGTCGGTCTTTGGAAGAGGCAGCCATGGAAATCTCCAGCATGAGATGAATTCAACTGGATTAACCCGCAAGGAACCCCCGGGTTGCCAGGCAGCTCGGTCTTCTGCAACCAAAAGCCCCCGAAAGCGTAAACTTCCATGACGCGCCCGCCTGTTCCAATGACCAGGTCCGAGCCTATCCCAAAGAATGGTCTCTTCCGCGGACCAATGTCCTATCATTGATGGAAATGCACCTTCTCAAAATTTCGGGGCGCGCGCGGGAGTCCCGAAGTTCTACTTCGGGATAACGCGCAAGTGGAACTTGCGCACTCCAAAATACCCTGATTATTGAGAAGATACAGAAAATTTTTTAAAAAGGATCACCTTCCCATGAAAACCACCCAAGCCCTGATCGTATTCCTCCTCCTGGGCATCCTGCTGGCTGGCTGCGGCCAGCTTGCGCCCACCGCCGCCCCCACCGGGACCCCCATCCCGACCGTGCTGGCCGACCCGACCATCATCAGCGAAGGGCGGCTGGAACCGATCCGCTTCTCCGAAATTGCGCTGAACGCCAGCGGGCTGGTCAGCGAAGTGCTGGTCGAGGAAGGCGACACCGTCGAAGCGGGACAGGTCATCGCGCGCCTGGAAAGCCCCGAGGCCCGCACGCTGGAAGATGCCCAGGCCGACGCGACCCAGCAGTTGACCGCCGCCTACCAGGTCGTCCGCGACGCGCAGTACAAGCTGGACAATTTCGACGTCCCGAACGAATTCAAGGACCTGACGCCCAACCAGGCGGTGGAATCCACGCTGGCCAAACTGAACGAGGCCCGCGACGCCTACGAACCGTTCAAATATCTGGTCAACCAGGGCCGCGAAGAGCGCCGCAAACTGGATGAGGCCTGGTCGAAGTACCGCAAGGCCATTCAGTGGATGGAATTGCAGACCGCCGTGGACTCGGCCCAATTCCAGTTGGCCCAGGCCCAAAAGGACCACGACGCCCTGTTCGGCTCCGGCGAAGACACCGCCGGCATCCGCGCCGCGCTGGCCAACGCCGAGGTGCGCGCTCCGTACGCGGGCGTGATCACCCGCCTCGACTTGAAGGTGGGCGAATTCGCCTCGGCGGGACAGCCCGTCCTGACCCTGGCCGACCTGGGCACCTGGGTGGTCAAGACCACCGACCTGACCGAGATCGACGTGGTCTCGCTCCAGGCAGGCCAGCCCGTCACCGTCACACTGGACGCGCTGCCCGAATTGGCGTTGAAGGGCCACATCCTGTCCATCAGCCAGAACTACGGCCAGAACCAGGGCGACGTGGTCTACGAAGTCACCGTCCTGCTCACCAACGGAGACCCCGCCATGCGCTGGGGCATGACCGCCGCCGTGAAATTCGAGAAGTAACCGCATGTCGTTG
>JBMOMS010000059.1:0-21459 GCA_049324895.1 Chloroflexota bacterium
CATTCAGGACTTGTTGAGATTGTAAGATTCGGTTATTTTTAAGCATAGGTTTGAATATGGTGGTTTGGTTTCCTTGGTCGGTGCCAAGTAAACCATATTCAAACCTTTTCGTGAACTACTGATAATACCCACGGCGTACACTGGAGTCTCAAAGTTCCACTTCGGGATAACGCGCATGTAGAACTGGTGTATTCCAAATTTTCCCCAAATCGTGGGAAGGTACGTACCTTTTCAATTTCCTGGGGTAATTTGGAGTGCGCAAGTTCTACTTGCGCATTTTCCCGAAGTAGAACTTCGGGACTCCAGAACACGCCCCAAAATATTGAGAAGATACAAAGATACCGCAAAAGAGCATAATGAGTAACCGCGCCGGGTATATTTTCAAGTGCGCCAGGTAAGTTGAATTGCCTTCCCCGCATCAGGTATAATTAGATTGAACATGTCCGATTTAATTGGCAACACTCTGGGCAAGGTACGCATCGAATCCCTGCTGGCCCGCGGCGGAATGGCCGAGGTCTATCTTGGCACGCATACCACCCTGCAGCGTTCTGTGGCAGTCAAACGCCTGCTGCATCATCACGAAGATGACCCCGAGTTGCTCGAACGCTTCCAGCGCGAGGCGCGCGTGGTGGCCAGTTTGCGCCACCCCAACATTGTGCAAGTCCTCGATTTCGACAGCTCCGATGGCCGCCCCTACCTGGTCATGGAATTCGTGCCGGGCGTGGCCCTGTCCAGCTACTTGCGCGCCCTGCATCAGCGCGGGGAACGCCTTGAATATCCGCTGGCCGCCCGGTTGCTGCGCGACCTGGCCGACGCCCTGCACTACGCCCACCAAAGCGGCGTGATCCACCGCGACGTGAAGCCTGGCAACATCCTGCTCACCGCGCGCGGCATCCCGGTCGACGCCGCCAAACCCCTGCCTCCCGATGTGCAGCCCGTGTTGACCGACTTCGGCCTGGTGCGCTACCTGCACTCCGCATCGCAGACCGCCACGGGGCAGATCGCCGGCACACCCGCCTACATGAGTCCCGAACAGGCGCGCGGCGACCGCACCGACACCCGCACCGACATCTACTCGCTCGGCATCGTGATGTACGAAGTGCTGGCGGGACGCGTGCCTTTCGAGGCCGACAGCACCATGGGCGTGCTGCTCAAGCATCTCAGCGAACCGCCCAGCCCCATCCCCGGACTATCGCCCGCGCTGCAAACCGTCATCGACCGCGCCCTGGCCAAGCGGCCCGAGGAGCGCTTCCAGACCCCGCTCGAATTTGCCACCGCCTTCGAAGCGGCTTTGCAGGGCCGCGCCGAAGCCGCCACCCTGCTGCCTCCCGACTTCCTCCCGCCGCAGCCCGCCCATCGAAACAACCCACTGGCGTGGATCGGGGCCGGCATCGCCGCCCTGGCGCTGGGTACCGTTTTCATGGCCGTCCGGCCGCAGGCGGCGGTTCCCCCCACTGCCACGCCCAGCCCGATCGTCATTGTCCACAACCACGAGCCGCCCGCCACGCAAACGCCCCCCATAGCGGGAGCCACCCCGGCTCCAGTGGTGATCGTGGAGGATGTCGGCCTGGTGCGCTTCGCGGATGTGGCCGCTCAACTGGATGGGGTAATCGTCGCCGCCCAGGGCATGCCCGCCCCGCCCGCAGGAAAACAATACGAAGCCTGGCTGGTGGGCAGCAGCGGCGAGACGCGCCGCAGCCTGGGCATCCTGACCCTGGATGCGGACGGGAACGGCTCCCTGCAATTCGTGGACGATCAAAGCCGCAACACCCTGGCGCGTTTCGACCGCATGGAGATCACCCTCGAACCCAACCCCGACCCCAGCCCGAATCCCTCGGGCGAGGTGGCCTTTTCCTCGGGCGTGCCGCTCGCCTCGCTGGAACACGTCCGCCACCTGCTGGTCTCGCTGTCCGACACCCCGGGCCAGATCGGCCTGATTCGCGGATTGTGGACCGACGCCCACCTGGTGGACGAGCACGCCAATGCCATGCTGAAAAGTTTCGATGCGGGCGATGAAGCCGCCGCGCGCAGGAATGCCGAGGCCGTGGTGAACCTGATCGTAGGGCGGCAATCCGAGCAATACGGCGACCTGGACCAGGACGGCGAAACGACCGACCCGGGCGACGGCTACGGGCTGCTGCTCAACGGGGAAAGCCCCGGCTACACCGGCGGCGTGCTCTCGCACACAAACTATGCCATGACCACGGGCAACGCTCCCGAATCCGTGCTCCTGCACGGCGGACACGTCCTGGCCTGCACGGAAAACGTGGAACGCTGGAGCGTGGAATTGCGCGACCAGGTTCTGTCCATCCTGGCCGGCCCCTTCGACGATTCCACGCGCGGGAAGATCGTCCGGGCCGTCGGGCTGGCCGACCAGCTCGTAAGCGGCATCGACCTGAACGGGGATGAGCGCATCGACCCCATCACGGGTGAAGGCGGCGTGCGCACCGCCTACGAACATTCCTACTACATGGCCGATATCCTCATCCTGCCCGGACAGGGACAGGTGATGCCGCCCGGCCCCACGCCCTCCGGCCCTGCCCCGACACCTTCAGACTACTACGACTACCAGGGGGGCGGCTGACGCCTGAACCCCGCCGCTGCTTTTCAACCCGGCACGGTGAAACGCCCCTCAAAGCGTCCGTGGAGACGGTTGACACCCGCCGGCTTTACCAGTATAAGTCCCCGCATGAAACGGACTTTCCGCCTCGCACTGGGGCTTTGGCTGGTTGTTGCCATTGCAGCCTGCAGCCTGCCCTCGGGCCTGCCAGCCCTGTCTCCCACCGAGACCGCCACCCCCAGCCTTACCCCCACAAGCACCCCCTCCCCAACCCCCACCATCACGCCCACGCCAGCCCCGCTCATCCGCGTCACCAGCGGTGACCGCTCGCTCTTCAACGGCGACTATGACCTGGCCCTGGGACTGTACCAGACCGCATTCCGCGATTCCTCGGACCCGGCCGTGCGCGCCGCCGCCAAATGGGGCGAAGCCCGCACCCTGTACACCGACGAGCGCTACGCCGATGCGCTGGCCGTCCTGCAAATCATCCAGAACGAATACACCAATTCCAGCGTCTACCCCGAATCCTATTTCCTGCAAGGGCTGATCTATCACGAGATGCAGCGCTACCTTGAAGCGGCCTCTGCCTGGCAGGTTTATCTGACCCTGCGGCCTGGCGTTCTGGATGCCTACACGCAGGAGTTGCGTGGGGATGCGCTGACCGCCGCCGGCGATTACACCGCCGCCCTGGCCGCCTACCTGGCCGCCATCCAGGCCCCGCGCCTCGACGACGGCATCTACGTCGACCTCAAGGTGGCGCAAACCCGCGCCAACCTCGGGCAATACGATGAGGCCCTGGCGCTCTACGACGGCATCGCGGCCCGCACCTCCAACGACTACCTGCGCGCCCAGGCGGCGTATCACGCCGCGCAGGCCTACCAGGCCCTCGGCCAGGCCGAGAATGCGCAGGCCCGCTTCCGCCTGGCTGTGGAAAACTATCCCCTGGCCTACCATTCCTACCTCAGCCTGGTGGAACTGCTCAATGCGGGCGCGGAAGTCAGCGATCTCGACCGCGGACTGGTGGATTACTTTGCGGGACAATACGACGTGGCCCTGCAAGCCCTCGACCGCTACCTGGCCGCCAACCCCATCCACGACGGCACCGCCCGCTACTACCGCGCCCTGACCCTGCGCGAGATGGGCAAATACGAGGAAGCCGTGGCCGAGTTCTCGCTCTTCATCCAGGAATACTCACCCCACCCGCAGTGGACTGAGGCCTGGGCCGAGAAGGCCTATTTGCAATGGGCCGAACTGGGCTTGAACGAGCAGGCCGCCCAAACCTTGAGCGAGTATGCCACCATCTTCCCCGAGTCCGAGAGCGCGCCCGAGTACCTGATGAGCGCCGCGCGCATCCTGGAGCGCGACAACCGCCTGGACGAAGCCGCCGATATTTGGGCGCGGGTGGCCAACCAATACCCGGGCAGCGAATTGGCCTCCCAGGCCTTCTTTATGATGGGCATCGCGCGCTACCGCCAGGGACGCTTCGATGTGGCGCAGGGGGCCTTCACCTTCAGCCTGGATTCCGCCATTTGGGCGGAGGACCGTGCCCGCGCCCACCTGTGGATCGGCAAGACGCAGCTGCAACTGGGCAACCAGGAGGCCGCGCAGCAGGCCTGGCAGCAGGCCCAAAGCCTGGACCCCGGCGGATATTACAGCGAACGCGCCCGCGACCTGTTGAGCAATCCCCAGCCCTTTGCGCCGCCGGCCGCTTCCAACTTGAACATCGACCTGGCCGCCGAGCGCACAGCCGCCGACACCTGGGTGAAGGTGACCTTCAACCTGCCCGCCGACACCGACCTGCGGGGGCTGGGACCGCTGGCCTACGATGAGCGTATCCTGCGCGGTTCGGCGTTGTGGAACCTGGGACTGTACGAAGACGCCCGCCTGGAATTCGAGAGCCTGCGCGAAAGCCTGAGCGGTGACGCAGAGGGCAGTTACCGCCTGGCCAATTATCTGCTCGACCTGGGCCTGTACCGCTCATCCATCTTTGCCGCCCGCCAGGTGCTGACGCTGGCCGGCCTGGACGACCACAGCGAGTCCATGATGGCGCCGCCCTATTTCAGCCACCTGCGCTACGGCCTGTACTATTCGGACCTGATCGTGCCCGCCGCCCAGGCCGAGGGCTTCGATCCGCTATTCATCTTCAGCGTGGTGCGGCAGGAAAGCATGTTCGAAGGCTTCGTCAGTTCCTCGGCGGGAGCGCATGGCCTGATGCAGGTCATCCCCGCCACGGGCGCGCAGATCGCCAACCAGTTGGGCTGGCCCATCGAGTATGTCCAAAGCGACCTGTACCGCCCAAACGTAAGCGTCCGCTTTGGGACACATTACCTGGCCTCCAACCGCGACTTCCTGGATGGCAACCTGTACGCGGCCCTGGCCGCCTATAACGGCGGGCCCGGCAACGCCAGCGCCTGGTACTCCCTCTCGGGCGGCGACCCCGACCTGCTGCTCGAAATCGTGCGCTTCGAAGAGACGCGCCTGTACATCCGCAACATCTACGAGATCTACGTCATCTATCGCAGGTTGTATGGGAATTCCACCATTCAATAAAAGATGGGTTCACGCGCTAAACCGCCCCCGGACCCGGCGATGGTCCCATCATTTTGGCGCATCAAGATCGGAGCTTAAATGGTAATGTGGATATTCGAAAAAAATCCCAACCAAACCAGCGCGATCGCGGCTGCAAGCAGGCAAAAAAAGACAATTACCACCATCACCCAGACCAGGATGCTGCTTCGGCGGGCCACAGGGAGAGGCGCGGAGCGCACAGGAGGAGCGACGGACGCAACTGCGGGCGGTGGGCTGTGGAGTCGCCTCCCACAATATCCACACACATTGGCGGTGTCCGGCACGGTGCTTTGGCAATTAGGGCATTGCATAACATAATCTCCGCTTAATGGCTTTGTTACGGCTGCACGTAGATCCACAATTCAGCAAATTCCAAAAAGATATCCGACGGGAAACCAGGCTTGTATATTTCCAAGCGGAACGCCTCATACCCACCCGGTTCTGAAATGGAGCCATCCATGCAGGCGGTGCCTTCTTTGGCGTCTCCACTGGCTAACAATTTATGAGGGCCGCTGGTATCCACCCCATTCGACCCGGGGGATGCCGGTTGAAAGTCGTACAAATAAAATTGATAGATGCCGTCTTCGCCAAAAGAGGTATCGGTGAACGTATAGCAGAGTCGAACTGAGTCGCCAATTTCATGGACACTGCCGTGGCCGCCGGTAAAGGACAAGGAGACATGCGACCCGAAAATTTCTGGCGGGAATTGCAATTGGCGCTTGCATTCCAATTCGAATGGATAAGTGTTGCTGACGTTGCCGGCTGCGTCGTAAATCTTGATACGCAAGGTATCCTTGAAGGAAGATGTGGTGGAACAGGAATAGTAGAAACCGATCATGCCGCTAAACAAATTGCCTGAATCCGGCTGAAGCGGGGGGCCAGCCTCAATTTCCTCCCAACGGCCATTATCCGATGTCACCACCAGGCGGCTGGCATCCCCGTCCTCGTCTGTAAAATACACCCAGAAGGGATGTGATTGACCATCCGCGGGAATGGAGGCGGCCCCGTCCACGCTGGTGATGACCGGGGGATGGGTGACAGGAGCGGAGGCCACACAAGACAGTGGATAAGTGTACATGTCGCTCACGTTCCCAACAGCGTCGTAAAGATAAATTTGAAGAGTATCACTGAACGAGCCGCTTCCCGTGGTGCAACGGTAGGAAAATGTTGTCACACCAGAGTAACCATCGCCAGATTGGAGGTGGCTGAGGGGGTTGAAATCCAGCGGTTTCCAGCCGCCATTTGCCGAGGTAATGACCAGTCGACTGACGTCCCCACCCTCGTCTGCAAAGCCCAGGGTGAAGGTGTACAACTGGTCATCGGCCGGAATCGAAGAAGGGCCATCGACAAAACGGACGACTGGAATTGTTGGCGCAGGCGGCAAACCCGTAATGGGCACATTACCGGCAACAATAACCACCGCATACCGCCCGGTTGTGCTCCCCGACGATCCCACAACAAATTCACGCTCGCCTGTCGCTCCTCCCAAATTCAGGTTGAGGAAGGCATCAGTGGATTTGCCTTCGTATGTTCCCAATTTAGTAGTCAAGGAAAAGCCAGACATGGAAGGTTCGTCACGACTAGATAGGTTGGTTGCAGTGGCAGACAAGGTCAAGTCGGGACCACCGTTTTCAGATACAACATAGACTCCCATATCGCCGTCTGTCATTCCCCAAACAAAGATATTATCCGTATCGCCCGCCGGAGAAATGCCAATACCGCCATTCGGGGACTCGAAGATGGCAACAAAAGCGCCCGGAGCTCCATCCCGGCTATCCACATAGAAGATGCGCTCCCCGCCATCGACCACATTAAAATCAATTTGCGCTGAATACCGGCTGCCGGAATAATCGCCATAGCCGGGAATTCCATGAACCCTGTAATTGGCGGCCGTATCGGAATTGTCATTACACAAGAATGGATTCCCTGAAACGCCGACCATTGGATCGAAATCATCGATACCTATAATCGTGACCGTCCATTGAGTATTGTCAGGAATGCCTGTAAAGCGGACTGGGATGGCCCGGGATGTGTTGAAATCGGGACAATTCAGTGAAGGCACATGGTACAGGTCGGATGGATCATCAGGATTGCCCCGCGCCACCTGTGCGTAAGACTCGCCGTGAATTGGAGAAATTTCCGCCGACATGGATACATCCCATAGTTCCACCCGATCACGCAAATCCGAAAGCGGACGCCCGGCTTCACACTCCTCCAACCCGCCCAAGGTAATGCCGGCCACTTCCCAACCAAGCATGGTTTTTTCACACTCCTCATGGCTGAAATACGTGGCATGTTTACTCTCCGCCACCCACAGGGAATACGCCGCATCGTCGAATCCAGGGCATGCGGTGCCAAGTTCGTGCCAGTCGAAATCTTCGATCTCTTTTACAAATCCCGCAAATTCTATGACCTCATTTGTCGGGGTGCCCAGAAACTTGCCAACCGTCGGCCTTACATCCACATCCTTGTGTTTTACCGTACGCCCGGCATAAAACTGGAAATGTGGACTGGTCGCTCCACATCGGCCAATAGCCTGGTCGGCCGGCAGCAATCCGATTACAAATCCTTCGTTATCGCCCGAATGCGCACCGCCATACCATCTTCCTCCATCGTGGGCAAAGACCAGGGTATATACGATCTCGACTCGATCAGCCTCGGCGAGATCATCCACAAGGTAATTACCGCGATACGGTAAAACTTTGGCAATGACACGCATGATTGCGCCGCACTTCTCATTCTTCGACATTTGAAGATAAGGCATCCAGGCTTGCGCCAGTTCCAAAAACTCCTCCTTCCCCTCGGAGGGTTGGTAACTTGCCCGCGGATAACCTGACGATTCGGTTCCGCTCGGTCCCAAGCCGGGACCAGGTTCGCCCATCGGGCCACACACCTTTTCGAAGTCGTAGTGCAGGGAAATCCATTCGGCCGCCGCCTCGCCCTTCCTGTATACCCAGCGACCACCTTGATAGGTCTCATCCCAGACCCACACGCCGGCATCTTTCGTCTTGACAAGCACGTATTTGGTTCCATCCCATACCCACATCCCGCCATCCACAATCTGGTTCCCAACCCACTCACCTACCGCCAAGGACTGGTTGGCAACCCACTTCGTTCCATCCCAGGTAACGTCGGCCGCATGGCTGATTTGCTCGCCTGCCCATCCTGCCGTATCTGCCCCAACATCGTAAATTTTCACTGCGCCATCCCAACCCAACTCACCTACTTTTGCGCCATACCCCAAAATTTTTCCAATTCCAAAGCCGCGCAGTGGAATGGTTCTGGGCAAAAACAGGCCGCCATCCAGTTGGATGGATTGCCACCCGCCAAATGCCATGCCAGTGTAGGGAGGAACGGCAGAAATGGAATTCCCTTGAAGCATACGAACCCCCCCATCAAAAAACACCATTGTATAGCCCTGATGCTCGGCCACGATCAGGCGTCCATCATTGGGGTTTTCATTTGGATTGCCAAGATCCATGGAGAAGGTGGTCAGGGTGCTGCGAGTGGCTTCCTCCGGACCAAAGGCTGGAATTTGAACCGAGGGGTCGATCACCGCGATTGGCTGAATGCCATCCCCAAAATCCGCCGCCCTGGGTGGATCCGGTTCGCTCCAAGTCAGCCCAGCGCCGCCCGCAACAGGCGTGTTCGTCGCGCTCCAAGTTGGCCCAACCTGCAAATTCGCCCCGTTCAAGATCCCAGTCATCACACTCCCAACCACCAAAATTAAAACCGCACATATACCGCCAAAACCAATCAAACCGGCAATAACCAAACCAGTACCGCGAAAACCTGGCAACCTTGACTTTGGGTTCGCTGGAATTTGCGCATTGTGAGTGGGAAACGGCGAGAGCACCTCGCCACAATTCTCGCAGAAACGGACATCTCCGCGATTGCGCGCCTTGCAACTCGGGCATTGAATTACCCCAATTGTGGATTGATGAGATTGGAATTTGGCTGCATCTTCCCACTCGCTTACAAACTGCCGCCCGCAATTCTCGCAATATCTTACCCCCTCGCGATTCTCGAAATTACATGCAGGACACCTCATGTCAATCTCCTTGGGTAAAACGGGGACAAGGTCTCCAAACCGTTAGAGACTGCTTAATAAGTCACACGTATCTCCCTGAGGGCGCGTTTCCCAGCGCCTGAAAATCGGCGCCCAGCATGACAGGACAGGATTGTCAAACAGTCTCTTAGAGATGGCTCACAATTTCAATCCCATTATGCAACATTGTGAATTCAAAAACAATAGCGTTTGAGAAGTGGTAGCATATTCCCTCCCCCTTCATCGATGGCGCACCAAAACGTATCCATTCCCCGCAAGGGTGGGCAGGTGACAAACATCGAGAAAGGGCCGATCCATTTTCAAGATCGGCCCTTTCTCATCGATTCATTCCAAATACGCCAGGATGCGCTTGTGCGCGGTGTCGGCATCCATGTCGAGCACGGCGATGAGCTTGTCGCGGCCCGTCGCGCCCGCCACAATGTCCAGCCGGGTCTTGGGCACGCCCAACACATCGGCCATGAACTTGAGCAATTCCTGGTTGGCCTCGTCGTCGACCGGCGGAGCGGCAAGATGAACTTTCAAGGTGCCATCCTCGAGCAGCTCCACGATCTTGGTTTTGCTGGCGCGCGGTGTGACCCGCACCGCCAGCGCAGCCCCTTTCTTGCCGTCGTGCAGTTGGAACTTGCGTTTGGTCATGATTGCCTCTTAAGAAATTATGGAAATAAGGATGAAGGATAAAACCTGGATCAAAATAATCAAGACCATCGGGCTGAAATCGATCATGCCGGTCTGAGGCAGAAGACGGCGGATCGGCGACAGAAAGGGTTCCACGATGGTATCGAGCGCCTGGCGGACGGAATGATAAGGCGGGAGGAAATAGGAAAGCAACACGTTCGCGATCACGATCCACATGAAAAGGTTGGACACCAGGTCGATTGCGCGCGCCAGTCCGTACATTAAAACTCCTTGTAATTGTTTTGCCAATCCTGCAAGAGTACCGCAGGCGGGAAATATCTTCTTTTGTGGGACCCATGCAGCCAACCATGCAAAGGTTGGGACAAGGCGATCAAGCCCGGTTGTACTTGCGCGGGCCAACAATGGCCGTGCCCACCCGCACCAGGGTGGCGCCTTCCTGCACCGCCACCTCGAAATCCGTGCTGGTGCCCATCGAAAGTTCGGACCAGTCGGACTGCGGCAGGTGTTCACGCAGATGGACCTGCAGGCGGCGGGTGCGCTGGAAGTACGGACGCGAATCTTCGGCCTGGTCGCCGATGGGCGGCATGACCATCAGGCCGCGCACCCGCAGGTGGGACATTTCCAACACAGGCGCCAGGGCAGCGGGCAATTCGTCCCAGCGGGATTCGTCGGCGGCGGACCAGCCCGACTTCGACTCCTCGCCGCCCACGTTGAACTCCAGCAGGACGGGCAGGACGCACCCCGCCTCGGCGGAGAAGCGCTCCAGTTTTTCGGCCAGTTTCAGGCTGTCCAGCGAATGCAGCAAATTAAAGTGCGAGGGCACCAAACGCGCCTTGCGGCTTTGCACGTGCCCGATCATGTGCCATTCTACCGCAGATTGCGCGGCGATGGCCTGAATTTTTTCGACGGCCTCCTCGGGATAGTTCTCACCCAGGAGGGTTGCGCCCGCGGCAATGGCCGCCTCGACGATTTCACGCGGCTGGGACTTGGTCACCACCACCAGGCGCACCGCAGACGGGTCGCGCCCCACGGATTCGGCAGCGACGGCAATGCGACGGAGGGTGTGCTCGTAGCGTTCGCGGATGGAGTCGACAAGTTCGGTCATCTTCTCTATTTTACCCCCCGTTAACCAAAAAGTTGCTCGATTGCGCGTTTTCCTGCTAGGCGGATTACCAATCCGCCCCACGGAAAAGAATGTGCGGCCCCGTGACACGAGACACCCATGGGTACGATGCGGTATCCCGCGATTTCATCTTCCCGCAAGGCAGATTACCCATCCGCCTCACTCGCAAGTTAACTTCGCAGGGCCATCAAGGCCCCAAAACGGCCGGTCCGGCCCTTCTCGGCGCGGTGCGAGAACCAGTCTTCGAGATGGCAGGCGGTGCATAGGCCGGCCACTTCGACCTGCCCCACACCCGCCTGCCGCAACTGGAGGTAGTTCGCCGTCCACAGGTCGAGGTAGGTGCGGCCATCGCGGGATTCGAGCAGGCGTTCGGCGTCTGCGCCGAAGGCTTCGCGCGTCTTCACGATTACATCCGCGCCGACCTCGTAGTGGTCGGGGCCAATCGAGGGGCCAACCGCCGCCAGGATGTTGCCCGGCTCGCAGCCGTAACGAGCCTGCATGGCCTCGACCGCCGCCCGCCCGGCCCCCTTCATGGTTCCCATCCAGCCCGCGTGGGCCAGGCCGATCACCTGCCGGACGGGATCGTGGAAAAGCAGCGGGACGCAATCGGCAAAGCGCATGTAGAGCGTGACCTCGGGGCGGTCGGTGAGGATGATGTCGGCCTGGGTCAGGTCGGTGTCGGGGTCGATGGGTTTCTCGGCGCAGACCACGTCGGCGCTATGCACCTGCCAGACATCGAAGATGGAGGACAGGTCGCGGCCAAAGGCATCGAAGCTGCGCTGGCGGTTGGCGCGCACACGCTGTTTGTCGTCCCCCACTGTCCCGCCGACGTTGAGCGACTGCCAGGGCGCGGGACTCGTCCCGCCGCGGCGGGTGATGACGCCGTGCAGAAGCGAGTGCGGAAACAGGTCGAAGGTGTAGAAACGGATGCCGTTCTTTTCGTGGAAGGGCATTATTGCGCCGTCTGCGAAACCGCGAATTTCTTGACGAAGAACTGGCGCGTCTCGCGCATGGAGTCTTCGATGTTGGGATAGGCAAACCAGGCGGTGGAAATGCCAAACATGGCGCCGGTCAGGGTGCGCAAGAAGGGCGTGCTTTCCCGATACGGCAGGAGCGCCTCCAGCCAGGCCAGGTCGAACTGGCTGAACAGTTGCGAAAAGCCGTCCAGGCCGATCGGCCCGAGGCCCAGGACCAGCCACAAGGTCCAGTGCAGGGGCGGCAGGCGGCGTCCCGCCAGGCCGAAGAGCAGTCCGAAGAACAGCATCCCGCCATAGATGGCGACATCCCGCTCGCACAGGGCCACCTTGTATCCCATCGTTTCGTTGCCCACGAAGGCGCGCGCGTCGAAACGGGTGGCGCTCAGGGGGTCGCTCAGGCCCTGGATGCCCGAGGCTTCTTCAAAGGTTTGGACGCCGCTCAGGCCTGCCTCAGCCAGCGGATAGTAGGGCTGTTCTCCAAACAGGAAGAAGGAGCGGAAGCCGAACTGGTGGCAGAGCGGGCTGTACATGGCGTACAGGACGCGGGCGGGTGCGACAGCGCCGGCTTTCATCAGCACGGGGGCCAGGATGGGCAGGCCGACGTATAGCAGGATGAACAGGTTGATCATCAGCAGGTAATGCTTCGAGATCCAAAAGGAGATGCGGTCGCCGGCCGTGATCTCCTGACCGCGGCGGACGCGGCGCTCATATTCGTCGGGGTCGATGCGCTGCCACTGTCCGCGGCGGTCGGAGGCGGCGCCCAGGGTCATGGCCAGGGATTGGGGGGTGATGGGCGCCTTGAGGCTGTACGGTCCCACCTCCACCACGGGGATGGCCTCGCCGTATTTGGCGGCCAGGGCGGGGTCGGAATCGATGTCCACCGCGACGAGGCGATGCGGGAATTTCTCCTGCAAAGCCTCCAACTCGGCGCGGACTTCGTCGCACAGGGAACAATTTTCTCGCGTGTATAAGGTGATGGTCAGCAAATCAGGCTCCAGGTACCGAGGTGCAAAAATTTATTCAGAAATTGCTCCCAATAACCAGGAGGATTTGGGAGTGCGCAAGTTCCACTTGCGCGTTATCCCGAAGTGGAACTTCGGGACTCCAATGTGCGTCCCAAAATTTTCGGGGGATTCTAAATTCCGAAGTCGAACCAGAAGAATTGGGTTTGCTGGGCGATGAGCGAGAACGCGCCGGTGAAGAGCGTCACCCCCACGATCACCAGCAGCACGCCCATGCCGATCTCGACATAACGCATGACCTGGCTGTATTTGCGCAGGACGACGGTCACCCAGCCGATGCCGAGGGCTGCCACCAGGAAGGGGATGGCCAGCCCGGCGGAATAGGAGGTGAGCAGCAGTGTGCCCAGGGCCAGGTTGCCGCCGTTGGCCGCCAGGGTCAGGATCGCGCCAAGAACGGGGCCAACGCAGGGCGACCAGCCGGCCGAAAAGAAGACGCCCATCAGCGCAGAGGAGAGATAGCCGAGTTTGCGGTCGGGGGCGGCGGTGACGCGGGTGTCGTATTCCAGGAAGGGGATGCGGAACACGCCAATCATGTGCAGGCCGAAGAGAATGACGATGAAACCGCCGATGCGCGCCAGCCAGTCGCTCAGGTCGTGCAGGAATCCGCCCAGGGCCGAAGCGGCCACCCCCAACAGGACGAAGACCAGGCTGAAGCCAAGCACGAAGGCCAACCCGTGCGTGAACGTGATCCAACGGTTCGAGGCGGAGGCTTCCCCGCCGGCTGCACGTCCGCCCAGGTAACCGACGTAGGCGGGCACCAGCGAAAACACGCAGGGGGACAGGAAGGAAGCCAGGCCTGCCAGGAAGGCCAGCCCGATGCTGATTTGGGAAATATCCATGAAAGTGTTACCTCGTAGTCGAAATCAGTGGATGAAGGTGTTGTCACATCATTGGATGCTAGACGGTCTTTTTTGTTACAGAAACAATCGTGCCGTGATCGGGCCAGGTCATGCGCTGTTCACATTGGGCCAGGGACACGTAGGGGGTCGTCCAGCGGAAGATCCACTTGGCCTCCTCGGGCTTGACGTTGATGCAGCCGTGTGAGCGCTTCTCGCCGAAGTCGTTGTGCCAGAACGCGCCGTGGATGGCGATGCCGTCGCCGTGGATGACGGTACACCACGGCACGCCCGGCGTGGAATAGCCCGAGGCCGAACCGCCGCCGCTCATGTTCAGGGAGATGATTTTCCAGTGCGTGCTCAGGTCGCCGGCGGGGGTTTCGTAGGCGTCGGTGGGGTTGCCCTGGTAGTCGAAGACCGCGCCGCTCGAAATGCGGCAGAAGAAGACCTCGCTGCTGCCTTCGTAGCAGGCCAGGGTCTGGTAGGTCAGGTCGGCCACGATGCGCTTCTGTGCGGGATCGACGCCCGGGCTGATGGGGGCCACATCCTCTTCGGTCAGCATCTTGAGGCCCGCGCCGTCGGCCCAGAACAGGTCGCCAAAGCCGTACCCGTGGGTGGGACCTTCGTTCCAGCGGTATTCGGTGAAGCCGTTGTTCTGGCGGATCTGGTCGATCCAAACCACCTGCCCGTAGTACAGGCGCGGCGGGAACTGGTACTGGATCAGACTCTGGATCCACGGGGAGGCGGCCGGCCCGTCGAGGGTCAGGTCGATGTAGGGGACGGTCACTTCGGCCCAGAAGCCGGCGGCGCCGGGCGGCATGGCGGCCAGGGGCGTGTTGGGCAGGTTGCGGGTGGGTTGGACGCGCGGCAGCCAGATGTATCCCTGGGCGATCTGGAGGAAGCGCTGGTTGGTCAGGCCGACGGCCCTTCCCACCACCTCCCGCCCCCATTCGATCAGGTTATCGTCGTACAGGGTGGTCACGGCGGGGGCGTCACTAGCCGGGGCGCTGCGCACGTCGGTCATGCCCAACATGCGGCCAATGATCGGGCTGGCGGGGAATTGCGGCAGGCGCTTGGGCGCGTACAGGCGGTCGACATAGTCGAGGCTCAGCGGGCGGAACGCGGCGGCGCCCAGGCCCAGGCCGGCCAGTTTGAGAAAATCGCGGCGGGAAACGGGTGGTCTCATGGTTCTTCCTCAAGAAGTCGGAATGCAGACTTCAGTCTGCTGAAGTTGCGGACTGAATTTGCAGACTGAAGTCCGCACTCCACAAAATCCAAAGCAGGTCATTGGCAAATTTCGGTCAAGGATACCCGTAAACAAAACGAGCGTCAACGTTCGACAGGCGGATTCCGCAAGGTCCACTTGCGGGATCAATCCAAAAGCAGGGCCTTCGGGCGCCCGTCCCTACTCCTGGAAGAATTTCTTCATGGCGCGCAGACAGTCGGCGCTGACCTTGTGGCCGACCTCGGCCTGACAATACGTGACCTGTGCGCCCGCCGCTTCGAGCAGGGCAATGGACTCCCGCGCCCGTTCGATGGGCACCAGTTCGTCCTGCGTGCCGTGGGCGACGAAGAAGGGCTTCGCTGTGAGCGGCCTCTGCGCTACAAGGTCCTCCGCCCCACCCGGGACGAAGCCCGCCAGCACGCCCACCCTGCGGATTCGCTGCGGATACAACAGACTCAGCAAATTGGTCATGGCCGCGCCCTGGCTGAAGCCCATCACGTCGAATTGGGCGGCGTCCACGCCCACAGAGGCACTGTACGCGTCCACCAGGCGGATCAAGGCTTCGGCTGCGGGGCGCAGCATCTCGGCGCTGGGCCGCCCGTGAGTACCCTCGACGTGGGGCCTCCAGGAATATCCGCCCGGCTGGGCGGCGTGGGGCGCGCGCGGGGCGAGGAGCCAAAAATGCGACGGCAGGTCGCGCCCGAAGACCCACATCGAGTTTTCGTCGCCGGTCCAGCCGTGCAGCATCAGCATCAGGCGCGCGGGCGTCTCGGAGGCGGGACGCAGGCGCAAAGTCCAGCCCTGGAATGGGACCAGCTGTGAATCATTTGGGGCGGGCATTCTTCAAAATCCATTCGATGCCGAGGAAGACCAGGTAGATGATCACGACGACCGCCAGGCCGCCGCCCATGCACAACATCCCCAGCGAGGCTGCGCTGCCGCCGTAGATGAGCCAGATCAGGCCCATGCCGACGATCAGGAACAAGGCGATGGCCCCCAACCCCAACTGGACTTCGGTCCTGCGGGCGTAATCGCGTAAATCGCGTTTCATATTTTTGCTCCAATCCAACGGCCCAGGCGGGCGGGCCAGGCCACGGCGCGTTTCAAATCGGGGAGGACGGCTTCGAGGGCCTGCTCGCCCAGCAGGGCAACTTCGCGCGGATCGACGCGGTCGAGCAGGTCGATGTGCGCGACGGCGGGACGCACCAGCACTTCGGGCGCGTCGACCGCCAGGCGGTATTCGGCCAGGGCGCGGTTGCCGACGTCGAGGGAGCGCATGAAGATGTCCATGGCCTGGGCCAGGTGCAGGCGGCTGATGCGGTCGACGAGCGCGCGCGGGACCAGGCTGGGCATGGGCACACCCCAGGTGCGGGCCGGCTGGCCGATGGGTTCGGTCAGCACCACGGCCACCACAGGCAGGCCGGGGGCCAGCGCGCGCGCCACCGAGACCGGCACGGGGTTCAGCACCCCGCCGTCCACCAGTTCCCAGTCGTTCAAGCGAAAGGCAGGGAAGATGCCCGGCAGGGCGATGGTCGCCAGGACGGCATCACGCACCAGGCCTTTCGAGAGGATGACCTCGCAGCCGCAGTTCAAATCGACTGCGGTCATGGCGCAGGGCAGTTTGAGGTCGTCGAAGGTGCGCCCGCCGAGGACCTCATCCAGCCACTGGCTGACGCCTCCCAAGCCCAGCAGGGAGGGACCCTCGTGCGGGCGGCGTCCGTACAATTTGGCCTGGTCGATCTTGAGAAAGATATCCTCGATCTGCGCGGGTGTGAAGCCCGCTGCATACAACGCAGCCACGACCCCGCCGAAACTGGTGCCCGCCACCGCGCGGATGCGGCAGCCTTCCTTTTCGAGACGGCGCAGCACGCCGATGTGGGAATTGCCCTTGGCGCCACCGCCGCCCAATGCAACAGAAATATCCATGGCTCACTTCCATTCAATCATTGCGCCGTCTGTTAGACGGCGCTGGATGAATGGATTATACCCGCGCGGCGGGTTGGAATGGCCCCCAACTGCATGGGACCGCCGCCAGGTCACAGCGGACATTGCAGGAGGGGCAGCACCCGCGGCGCGCCGTCCACTTCGCCGACATGCTGACCGACGACCCGCGCGCCCATCTTTTCGTAGAAGCCCAGCGCGTTGGGATCGGATTCGATTTCCAGCTCGGAGCATCCCAATTCACGGGCGCGCGCGAGAGCATGCTCGAACAATCCACGCCCGACGCCGCGCCCCATGAAAGCGGGCAGCACCCACAGGTTCTCCAACTCGGCGCGCGGACCTGCCGTGATCAGCGAGTAGAAGCCGACGATTTCATCCTCGATTTGGGCAACGAAGAAATCCGCCCGTTCGAGGTCGGCGGGGGTGAAGGTGAGCAGTGGAGTCCATATCTCGATCCAGCGCTCGGGATAGCCCCAATGGCGTTTGGCGGCCAGGGCGATGCGGGTGAGAGTCTCAATGTGGGTGGGGAGAGCTGGGTGGATATGCATAGAAGATGAATCGCAAAGCCTGCAAAGACCGCGAGAAAAATCCTTGCGAATCTTCGCGGGCTTTGTGGTTATCTATTCCTCCTATGAGTTTGGGCTATCAAATACGCCGATTTCAACATAATACCATTGCGATCCACGCCATGCGAAAAAGCCAATAATGTTCTGAGCAATGTTTGGATTAAGTGCGCCCGCACTGCAACATCCATAGTGTGGGATGTCATCATAACCAAGAGGAATAATGACCCCATCGTATGAAACACCGATCTTGCCGTCCATTTTGTAGAAATAGAAAGGCCTGCCATTGATGGTCTGAAAGGCAAAGGATTCTTCATAGCCGTACATTTCATTCACCGATTTTCCATCGATAAATACCTCACCCACATAAAAATACTTCACATCTTGCCCATTTTCGATTTTCTCAAATTTAGCAATTTCAAGCACCCAATGGTCATCATAGACAGCAAGTACACGGATGGGAGACGCGGCGGGAGGGAGATTAATATCTTTTGAAAATAATGCTTGCCCATCGCGAGTAACACCAACAGTGCCTTGAGCACTTCCAGTAAAGAAGGCTGCCAATTTGCTATTGCCCTGCATAACCCACAAAGAGCCCCCACTAACGCCATAATACGATTCAGGCCGAAGGCTCTTCTGATATTCATCGGCGTGAGCGTCGAGCATTTGCTCCTGAGTGATTCCATCAAGCGGAAGAAGGATCAACGGTTCGATCTCAGGGCGGCTTGCCAGCGGATGTTCCTCGATGCTTAATCCTGAATCCAATACCCAGGGCGTTGCGGATGGCAACCGCGTTATTTCTGTCGGAGGCAAGTGAGTCTGGCTGGGTATCACCGTTGGTGCAATGGTTGGAAGAGGTCTGGTGGGCTCAAGGGTCGGACTAATTGTAATATCTGGGCCAGCCGTATAGCAAGCAGCCAGTAAAAAGCAAACACAGAGCATGAGAAATCGTTTCATCGTCCCTCCAGTAGGCTTTCTGCAAAACCTTATTTTCTGGTAGTGGTTGGCGTCATGATCCACCCAGTAGCTTATTCCAACCACTACCTTTTGTTTATTGTGTCTTACCCCACCACGCGGATCTCGCGCGGCATGTCGCTCAGGGATTCGGCGCCCGAGTCGGTGACGACCATGTTATCTTCGACGCGCACGCCGTTGCGGTCGGTCAGGTAGATGCCTGGCTCGACGGTGTAGGCCATACCCGTTTCGAGCAGCTGCATGTTGTCGCCGCGCATGTACGGGTCTTCGTGGCCTTCCATGCCGATGCCGTGACCGGTGCGATGCGTGAAGTATTTGCCATAGCCCGCGGCTTCGATCACGTCGCGCGCGGCCTTGTCGACGGCGGCGCAGGGAGCGCCAGGTTTGCCTGCGGCGCGTCCTGCGGCGTTGGCCTGCTGGACGATCTGGTGAATCTTCCGACACTCATCGTCCACCTCGACCACGGCGAAGGTGCGGGTCAGGTCTGAGATGTAGCCGTTCCAGGCCGCGCCCCAGTCGATGACCAGCAGGTCGCCGACTTGCAGTTTGCGGTCGGACGGGGAGGCGTGCGGGTTGGCGGCGTTGGGTCCGCCCGAGACGATGGGCGCGAAGGGCAATTCCGAATCCGAGCCGTGGCGCAGCAACTGCATGACCAGTTCCGCGGCGACCTCGCGCTCGGTCATGCCGACCTTGATCAGCGGCAGGGTGGCTTCGAGTCCGTCCTGGGCGATCCTGACAGCGCGGCGCATCGACTCGACCTCGTCCGCGTCTTTGCGGATGCGCAGGGCGGCCAGCGCCTCGGAGGCGTCGGGGAATTCCGCGTGCGGGGCGCCCGCCTGGACGTGGCGGAACTCCAACAGGCGCAGGCTGCGCGGCTCGACGCCGATGCGTTTGCCGTCCAGGCCGAGCGAATGGAGCGCCTGGCGGAAGACGCCGTCCCATTCGGTGGGGATTTCGCCGTAGGCGAAGGCCTGCACCTTGTACGGGAACAGGCCCACCTTGGGCAATTCCAGTTCGGGAAGGACGATGACGGGGTCATGCCCAAACGCAACCACCAGCACGACGGGGCGCTCCATCAGGTGGAAATTCAGGCCAGTCAGATACTTCAGGGTGGGACCCGGGTTCAGGACCACGGCATCCAGGCCCGAGGCTTGCAGCGAAGCGGTGAGTCTTTCGAGGCGGGAAAGGGCCATGCGGACAACTCCTATTTTATATGATGGCGGCGGGTAAATCCGAGAGTGAGGTAGGCATCCACCAGCGCGGGGAAGAGCGCGTCGAATCCGCCCACCAGTCGAAACCACCAGGGCAGGACCAGGCTGCGGCGCGGACGGCGGGCCAGGTCCACCACGCGGCGGGCGACGTACGCGGAGGACAGGCGGGTGCTGGTGATGCGCTTGAATTTCCTTTGCGCGGAAGCGCTGCCCGTGTGCAGGTTGAACTCGGTATCGGCGGGGCCAGGGTATACGCCCGAGACGCGAATGCCGAAGGGCGCGACCTCGCGGCGCAGGGCGTCGGTGAAGGCGCGCACGCCATGCTTGGTGGCCGCGTAGACACTGTACAGCGGCGGGGCGATCAGGCCCGCCACCGAGGACATGTGGATGATGTGTCCCGCGCGGCGCGCGAGCATGTGCGGCAGGACGGCGCGCGTGACCAGCATCAGCCCGGTCAGGTTGACCTGCACCTGGGTTTCGATGTCGCGGGCGGGATCGAGGTTCTCGAACCAGTCGAGGCGGCCAAAGCCCGCATTGTTGAAGAGGATGTCGATCTGGCCGTACAGGTCGAGGGTGGACTGCACCATGCTGTCGATCTCGGCGCGGTCGGTCACGTCCACGGGGATGGCCAGCGCCTCCCCGCCCGCCAGCTGAATCGACTCGGCCAGGGCCTGCAGGCGGTCGATGCGGCGCGCGGCCAGCACCAACTTGCAACCCTGCGCGGCGAACAAACGGGCCGCATCCTCGCCGAAACCCGACGAGGCGCCTGTGATCAGTACGACTTTGTCCTTGAGGTTGATCATGGTGTTGTGGGGAATATTATACCCAAACGCTTCGGCAGGCCATCTGGTAAAATGGCGCTGTTGCGCACAATATATTACACAAGCTTGCGCTGTATAGCACCCCGCTCGGGGACGTTTTGCAACAATCTTTGCTGAACCCGTAGTTAGCCGCTTCACAGAGTAATCATTTGGGACAACAATATGGAACAAGATCACATGCCGAAGAAACAAATATCTAGGACAGCTTCGATCCTGATATTCGTAAGTGTTTGTATATTGTCAAACTTTGCTTTCATCGCGTATCAACTCGGAGCGATTCAATTCTGGAAATCGTTACCAAGCCCACCATCGCCTGCGATTCATATCATCAATGCTAATCCGGATGGTGTCTGGGTCGAATCGGCAGACGGTAATATCTATGTGGCAACTATTAGCAGTATCGTCACCACACCAGTTCCTTGCATTTCAGGGGATACGTGTCCCAGATGGATATTGGTGAAGGATGCAAGCGAAATTCATCCCATGTTTTCAGAATATACTGCACGAGAAGATAGCTGCGAAAAGTTTGATGGGCTATTCTCAAGAAATCCATCGGGCACAGTTATTGAATGTGTCAAAACTACCTTGCCCGCCATGCCCGAGGGCGGCGGCTCTGATAGGTATTTTGCCTTGATGTCGAATGGGACGATAAAATATTGGGTGAAATATGGCGGTGTTTTCTTTACGCCAATTATTAACACCTTTGTCTTCAGCGCGGCAATAGCCTCCTGTGTGTGTCCAACGATTGTATTACTTATAGCTTTATTTCTTTATCCGAAATTCCGCGCAAAAGCGGGCTAACATAGCGCGCAGCGGGCGCTGGGGATTCTGCGGCATTTTTGAGCATCTCGCGCAGCGTGGATTCGGGCCGCTTTGTGTCCTGCTTCCAAGCGGAGTCCACTTCCACACGCAGGTCAATGTCAAAGCATTGG
>JBMOMS010000060.1:0-2860 GCA_049324895.1 Chloroflexota bacterium
CGCCCTCCCTCTTTCATCAAGGGGATTTGTTACTTGCCCATCAGGGTGGTGGTATCCACGCCGGAGGCTTCGAGGTAGACGCGGAACTCATCGTAGAAGGTGTCGTCCACAACCTTCAGGCCTTGGATGTCGTAGCCGCCGTTCTTCAACAGGGCTTTGCCATCCTCGGTCTCGGCCATTTCCAACAGGGCGGCGATGACCTTCTCGCGGATCTCAGCCGGCACATTGGGAGCGAAGGAGACGTTGTCATTCGGGATGACAGGCTCGCTCATCCAAATGACGACAACCTTCTCGTTCACATCCGGGAAGTCCTTCGAGATGTCGGGCGTGGGCGCAAAGGTGGCGCCGAAGTCGCAGATCTCGCCCTTGGGGCTGAGATAGATGGTCTTCACGACCGTCGAGTGTCCCTGAATCCAGGCGCCAGCTTTAACACTGACGCCTGCTTCCTTGAAGATGCCCAGCGGGATGACATAACCGGAAGACGAAAGCGGGTCGGTCCAGCACGGTTTCTTGCCATCGAACTGCGCCAGCGCGGTGGCGGCATCGGCGGTGTTTGTGCCGGTGGCGGCGTCATAGTAGGAGGTGTAACCGCCGGCCACATTCGCGATGATCTGGGAGCTGTAGTGGTCGGAGCCAAAGCGGACGGTGGCCAGACCGACATCCGCATATCCCTGCGCCTTGGCGAGGATGTAGGTGAAGGGCGGCAGCCAGCCGATGTGCGCCTGCTCGGAGCCCATGGCTTCCACCAGCGCGCTATACGAAGCCGGGACAGTCACATTGATGGTGTAGCCGGTCATTTCGGTCAGTTTAGCGGCAATCGCCTCGCCACCAGTCTGCAGTTCCTGCGAGGTGGCGGAGGGGGCCAGGGCCATGATGATGGGGTTCTCGGGGGTGCCGAGTTCAGGAGCGGGCGGTTCGGTGGGCTCGGGGGCGGGCGGCTCGGTCGCAGGCGGCTCGGTCATCGGGGGTTCAGTAGCTGCGGGGGTAGCCGGTGCGCAGGCGGATAGCACCAGCGTCAGCGCGACCAGCAGGCCGAGCAAAATGGAAATACGTCTATTCATACGATTTCTCCTCTCGTGGAAATAGTTTTATAGCAGGGAATCGCCCCTGCTTGCAAAAATGATAATAACGCCAACTATTTGATTAGGCAAGTGATAAACCTTAAAAGTTTCGTAAACGTTGGCTATCCGGAGGCCTATTGGATCAGACTGTCCAGGTCGGCGCCGGAGGCCTCGAGATACTTGCGGAATTCGATGTAGAAGCCGTCGTCCACGGGCCGAATCCCTTCGACCTCGTAGAGCGCCCCCAGCATGGCCTGACCGTCGTCCATCGCCCAGGCGCGTTCGATGGCCCGCTTCAACTCGGAAGCCATCTGGGGCGGGAGGCCGGAGGCGAATACGATCACGTCGTAGGGAATGATGGGAGGGATCCGCCAGATGACGGCCACTTCGTCGCGAAAGTTCGGGTAGCGGTCGCGCAGGGCCGGGAAGTCCAACGCGTCCACGTAGGTCCCGCCGAATTCGCAGGAGTCCCGGTTGAAAACATTCCGGGCGACGGTAAAGTGGCTGTTCAGAAACGAGCCTACCACGGTCTCTATTCCGTGATATTTCAGGACACCGGACGGAATCAGATAGCCGGAGGGCGAGGTGCGCTCGGTCCAGCAGGGCTTCTTCCCGGCGAACTGGGCCAGGGCTTCGGGCGCGTCGGCTGTGTTTTCGCCGGTGGAGGGATCGAAATACGGCTTGAACGCGTCCACGCGGGCGATAAACTGCGCGCCGTAGGAGGCTTCGTCGTTACGCGTCAGGGCGAAGGCGGCATGCACCGAGCCCTGTTCATATGCGCGGGCGTAGGCAAACGGCGAGAGGACAGCGACGTGGGCGTTGCCGACCTGCAGGGCCGCCAGCAAATCAGTGGTTGTGGACGGGGAAACGGCCGCCACGCTGTAGCCCGTCAGATCCGTAAGCAGGGCCACCAGGGCCTGCCCATTTCCGACGATGTTCGAATCGAGGGCGGGGCTGGGCGACAGGGCCAGAAGGATTGGATTCTCGTAGGAGCCGAGCGGCGGAGGCTCGAAGGTCGCAGTGGGGACCAGGTCCGAGGTCGCGGTGGCAGGCGCGGGCGTGGCGCGAGGCGCCTCCCGCCCGGGCAGGGAACAGGCGGTCAGCAGGAGGATCGTCAGCAAAACGAGTCGGCGCATGAGGCTTCCCGCTTATCATAACGAGAATGGGAACTTCGGGCAAGTGACTTTCGGTGTGGGCGGGTGTTATAATTTTCGCTATGAAACAAAACTGGCTCTCCATCCTCGTTCTGATCGTCCTGGCCGCGGGTGTGTATTTTATCGTGGATACCGTCCGCGATACCGCCCAACAGGCCGCCGCGCCGCTGGAAGGACTGCAACAGGCCAACAGCGCCATGCAGACCCAGGTGTCGGAGCTGATGAACCCGACGCCCACGATCATCCCGGACCCGGTGACGTACATCAACGAGATCCGCGCGCTGGCGCGGCTGGAAACGATCCAGTACAGCGTGGAGAAGGTCATCACCGCCGAACAGGGACAGGGCACATTCAGTTTTCTCTTCGGCGACAAACTGCTGTTCGTGGCGCACGGTGTGGTCATTGCGGGCATTGATATGGAGAAAATCGGCCCGGAGGACATGCGCTATGAGAACGGCGTACTGTACGTTGTCCTGCCCCCGGCCGAGGTGTTCATCGCCACGCTCGACAACGAGAAGTCCTACGTCTACGACCGCGAGACCGGTATCCTCACCAACGGTGTGCAGGACCTGGAGACCCTGGCGCGGCAGGCCGCCGAACAGGAGATTCTGAACGCGGCGTTGGAAGACGGGATTCTCGAACAGG
>JBMOMS010000061.1:0-2847 GCA_049324895.1 Chloroflexota bacterium
GCCCAGGAACCCGATTGCAAGTGCATTTGTCACGGAAGGAATCACGGCGCTGGCCAGCACCAGGCAATCGAGAACACCCGCGAAATGGCCGAAGCCTGGATCGAAGCGTATTCCCAGGAACACGACTTGAGCGGCGCGGCGTGGGAAGTCCCAGCCAATGACCCGATCCAGCTTTCCATGTTTTGATTTTTTCCATCCACCCTACCCCACCATGAAAGGACATCCACACCATGCACCCCAAAGATATGACCGAGATCGTCGAACGCAAGCAATACAGCACCAAGACCGCAACTCTCCTCGCGGATGATGAATACTGGGACGGCTCGAACTTCGAGCGCAACGGGCGCAACTGCTTTTTGTACGGCACCCCGAACGGCGCTTACTTCACCGTCAACATGACCCAGTGGCAGGGCGAACGTGACAGCCTGACCCCGATCACCCAGGCCGAGGCAATCGACTTGTACGAGACCTTGCCCGAGCGCCACGTCCCCTTCGAGCAGGCCTTCCCCGGCGTGAAAGTCGAGGAAGCGTAAAACAAAGAACGCCGCCACGGGCGCGAACCTGTGGCGGCGACACCGTGTAGGCGGCACATTCACGGCACAAGGATTTTACCAAAGGATAACGATCCTAATGGACATCGAACTATTCAAGACCAATGCGCCCAGCCTGTGCTTTGGGCGCGGCCCTGACCCTGAAATGCCCAGGACGACCGAGCGAATTTTTGCGGAACGCGGCGGCAGTGCAATCGAAGTGATTGCCCACAAAGACACCGGGAAAATGTATCGCGTGCTATGGCGCAAGAATGGCGGCGCGTGGAACTCGAAGGCCAACCCGGGCGAGATCGACATTATCAGAATTTTGCGGGAGATATTCAGCCCATGAAAAATACATCCCTGCTGATCCTGGTATCCCTGGCCCTGGCTGTAACAGGTTGTCAGACCTTGCAGGTCATCGAGACCTGGGACCCCTATCAAGCCCTTTACACCCAGCCCGCCCCAAGCAGGACCGCGACGGCGCAACCCACCGCCCCGCCCCAGGCCACCGCCACCCGCGCGGCTTGCCTGGTCACGGCCCCCGAAGCCTTGAACCTGCGCGGCGGTCCTGGCCTGTCTTACGGCGTGATTGCCTGGCTGACGCCCGGCGACCGCCTGACCATCATACAGACGCGCGGCGCATGGGCGCAAGTCGAAACCGCCCAGGGCGCGCGCGGCTGGATCAATCGAACCTACTGCAAAGGAAAATAACCATGTCTGATAAAGTGCAAGAATTTTTTGATAAGTACGGCTCGACCCTGGCAATTTTCGCCCTGGGAACCGTGCTGATGTGTTGCGGCTTTGCATTCAGCATCTATGTCTTGGGATGCCTGCCCGGTCAAATTTGCGTTTCTGCTCCGTGAGAGGATTTACATCATGTCAAAACTGTTTGGAGTTATTGCCCAAATCGCGTTTTACGTGTTCGTCGTGATTGTGGGCGCGTGGACAATCAGCCTGACCCTGGCGGAGGTCCGCGCGATCTTGCCGGGCGATCCGCTCACCCCTTACTTTGCCCTGGCTCTTTTCGATGGCGGCGCGATTGCCTGGCTGGGCGCATGGCTGAAAGTTGCGCGCGGCGTGTTTCAAAAAGCAATCGCCCTGCTGCTGCTGGTACTTGACCTGGGCGGCGTGGTCCTGCTCTCCGCGGGGCGCTTGCTGGGCGGCGGGCAAACCATGACCGACGTGCCCGAAACACTCGGGCAGACCGTGGTCTATGGCGTGATTATCTATACCGCCTTGAACCTGATTGCGGCCTATGCTTTCCACGTCATGGACCCCGAGAACATCGAGGAGATCGAAACGGGCATTCTCGAAGATACCCTGCGCGAGGAAGCCTTGAACCAAGCCAAAGCCAACGTAGAAGCCGAGGCCCAGGCTTTGGGCGCGATCCTGGCCGCACGTGCAACGGGACGACTCAAGTACAAGCTGCGCCTGCCCATTGGGGATACTGAAATCGCCGCCCTGGATGGCGAAGCCCTGCCCGCCCTGCCCGAGACCGTGACACCGACCGCGATCACCACCACCCGACCCGCGAAGGCCAAGACCCCGAACCCCATTGCAAAATGGATCGTACAGTTATCCCAGCGGGCGCGCGGCGCGATGGTCCCCCAGCCTGAACCGGTCACCGTGTACGAAAGCACAGCCACAGCCATGGCCCCCAGGCAGGCCACGCCAGACGGCCAGACCAAAACACAAAGCACAAAACACAACGGCCCCGCCCCCACTCCCCAGCCCGACCCGACGGACCAGCCGCCCCAGGAGATCCCGGTAAACCCTACCCTGCCCGGGATGGGCTGAACTCACGGAAACCCCGAGAGCGGCAACGCTATACCTGGACCTGCCAGTACTGCGGGCAACCCTTCGAGACATTTGTCTACGCCCAAAGATACTGCACACGTACCCACCGGGAATATGCCTACCGCGAACGAAGGAAATCCGTTGACGCCCTGAGCGTCAACAAAAACGGGACGTAGAGACACGCCCCGCCCAAAATCGACCACGGCCCCGCCTGTAACCCAGGCGGGGCATTGTAGAGGCCCCCATGAACAAACGCGAAGAAGATAAATTCGGCAAGCTGATTGCCAACCTGACGCCCGACCGCCTGGTAGACCTTTTGCAATTTGCCCGGGTCCTGCTGGCCCGCCAACGCATTCGGAAGCACGGCCCCACCGCCCGACAATGGGCGCGCCTGCCTGAGGAGACGCGGCAGAAGATATTCGAGATGGTGATGCAGGAAGCAGAGAAGAACAAAGGCCAGTAGAGAACGCGGCAGAGAGGCCACGCAATAAGCAGATAGCGAACGACAAACAATAAA
>JBMOMS010000062.1:0-2846 GCA_049324895.1 Chloroflexota bacterium
TCGCTTCGACTCTGAACCTGCCGCTTGGCACCGTTAAAACGGGCATTTTCCGCGCCAAGGAACAGCTCCGCAGATCGCTCGCCCGCCTGGAGGAATCATGGACAACCGCCTAACCCCCCAACAACAGGATGCGCTCATCGAAGACGCGCTCAGCACCCATCCGCTTGCGCCCCTGCCCGTGGATTTGACCTCGGCGGTCATGGCCCGCATCCGCACTGCGCCCGCGCCGCGCTTCCGCCTGACCTGGGCCGACGGCGCCCTCAGCCTGGCGCTGACCCTGTCCCTGCTGGCCGCCTGGATCGGATTCCAAGCCCTGCCAGCGATGGCGCGCATCCAATTGCGCATTCAGGGCATTTTGTTGTGGCAGCGCTTCATGGTCAACGCGGACTGGTTAATTCCCTCCATCCTTATCCTTGCAGGTGGAGCGCTGGGCCTGTTCGCGTTGATGAATCTGCTGCGCCAGCCCAGGCTCGATAACACGTTGCGTTGAAAACTGCCGTCATTGCGAGCCCCGAGCCTCCAATGGCGAGCGGGCGAAGCAATCCCAAATTAGCAGTTTACCAGTCAAAATAAGGATTGCTTCGGGCTTACGCCCTCGCAATGACAGGCATTATTCTGATCGTCACTTTTTATTTCGCTCCAGATAAGCGGGGGACACCAAGCATGGGCGGGCGCTCACGCTCGGCCACCTCCTCCACCTCCAGAAAATATCCGCCGTTGGCATAGCGGATCGATTTCATGGTCTTGTTGACATTCTCGATGATGGCGCGTTCGTAACGCGCTTCGAGTTTGCGCAGCACGGTCTAAATGATGGCGAAGGACATCTTGCCGAGCGCCTGCTGGGACTTTTCGAGGATCAACACCTTCAGGCGCGGATTCAACTCAGCGCAACGGATGCCGACAAAGAATCCCGCAGGCCCTCCGCCCCACGATGACCCCATCCCAGGCCAGGGAAAAGGAGTCGCTCACGGCTGCTCGACCCGCTCCAGGATATGACTGACCGCCGTGGAGGCTGGCCCGCCCAGGGATTGGATCAAGCCGAAGCGCGCGTCCGCCACCTGGTTCACACCCGCCTGCCCCCGCAGTTGCAGCGCCGCTTCGACGGCCTGGTACACGCCCGCGGCTCCGCCGGGGAATCCGCGCGCCTTCATGCCGCCCATCGTCGCGCATGGAATGCGGCCTTTGAGGCCGATCGCGTCCTCGGCGGCCAGTTTCCAGCCGCCGCCCTTGATCGCAAACCCAACCGCTTCGAGCTGCAGCGCGGCGTAGATGCTGAACGCATCGTGGTACTCGAAGAAGTCGATGCCATCCAGCGACAGTCCGACCTGCTTCATGGCCTTGCCCGCGGAAAGTTGGGCCGTCTCGAAGAAGAGCAGATCCTTGCGATCGTGCAATGCCAGCGTATCCGACGCAGACGCGGAGCCTGCCACCTTGACGAGAGGATGCGCCCAGTTTGACGGAATCAGGTCGCGGCGGGTGAGCACCAGCGCGGCAGCGCCATCCGCATTGGGGGCGATGTCGAACAGGTTGAGCGGGTCACTGACCATTTCCGCCTTGGCGTAGGTCTCGGGCTTGATGGCCTTCTGGAACATGGCATTTGGATTGCCCGCGCCGTTGGCGTGCGCCGTCAACGCAAAGCCCGCCAATCCGCCCGCAGGGACTTGATGCTCGTGCATGTAGCGTTTCATCAGGAGGGCGGCCTGGGCGGTGGTGGTCATACCCATCACGGCTTCGAAGTCCGCGTCGCTCGTCGTGGCGATGGCCTCCTCCACGTCCGTGCCGAGCTTGTCGGTGAACTTCTCCACGCCGACGACCAGCGCCACATCCACCATGCCGCTCTTGACGGCCAGGTAGCCCTGGCGCAGCGCCGCCCCGCCCGAGGCGCCCGCCGCTTCAACGGTGACGGCTTCGATGCCCGTCAGGCCTGCATAATCCGAGAGCAGCGCGCCGAGATGCGCCTGGTTCGAGAGGTTGGGCGCCAGCATGTTGCCGACGAACAAAGCCTGCGGCCTGAGTCCGCCCGCATCCTTGACAGCCGCCTGGATGGCATCGAAGGCCAGCTCGCGCAGGCTGACGTCCCAATGCTCGCCGACTTCGGTTTGTCCAATTCCTGCAATAATGATATCTGTCATTTTTCCTCGTTCGTCATTGCGAGGAGGGCACTTGCTCTTTCCGACGAAGCAATCTCGCTCATTGAAGTGGAGATTGCTTCGGGCAAAAAACGCCCTCGCAATGACGGAATAATTTTTACTTCCAAATACTCTTCAAAAACTTCAACTTCTCGACCGTCTGGTAACTGTCGCCGCCTTCGTGACCGTTGTACGGATAAACCTTGATGTCCTTTTCGCCAGCCCAGTGATTGTAGGCCGCAAAGACCGTCGAGGGCGGACAGACCTGATCCATCAGGCCCGTCGAGAAGAGCGCCTTCGCGCGGGCACGGGCTGAGAAGTTGACTCCGTCAAAATAGGACAATGTCTCGAAGACGGTTTCGATCTTGTCGCGGTGGGTGTGACAGTATTCCGCGATCTCCTTGTACGGATAGCTGTCCACGATCTCGGTGGCGCGGCGGTAGTGACACAGGAAGGGCACATCGGGCATGGCCGCGACCACATCGGGAACCAGGCCTGCGGCGGCGATGGTGATGCCGCCACCCTGCGAGCCGCCCGTCACGGCGATGCGCGAGGCGTCCACGGCGGGATGGCTGCGGGCCGCGTCGATGGCGCGCGCGGCATCGATGAAAACGCGGCGGTAATAGTAATGCTGCGGGTCGAGAATACCCTTGGTCATGCTGCCAGGGAAGTGCGCGTTGCCGCCGTCGGCGTACAAGTCGGGCGTGTCGCCAGGTG
>JBMOMS010000063.1:0-2841 GCA_049324895.1 Chloroflexota bacterium
TTCGGGACTCCAGAGCACGCCCCGAAATTTTGAGAAGGTGCCGAAAAAGCCTTTAAAAAAATCCGTGCTTTCCGTGAAACCTGTGTACAAAAGGGTTTAATCACGCTGATTCCCAATGAGCCAAAATTCGTCTTTGATTTTGGGCGCAGAGTGGCTACAATAGAGGTGCGCTTGGGGACAAGCGTGGAACACTGAAACGATATTTATCATCAGGAGGCAGTATGTCTTTCCCACAGTTGTTGGAAGTGGCCGTTGGCCTGGCCGTGGTGTATTACATCCTCGGCGCGATTGTGTCCTTCGTGACCAAGCTGGTCAATGACACGGCGCAGACGCGCGGCAAGGCCTTGCAGAAATATCTTCAGCAGGCCCTGGGCGACAAGTACCTGGAGTTGAACGAACTCCCGCAGATCAAATCGCTGCGGCCCATTCGGTACAAGAACTGGGTGGGCCTGTTCCGTTCGGAAACCGAGCCAAAGATGGTCGAGAAGATTCCCGCGCCGGTGCTGGTGGACGCCTTCTTCGACCTGACGGGCTTGAGCGGCAAGGCCGGCCTGAACGCCGATGAACTGCTGGCGGCCATCAACCAGCTGCCCGAATCGGAGGGCAAGCAGGCGGTCATGAAGTGGATCGGGCAGGGTGTGACGGATGTCAACAAATTGCGCGACCGCACGACAGCTTACCTGACGGGCGTTCTCGACCAGGCCTCGGCCACCTTCAAGGCCAATGCCCGCAGCGTTGTGATCATCCTGTCCATTCTCGTTACCTTGTTGTTCGGCACTGACAGCATCCAGCTGGCGCGGGATTTGTGGGACAATGCCGAACTGCGCGCGGTGGCGGCGGCGCAGGCCAATGCGGTGGTGCAGCAGCAGGGCGCGGAGGTGGGCCTGGAAGAACTCATCGATGATTTGAAGGCTTATTCCATCCAGGTCGGCTGGTGGCAGACCCAGAGCCTGCCCCAGGATGGGCAGGTCGGCACCTGGGTGGGCTTTATCCTCTTGAAACTCACCGGCCTCACATTGACGGCCCTGGCCGTTTCGCAGGGGTCCTCCTTCTGGTACGACCTGTTGAAACGCATGACCGGGAATAGCGGCAAGGAGGCTGGCGGCGAAGCCAGCGGATAAGAGAAAAAAAGCGGTCGGCTCAATCGAGCCGACCGCTTTTTGGTTGCAGTCTGGATGTCTACTTTGCGCTCCAGCGCGCATAGACCGCTTGCGAGAGCAGGCGGTTCGCGCTTTGTTCGCGCGTGACCAGCTCGCCCGCGTCGACGCTGCCTTTGAAGCCGGACATCATCTCCTCCACGGTCTGGGCCACGTGAATGGCGGAGGCGCGCACCGCGTACAGGGTTGCCACCAGGAAGAGCGGGTCATCGCTCAGAATCGCGCGGCAGGCGGCCAGCAGGTCGGGCAGGGACTTGTACACCTCCCAGACCTCGCCCTTCGGTCCGCGCCCGAACTTGGGCGGGTCGAGCAGGATGCCGTCGTACTTTGCGCCGCGCCGCGCTTCACGCTCGACGTACTTGACCGCGTCTTCCACGATCCAGCGGATGGGGCGTTCCTCCAGCTTCGAGAGGGCCTGATTTTCGCGCGCCCAACCCACGGATTTCTTCGAGGCATCCACGTGTGTGACGTGTGCGCCCGCCGCGGCTGCCGCCAGCGAGGCCAACCCGGTATAGCCGAATAGGTTGAGCACCTTCACGGGCCCCCTTCGACTTCGCTCAGGATGCAGCCCCGCTTGTTGAATGGTATCCGCCACGAAGTCCCAGTGGGCGGCCACTTCGGGGAAGACGCCCAGGTGACGCCCGGGCGTGGTCATTGCCCAAAAGCGGAGTTCGGCCCCCCTCGGTTCCCTCAAATCCGTAAGAACCTCGGATTTGGGGGGAAGGGGATAGGTCATGCTCCACTTCTCCTCCATCTTCTTTTTGGGAATCCAATGCCCGCCGCTTTCCTCGGCGCTGGGCTGGAAGGTGGCGTGGACATTGCTCCACTCGGAGGGGGACAGGGCGCGCGTCCACATGGCTTGCGCCTCGGGACGCGCAAAGATGTATTGGCCAAAGCGTTCGAGCTTCAGGCCGTCGCCTGAGTCGAGCAGGGCATAGTCGCTCCAGCGGGGGGATTCGAGCAGGGTGAAGGAAAAGTCAGTCATGGCGCCTTTAGGAAAAATTGTAGCATGGAATGCAGACTTCAGTCTGCGTATTATGGCGTTAGAGTTGCCGTTGGCATTGCGGAAAGAACTACAAGAGGCGGCTCATCTGGATGGCTTTCTCTATATTTAAGATGCGCCGCTAGCACACTTTGTCTTGATTGTGGATAACCACGATTAGCTAAATCACCGCACTGAGGCGTATTAACGAAATAGTACAAGCATAACGTTACTTGCATGTCGACTGGGAACAGGTGGAGATCATAGACAAGGTGTGGTGCGACAAGATGGCTGAGTTCTTCACTTGCAATATTTATTTGTTGAATTGTTCCATCCGGTTCAAGATAAATTACAGCAGGATTCTGCCTGTTGACTCGAGAATTCCCCTTGAGTGGACTATTTGCAGCAGGCGCGCATGCCGCCCATACATACACTTCCTGGCCGCGTTGTTTCAAAATATCCCACTCGCATAAAGCATCGGTGTACGCATCGGGACCGTATCCCCATATTGGGAATGATGGGTTGTAAACAAAGAGCACCTTTGCCAATTCAGTTTGATATTCTTTCCATCTTTTCACTTGAATCGCGTCGGGTGTCAGGATAGGGACGGGCGGCTGTGTCGGAGGCGGCGTAGACAAAAATACAACAGCAGTGGCTGTTGGGGTAACAGTTGGCGGCGGGGGCGTGGCGGTTGGCAGGGCG
>JBMOMS010000064.1:0-6665 GCA_049324895.1 Chloroflexota bacterium
GGGGTAGGAAGAGGAAAGAGGAAGGAGGAAGAAATCCTCCTTCCTCTTTTTATCGCGAAGATGTTGACGGCCGTGCAAAAATATGCTATTCTGTACGGCAAAGGAGACAGCCATGCAAGAGACAAAATTAACCATCCGCCTGCCTCGGAAATTGCTGGAAAACGCCAAGCGTTATGCGCGCCAGCAAAATACCACCCTTACCCAATTGATCAACGAATACCTTTATCATATTCCTACGCCGTTCGATGCTCTTGAAGAAGCGCCGATTGTTCGCAGGCTTTCAGGCTCGCTTTCACAAAACTTGTCCGAGGAAGATTACAAGAAGCATCTGGAAGAAAAATATGGCGCAAAAAATTAGGGTCTTATTCGACCTGAATGTAATTCTCGATGTTTTCCAGGAGCGGGAACCGTTCTATGAGACATCTGCACAGTTGCTGGCACATGCTGAAACTGGGAAGATTGTTGGATATGTTGCACCTCACTCACTTACCACCTTGTTTTATTTGATTGAAAAGGATCAGACTTCGGCACATGCCAGGGTGGCGATAACCAGCCTGTTGCAGATTCTGGAAGTTGCAACGATTGATCAGGGCACCATTGAGCAAGCGTTAAGTTTGTCATATCGTGATTTCGAAGACGCCGTGCAGATGATGGCTGCCGTGCAATGCAAAGCTGAATATTTGGTCACGCGCAATGTGAAAGATTTTCAACCTGCGCCACTTTCAGTAGTTCAGCCAAGTGAGTTGCTGGCATTGGTATAACGATGATTTGATGACAACCTCCCCGCTTCAACTCCTCTCCCCCCTGAATGACCGCTGCGCGGACGCCCTGCCTTTATGCGTAAATTTTGTCTTTTTTGATTACTCAGGCGTTATAATGTCACCTAGTATACAAAAGGAAACTCAGGCGCGATTGGAGTGATTCATGACGGTTACGAACTTCGACCAGGTGACGACCCCGTATCAATGCCCCGTCACAGCGGCAATGAAATTGATCGGCGGCAAATGGAAGATCATCATCCTGTGGGCGATCAGTAACGGGGTGGGCCGCTTCGGGGAATTACAACGCGCCATTCCGAGCATCACGAAAAAGATGCTGACCTCCGAACTGCGTGCCCTGGAGCAGGAGGGCTTCATCACCCGCAAGGTTTATCCTGTGGTGCCGCCCAAGGTGGAATACAGCATCACCCCCTTTGGCGAGACGCTGCGTCCCATGCTGGAGGCGATGGGTGAGTGGGGCCAAAAGTATGCCATCCCCTTGCAGGAGAAAAAGAACGCCGAAATGTTTTGAGCGTGGACGGCAAGAGTCGGCCCACCCCGAAATGAGTCTTTCGTGGGTGGGCCGTTGTGTTTAAGAGCAGGGGCGCGCAGAAAACCAGAGACCAGAAGTAACCACCGCATTCCCTGCGTTCAAATTGGATCCTGGATGAAAACCTGGCTGCGTTGGGCGGAGGGAAGTCGCATGAGTTTCATGACGGGGACAGCCTGGACGAAGCGACTGCCCCCCGTCGTTTTATTTCTTCTTGAACAGCACGCCGAAGATCGAATACCCCAGCAGCGTCCCAAACCCCATCTGGCTCATGGTGCCGAGCAGGTCGGTGGTCTGCCATTCCTGGATCACCTTGTTGCCCTGCACCTTGCGCATGAAGATGCCGCCGATCTCCAGGTTTTTGTTGGTGGCTCCCGCGCCCATGAAGTTGCCTGTGTGTTTGCAGGTGGTTATGAAGCGGATGCTGACCAGGTCGCCCTCCGCCAGCACGTGCGTGAATTCCATGTTCATGTTGCTGAAGGCATTCTTCATCCCCCTCATGAAATCGATGTACTGCTGTTTGTTGAAATGCATGCCATCGCCCGTGTAGGTGAAGTCATCGGACAAAAGTCCCGACAACTTGTCCCACTCTCCGTTGAGAATGGCCTTCGAGACACTTAACGCAACATCCTTTTGTTCCATGTTATTTTCTCCTGTTGTGATTTTGAATTTTCAGATGAATCTGGTCGACGCATTTCTATTCTGAACTTTGAACCGTTTCCTGAAGCCAATCCTCCTCGGGCGGATACACGGGAACGTATTCCAGCGACTCTGGCTGCCCATCCAGCATGGGACTGACCTGCCTCAGCCAGTCAAGATAACAAGTCGATTTCAAGTGTTCATCGTACGCCTCGCGGCTGGCATAGGCTTCGATGAACAGGAAATGCGTTCTTGCGTCCGCCTGTTGCAGCAGCGCGGTGCTGACCACGCCTGGCTCGGCGATGAGGTCATCCAGGCCCCGCGCCGAATCCTGGCGGAAGGTTTCCACGAACCCGGGTTTGATGAACATGGATACGACCCGCATGTGCATGAGTTCACTCCTTTCGAATGTCCCCATCTTATAGGAGAAGCGCATATTTTCCCAGAACGCACTTTTTGGTGACGTAGTTTCAAAAAAGTGACTATCGATTTACAATGGGATGGATGACAACCTCCCCGCTTCAACTCCTCTCCCCTTTGGATGGCCGCTACGCGGACGCCACCGCGCCGCTGCGGAATCACTTCTCCGAGTTTGCGTACCTGCGCGACCGCACCCGCCTCGAACTGGATTATCTGCTGGCCCTCGCCCAAACGGGACTCGTCCGAAGGAGCCCGTTGAGCGATGCGGAGACGGCCCAGCTTGATTCCGTCAAATCGGATTTTTCCCTGGCTGACGCCGACTCCGTCCGCGCCTTCGAGCGGCAGACGCGCCACGATGTGAAAGCCATCGAATATTTCCTGCGCGGGAAATTGCAGGGCACTTCGCTGAATGACCTGCTGCCCTGGCTGCATTTTGGCCTGACCTCAGAGGACGTCAACAACCTGGCGAATGCGCTGGCCCTGCGCGACTCGCGCGATGCAGTCTTATTGCCTGCGCTGGATGACCTGCTTGCAAAGATTTTGGATTTCGCCAAAACGCATCGCGCCCTACCCATGCTGGCCCGCACGCACGGACAGCCCGCCGTCCCGACCACGCTGGGCAAGCAGTTCGCCGTCTACGCCGCGCGGATTCGCGAGGCGCGCGCCGAGATCGCGAGTCATCGCTTCGAGGCCAAGCTGACGGGCGCGGTCGGAGACTTCAATGCCCTGCAAGCCGCCGCCCCGCAAGTGGACTGGGTCGCCTTCAGCGCCGAGTTCATCCAGGGCTGCGGCCTCGTTCCCAACCTCGCCACCACGCAAATTTTGCCGTACGACAATTGGATTCGTTACTTCGATTCCGTGCGGCGGGTCAATTCCATGTTGATCGACTTTGCGCAGGACATCTGGCGCTACGTGAGCGACGGTGTTTTGAAGCAGGCCGTCGTGGCGGGGGAGGTGGGTTCCTCGACCATGCCGCAGAAGGTCAATCCAATCGACTTCGAGAACGCCGAAGGCAACCTGGGCGTGGCGAATGCCTTGTTCACTCATTACGCTCAAAAGTTGGCCGTCTCCCGTTTGCAACGCGACCTGTCCGACTCGACTGTGCGCCGCACCTTCGGCACCGCGTTCGGTCACACACTCCTGGCCTGGACGAATCTGCGCCAGGGCCTGAACCGCATCGCCGCGGACGAGGACAGGCTCAAGGCCGAATTGAACGCCCACTGGGAGGCCGTCTCCGAAGGGGCGCAGACCATCCTGCGCGCCGCAGGTCAGGCGGACGCGTACGAATCGCTCAAGTCCCAGACGCGCGGACGGGTGCTGACGGAAGAAAGTTATAAGTCCTGGGTAAATGGGCTGGATGTGAATGAAGCAACCCGCCTGCGTTTGCTATCTTTGTCCCCCGAGACCTATCTCGGTCTGGCCGTGGAGTTGACGGATAGGATCACATCGTCCTGACGCTTCGTCCTGAGCGGAGCGACGAGCGTTCTTCGAGGAGCGCAGTCGAAGGACGAGTTCACCAAGATACCCACGCTTCGACTGCGCTACGCTCCGCTTAGCGCGGAGTTACTCATCCTTCTTCCGCATCGCCTTCTTGCGCGCCAGCAGGCTGGCCGTGGTCGAGGCGGACGGTTCGACAGGGGGGGCTTTCTTCGGCGCTTCCACTTTTTCAATTGCAGGTTCGGGCATCACAGGCGGCGTGACTTGCGCGGGCGGTTCCTGTTGCGCGCGGCGCTTGGCTTGCAGCAGCGCGTCCATGCGTTGGCTGCGTTCCTCGGGCTGAACCTTGACCCGCTTGCGGAAGCCAAGTCTCGCCATGAACTTGACCCAATCCTGGCGGGTGAGGATCAGCCTGCGGGCGGCGATGTCGAACGGGAACAGCAGCGCGGCCAGGGTCAGCAGCCAGGGCCAGATCGGGCGTGAGGCGCGCGAGGCTTTCAGGTCATGGGAAAAGACGTCGGCAGGGTCGGAGGAGGCCACGCCCCCGCCTGTCAGGTTGGCGAGGCGCAGCAGCAGGTCGGGGTTCGACTCGATGTCGCGATATTCGGGCGAATAGGACAGCGTCCAGCCTGCGGTGTCAGAGAAGGACTGCCCATCCTGTGATTGGCCCGTCAGGCGGATCAGGTACACGCCCTGCTCGGTGGGCGTGAAGGGCGCCTCGTAGCGGCCTGGCGCCACCTGCTTGAGCGTGACCGATTGCACCTCGCCGTTCGGCGCGACCAGGTTGGCGCTGACCTCGTAGCCGTTGAGGAAGTCGCCTGTACGGCTGTGCGCGTCCACACTCAGGCGCGCCTGCTCGCCCTGCTGGGTGACGGTCAGTTCGAGTGCGGTGCTGGCTGTGTCGCTCAGAGTCGAGGCGACGGCCTGCGCCCAAAAGGTGGGGAAGCCCTGCCAGCCGACCCAGTCCCTGGCCCAGCGTCCGCTGGCATCGGAGGTGAAGGCCACGGCGCGGCCCAGCCCGTATTGCCAGGTGGCGAGGATCGGGTCTTTCTTTGCGGATTGCAAAATAACCTGCGCCAGATCCTTGGGGCTGGTGGCTACGTAGCCAAGCAACTGCGGCACCGAGTTGATGCCCGTCAGGATTGGCGAGGGGTTGACCTGCTCAGGGAAGAACGCGCCTTCCTCGATGTAGGCGCGCGAGGCCAGCATGGTCTCTTCGGTGAAGATGCTCGGGATGCTTTCCGCGTTGTTGGTGAAGTGATAGCGCCCGCTGCCCAGTGCGGCCAGGTCTTTAAGGAATGGAGCCGCATCGTTGCCGACTGCCACGGTCGAGAGCGTGATGCCGTTTTCGGCCAGCAGGCGCTGGACGAGTTGGGGGATGCCTGTCGGGTCGGCGCCGCCATCGGTCAGGAGAATCACATGCTTGACCTTGGCGGGGTCGTCGGGCAGGACATCCGCCATGGCTCGCAATCCCGCCATAATGTCCGTTCCGCCCCCAGGCTGGATCGATCCGATCAGGGCCATGACCTCGTCGGGGTTGGCGAGGTCGGTCATCGGGACGACCCAACTGGCGGTGTCATCGAAGGCGATCACGCCCACGCGGTCGGTGGGGAAGAGCAGTTCCACCGAGCGGGCGGCGGCTTCCTTGGCCAGTTCCAGTTTGGTCACGCCGCCGCTGGAGTCGGACATGCTGCCCGAATGGTCGATGATGAAGACGATGCCGAGCGACGGGCGGCGCTGCTCGTCCTTGATCTGCATCTCGACGGGCAGCGCGTCTTCGAGCGGGGTGCCGAAGTAGCCGCCGACCCCGTAGCTGGTCGGGCCGCCGACGGCGACCAGCCCGCCGCCCAGGTCGTGGACGTAGGAGCGCAGGCTTTCCATCTGACGGGTGGTCAGCGTGCGCGCGGGCACGTCGACCAGGGTCACGGCGTTGTACTGTGTCAACCCAGGCAGGTTGGACGGCAGGCCGTTGGGCGTGACCAGGTCGACGGTGAAGCCTGCGGCTTGCAACGCATTGACCAGCGCGGAGAATTCATCGGGGCGGGATTCGCCGCCTGGCAGAGTCTCGCCTTCGGGCGGCGCCACCACTAGAATCCGCGGCGGGCCTTCGACCTGCGAGTAAGCGTCGAGACGGTTGTTCTGGTAGAAGCCGTCCTTCTCGGGCGCGATCTGCACTTGGTAGCTGACGAAGCCAGGCCCGCCCGCCGTCAGCGGCAGGCTGAAGGTTTGTGTGCCGCGTCGCAGGTCTTGGGTCTGCTCGTAGACCACCTCGCCGCCCGCCAGCACGCGGATGGTCGAGCGTACGGGGTTGGCCGCTTCGATGGACAGGTTGAGGTTGAAGTTTTGGCCTGGCCGCAGACGGGTGGGCACATCGACTTGCGTGATGAGGGTTTCGTCCGCGGGCTGTGAGACGAACGGCACAACCACGATCTGCACCCCCGAGGCTTTGGTGAACTCCGCCGCGGCCAGCGCGTCGCCGCTGGTCTGCGCGCCGTCCGAAAGGATGACCAGCCGCCGCGCCGTGTTGGCGGGGAAGAGCGCCAGTCCCATGCGGATGGCCTCGGCCAGGTCGGTCTGGTTGGTGACGGGCGCGGAGCTGATCTGGGCCAGCTCGCGCCCCGCCGACATCGGCCGCTCGACCAGCGCATCCGCGCCGAACAGCACCACCGCCGACTGGTCGTCTGGCCCCATGCCCTGAATGGCCTCCTGCACGTAGGTGATCTCCGCGTCGACGGCCTGCTGCGGCATCGAGTCCGAGACGTCCACCAGGAAGACCACGGCCAGGTCGCTGCCTGGGCGCACGACTTCCACGCCCGCCAGCCCGAGGACGAGGCTCAGCACGATCAGCAGGCGCAGAATCA
>JBMOMS010000064.1:6765-21188 GCA_049324895.1 Chloroflexota bacterium
ATGGACAGTCCCTCGCCTGGAGCCAGCGCGCGGCTGGCGTCGAAGGCGCTGGGCGGGACGAGGTAGTTGATCAGGTTCGAGAACAGGATCGGGTAGGCGATCTGCAAGGGCAGGTCGCTCTCGCGCAGGTCAAAGCCGACCGCCGCAATGCGCTGACCGTCCCGTTCGCCCGCGAAGACCAGCGGGCCTATCTCGGCCTCGACCAGCACGTCGGCCCACTCGGGCGCGATGAGTTTCTCCGCTTGCAGGATGTGGACGTTGCTCCAGTCCACGAAGCGTGTCAGGGCGTGTTCATTGACCTTGACGTTCGTCATGTCCGTGAACGGCGAGCCGACCGTAAAGAGCGGATTGGGCGGCGGGTTGACGTATAACAGGTTGGCCCCCGCTGGGATGCCAGGCGGGTTCAGGCCGTCCAGCACGTACAGGTCGAAGGGGTCGCTGGGGATCTGGATGCTTCCGTCGGCGGCAGGGACGGCGCGGTAAGGCTGCACGCCAGGCAGCGCGGCCAGCAGTTGTTCCAGGTAGATGTTGCCCTTCGAGACCAGCAGCACGCGCCGCGCCGAGGCGGCCTGATAAATGGCGAAGGCCGTGTCGTCCTGCGGCAGAGAATCGAGAGTCGCATTCTGCGGGTCGGAGAGGTGCGCCTTGTAGATGCCTGGCGCGTTGGGCAGGTCTTCGAGTGTGATGCTGGCGCTCTTGCCCGCGGGCAGGTCGAGAGGACGCGAGGCGAAGAGCGTCTGGCCCAGATACAGCGAGAGTGTCACGCTGCGGGCGGTGTCACTGAAGTTGTGGACTTCGGTGAAGAGTTGCAATCCATCCCCCGAGGCGCGCAGGGCCAGGGCCGAGATGGCCAGGTTGTCGCCCGTCGCGCCGATGGGCACGTAGCGCACCTCGCCCGCCAGCGCGGGCAATCCGCTCTCGGGCAGGCCGCCATCCGACACGATGACGGTGGTGATGGCCTGGTCGCCGCGCGTGGCTCCGCTGGCGAGGGCAAACGCAGACTGCCAGTCCGCGCTGCCCTGTGTGCCCTGCGCACCGTCGAGGGCCTGTCGCAGCACGGCCTTGTCGCTGGTGGCGGTGACCAGCGCGCGCGGGGTGTAGCCGACTTCGATGATGGTCACGAGGGCGTCGCCCGCCAGTTCATCCACCAGCGCGCGGACGGTCTTGCGGGCCGCCTCGAAGCGCGTGGGTGAAACATCGGTGGCGTTCATCGACGCGGAGGCGTCCAGCAGGATGATGACCGAGCCCGAGGCCACGGCGCGAGTCTGCCAGGCGGGGCGGGCGAGGGCAAAGATCAACGCGGCCAGGATGAGCAGTTGCAAAAGTAAAAGCAGATTGCGTTTGAGTTTCTGCCAGGGCGCGTTGGCCTGCTGTTCGCGCAAGACCTGCTGCCAGAGCAGGGTCGAAGAAACCTGCACCTGCTTGCGGCGCAGCTTGAGCATGTACAGCAATATGATGGGAACGGCCAGCGCTGCCAGCCAGAAGGCGAGAGGGGTTAGGAATTGCATTTGAAAGAGGAAAGATAAAAGACACTTGCACCGCACGCACACCTGCCCTGGCGGGCGGTGCCAGGGAGTGCAGGTGTGAAAGATGAATGCATCTGATGAGTAGTTTGTTGCGCGAAGGGAATTCGTGAATCACACATTACCAATTACCAATTACTTGACGATCCCGCTTCGGCGCATTTCGAGCAGCAGGGCCTGATCCCAGGGTGTGGAGGTGGACAGGTCGAGGTAGTGGATGTCGTGTTTGCGGCAGTCTGTGCGCGTGGTGTGGAGCCATTCCTGGACATGGGCTTTGTAGCGGGTGCGCAATCCGCCGTCGAGTGAGACCTCCTGCGTATGGCCTGATTCCACGTCGACGAGCTGCAGGTCGCCCGCCAGCGGCGGATCGAGTTCATCGGGCGCGAGGATGTGCACCAGCGCGGCTTCATGTCCACGGCCTTGCAGGTGACGCAGCCCCGCTTCGTAGCCTTCGGCGGAGAGCAGATCCGAGACGAGGATGAGCAATCCTGGTCGGCGCGGTTTGACCGCATAATGCCGCAGCGACGCGTTCAAGTCGGTGTCGCCTTCGGCTTGCAGCGGTTCGAGGAAGTTGAACAGCCGCGAGAGCGCCGCGCCGCCGCGCGTGGGGCCGAACTCGGCGGAGACGCGTCCGTTTTGGAGCAGGCCGACCGAGAGCAGGTCGCCGTTCGAGATGGCAATCGCTCCCAGGCCCGCCACCAGCTTGCGGGCGTAGTCGAACTTGTGTTCATCCGCTTCGCCCCAGCCCATCGAGCGGGAGCCATCCAACAGGACGTAGACCGCCAGGTCTTCCTCCTCCTCGAATAACTTGATGAAGGGACGTTCCAGGCGCGCGTACAAATTCCAGTCCAGGCGGCGCAGGTCGTCGCCAGGGACGTAGTTGCGGTAGTCGGCAAACTCCACGCTGCTACCGCGTCGCGAGGAACGGCGCTCGCCCTTGATGGCGCCTTTGCGGATGCGCGTAGCCACAAGGCTGAGCTGGTTCAGCTTACGGAGCGTGGCTTCGTCGAAGATCAATGCGGCAACTCTTTCAGCAGTTCGGCGATCACGGCGTCGGTCGAGATGCCCTCGGCCAGGCCGTCGAAGTTCAGCAGCAGGCGGTGGCGGAAAGCGGCGGGCGCGACAGATTCGACATCCTCGAAGGCCACGTTGTAGCGGCCCGCCAGCAGGGCAGTCACCTTGCTGCCGAGCACCAGCGCTTGTCCGCCGCGCGGAGACGAGCCGTAGCGCACGTACTTTTTGACCAGCGGTGTGGCAGTGGGATGTTCGGGATGCGTGGCCAGCACCAGCTTCGCGATGTATTCCTTGACGTGCGAAGCCAGCGGCACGGCGCGCGCGAGAGTGCGCATCTGCAACAAGTCCGCGCCGCTGATGGCCCGCCCCGCCGCGGGCGTTTCCTTGCCCGTGGTGCGTTCGAGGATCTCCACCATGTCGGCCACCTCGGGCAGGTTCACATTGACCTTGAACAGAAAACGGTCGAGCTGCGCTTCGGGCAGGGGATAGGTGCCTTCCATTTCGAGCGGATTCTGCGTGGCCAGCACGAAGAACGGCTCTTCGAGGCGATGCGTCTTCTGCGCCACCGTGACCGAGCTTTCCTGCATGGCCTCCAGCAGCGCCGACTGGGTCTTGGGCGTGGCGCGGTTGATCTCGTCGGCCAGCACCAGGTTGGCGAACAGCGGCCCCTGGCGGAAGCGGAACTCGCGCTGCCCGTTCTCGTCGCTGAGAATCTCGGTGCCGAGGATGTCGGAGGGCATCAGGTCGGGCGTGAATTGGATGCGCGAGAACTTCAAATCCAGGGCCTGACCCAGGGTGCGGATGAGCATGGTCTTGCCCAGGCCTGGTACGCCTTCGAGCAGGACGTGCCCGCCCGAGAGGATTCCCACCAGCACGTGGCGGACGATCTCGTTCTGTCCGACGATCACCTTGCCCACTTCGCTCTCGACGCGGGCGGCGTATTCGCGGAATTGTTCGACGGAAATGGTTTCGGTCATGGATGTCTCCAAGAATATGCGGATAACGCAGATTTTTGCTTGTGTCATCCTGAGCGAAGCGAAGGATCTCTGTTCCCATTGCGAGAGACCCTTCGGTCGCAAAAAACGCTCCCTCAGGGACACAATAATTTTCTACGGTCTAATCAAGTTGAAATAACTCTGAATGATGGTGATGAACTGGAACGGGATCGAGGTGTTTTGCATGGCCTGCTGGTTGACCTGGTCATACTGCGAGTAGACCTCGTTGTACGGCACCAGACTCGCGCCAGGGTCGCCAGGCGTGGTGGGCCCTTGCCCGATCACGTCGCCGCTGTTGTCGCCCGAGCCAGGCAGGTTCACGTCAGGGCCGCCTTCACCGCCCAGCAGGGAGGGCGCGTAGATCGGCTCGTAAGTCGTCTGGCCGCCGTCGCTGGGAGCATTCTGCGGGATGGGCGACGTGCCTGACTCACCGCCTGGGGGGGCCTGCCCGTCGCCCGAGCCTGAGCCTGAATTGCCCTGGCCCTGACCCTGTCCAGAATTCTGCCCCTGACCTTGACCCTGTCCCTGACCTTGACCCTGTCCCTGACCAGGAGTCTGTCCCTGACCCTGTCCAGGCTGGGTGCCCGCCTGTTGACTGTTGCCCTGCTGGCTTCCACCCGCTGCCACGACCTGACTTGCACCCTGCTGCAACTGGGCCGCGGCCTGCTGCGCGGTCTGCGAGTAGGCGACCTGCTGTCCGCTTTTGGCCAGGGCCTGGGCGGCGTTCTGAAGCGCCTGTTGCGCGGCGGCGGTATCGCCGCTCTGTAGGGCCTGGGCGGCCTGCTGCAATTGTTGCGATAACTGCGGGTCGCTGGCGCCGAGGGATTGTGCCATCTGGTTGAGCTGGTCGGCCAGTTGCATTTGTTCGGCCTGGCTCAACTGGCTGACGTCGATGTTGCCCAACTCCGCCGCGGCGCTGACGATGTCGCCCTGGGCGAGTTGCTCTCCCACATTTTGCAGCGGGCTGCCCTCCTGCCCCGCCAGTTTCTGGCCCGCATTCTGCAAGCCCTGCTGTATCTGTCGGCTCTGCGCGTCGGACAGGGATTGCAGTTTCTCGCCCGAGTGGGTCAGCACGGCCACCGAATTTTCGAGCGAGGGATTCTCGTTCAATTCCTTGACGGCCTGCTTCAATGGCTCGGTCAAGGCTTGCTTCTGTTCTTCGGTCAGCACGTTATTTTTTTCGATCTGCGCGATGAGTTCTTCGATATCCTGCGTCTCTTCCTTGACAGCTTGCTGCACATTGCGCGCCTGTTGCGAGGCGGCGAACCATTGCTCGCCGCGGAACCAGGTTAGGGTCAACGCGGCCAATAAAATGAGCGTGACCAGCGCTTCGAGGCGCGGAAGTTTGAGCGGCATCCTCCCGCGCGGATTCACATTCCGCGCCGCGCGGACGGCGTCCGCCCGCTGCAAGGAGACCAGATTCGCGGGGTAGTCCGTTTTGGACTGGCTCAACTCCAGCGCGGTGCTGACGCGTTCGCCCAGGCCGAAGACCCCGTCGAAGTGGCGGGCGGCCCATGGTACGGAAACAGGCCACAGGGCGGCAACCAGGCCGGCGATGGAGGTTCCGAGCAGCAGCATCCCGCCGGTCAGGATCAGAAATTCCGAGCGCAGCAGGCGGGCATTCCACAGCAGGGTCCCGCCCATTAGCAGGGAGAGGCCCGCGCCGAGGGTCAGGCCGCGCAGGCCCCAGGTCCAGGCGCGGCGGATTCTCAGCCAGAGGATCCAACCTTGAAGCGGTTGCAGGAGTTCGTTCATTGGCTTGCCTTTCAGCGGTCGGGACGCCGCACGGCGCGGATGCTCCACCAGATCATGAGGAAGGTTTGGAACAGCATGACCAGGGTGTAGATGATCCACGGGGAGGGCACGACCAGGCCGTTGCTCGAGGAGAGGGGATCGGTGGTGAAGAACAACTCCTGCGAATCGACCAGCAGGGTTTCACTCACGATGGCGGCGATCAGCGGGTTGGTCGAGATCAATACCCAGACGACGATGCTCATCAAGTCCTCCCAGAAGGGATCGGGACGGGAGGGGTAGCTATACCCATAGGAATAGCTTTCCAGGAGCATGAGCAGGATGTAGACCACGAACAGCATCAGCAGGCCCAGCACGATGCTGCCATACGAGGCGACCGTGGCCGCGATGACGCGTTTCAGGATGCTTGAAAAGAACAGGCCCAGCGTGCAGTAGTAGATGGCGGTCACGACCAGCATGAGGGTCGAGACCAGCAATTCCTCCAGGCCCACGCCGCCCAGCATGAAGGCGATGCTTTCCAGCGGCAGGGCCGCGAAGATGAGCAGCAGCAGGAAGGCGAAGGCCGCGCCTAGTTTGCCCAGCACGAAGGCGCGTGGCGAGAGCAGGGTGGTGCGCAGCAGGTCGAAGGTGCGGTGTTCGCGTTCGGCGGCGATGGAGCCGCTGGTCAGGCCGGGCGCGATGAAGGGGATCATCAACAGTTCCATCAGGATGACCGTTCCGAAGAGAGCCTTGCCCAATTCCTGGCGGAATTCGGGCGTCCAGCTGGTGTTCGAACTGCCGAGGTCGGCGGTCAGGTAGATGAGCAGCAGCAGGATCGAGATCAGCACCAGGTACACGCTCAAGGTGACGAAGGCCTGCCGCCCGCGCATGCGCCCGCGCAGTTCCTTGGCGATGACGGGATTCTCGACCACGCTTTGGAAGGCGCGCTTGAACCACGGCGCGCGGAGCTTGGGAGCGGGTGCCGTTACGGGAGCGGATTCTGACTGCAACTGCGTCATGACACAATCCCTTTCGTGGCGCGCATGAAGACCTCCTCCAGGTTTTTCATCTCTTCGCTAAAGTGGACGACGGGCAGCCCGCGCTGGACCAGGCTCGACAACAGGGCTTGCATGGCCGCATCGTCGCCGTTGAATTCGATTTCGAGCGCCAGCCAGTCGGCGCGCCCGTTTTCCTGCACGCGCACGGCGGTCACGCCGGGCATGTGTACGAGCGCGGCCTGCGCTTCCGCCAGCGGCGCGGTGTCGAGCAGTTTGACGTGCAGCAGGCGGTGCGGCACCAGGCTCTGGTTGAGCTGGTCGAGGGTGCCGATCGCCACCACCTGGCCCATTTCCATAATGCCCACGCGCGAGCACAACTCCGCCACGTCGGCCAGGATGTGGCTGGAGAACAGGATGGTCTTGCCCAGGCGCGCGATCTCCATCAGCAGTTCGCGCACTTCGATACGGGCGCGCGGGTCGAGGCCCGAGGCGGGTTCGTCGAGCACCAGCACGCTCGGGTCGTGGATCAGCACGCGGGCGATGCCCAGGCGCTGCTTGAGGCCGGTCGAGAGCGTATCCACCAGGTCGTCGCGGCGGTGGCCGATGTCCACCAGGTCGAACAGGTCGCGGATCAAGCCTCCGCGCTGGGCGGGCGGAATGGCGTAGCAGGCGGCGAAGAAATCCAGGTATTCCTGCACGGTCATGTCGCCGTACACGCCGAAGGAATCGGGCATGAAGCCGATCAGCCGGCGCACCTCGCGCGGTTCATTCTGCACCGAGTGCCCGCCGACCGTAATCTCGCCGCTGTCGGGTTGCAGCAGGGTCACCAACATGCGGATGGTGGTGGTCTTGCCCGCGCCGTTGGGGCCGACCAGCCCGAAGATCTCGCCCTGTTCGATGTCCAGGCTGACGTGGTCGACAGCGGTGCGGCGCTTGAACTTCTTGGTCAGATCGCGGATTTCGACGATGGGTGTCATGGGTTCACCACCAGGCTAAAGTAGGAGGAAACCACCTCTTCGTAGGAGGTATTATTGGCCTCCACATGGATCACCACTTCCCCGTTGGGGCCGACATACCGCTCGGGATAGGGGATGGGACTGTCTCCCTGCGATATGCCATCGATCGTCTGCCATTGGCCTTTCGTGAAATCCCACAATGAGAATTTCGGGGCGTCCACCGTATTGGCGGTAAACAGGCGCAGGCGCAGACTCTCCACCGAGCGATAGCGCAGCGGGATGGCCGGCTTGAAATGCAGGATATACCCGCTGATCGACAGATCCATGTCGCCGTACGGCGAAACCGTCGCATCGGAGCCTTCCCAGGCAAACGCGGCCGGGGTCAACCGCCAGGGGCCTTTCGAAGAGTACTGCACCGTGGGGGCCAGTGAAACCACGTACAGCGTGGTGTCGATGGTTTCCGCCTGCCTGCCGTCCAACTCGACCGCCAGGGGCATCTCATCCAGCCAGCCCATCAGGTGGATGCCCCAGTTGGGATCATGAGGCGTTTCGTTGTAATAACCTGCCGCCAGAATGGAATTGAGAAAGTGAAGCCGCCGCGCCGCCTTGCTTTTCTCTGGATACTTATCGATGCCCAGGATGCTGGCGGCGTCCAAGTCAACCAGGGCGCCTTTCGACCCGTTCACCAGGGCCAGGTTCACGCTGGCCGATTTGCCCGGCAGCAGGTCGCCCAGCGTGCGCCGGGTGCCCTGCAGGACAATCTCGGCGTTCCTGATCGTATACGGGCTGTTGTTGGTGATCTGGCCGGTCAGGGTTGGATTTTTGTCGCCGATCTTAAGCGTCAGGGTATGGGTGATGGACAGGGCCGGCATGCTGCCCTCCACCAGGAAAGATTTCATCCCGCCTGCCTCCACGCGGATGTTGTTCACCTGGCTGGTTGTGCCGTTCTGGATGTCCAGCCAATCGTTGTTCGAGGCGGAGATGTCCTCGATGGGGGAAGCCCGCAGGTTTTCCATGCGCAGGGTGTACCCGGCGCGATTGGGGGAATACAAGCCCACCAGCGCCTGGACCCGCGCCTGCTCCCCGTCCTCCCAGGCCTGGATCACGGTCAGGCGATTCAAGACCGGCCCCGAGCCGCGATAGATCCCGCCTGCCGCATAGGCGATCATAGTAAAGAGCACCGCCAGGGCGGGGATGCTGATCCAGGCCAGGTGGTTGCGCTTGAGCCGTTTCAAGAGCAGGTAATTGAACGGGCCGACCAGCACAATGTACCCGCCCAGCCAGCACAGCATGTACAGCATCGAGGGCGCTTGCAGCTCGGTAAGCACCGACAGCGCCTGCTCGGCTTCGTAGGTGCCCCAGGCCGCGGGCCTGGCCCAGCGCGGCAGGATGGGGCGCGGGCTTAACAGCAGCAGGTACAGTTCATCCATCCGGTTCCATTGGTTGAGCGGCTGCAGGGCGGGGTCGCCTGCCAGGTACAGGACATTGCCCACGCCCAGCGGTTTCTCCGCCAGCAGCGGGATGCCGTCCTGCTCGATGAGCACAATTGCATCCTCGCGCAGGCTCCCGACCGAAACGATGTGCTGGCCCGTCAGGGCATCGTCCGAGCGCAGGTATTCCGCCAGCGCCGGCAGCCCTGCCACTGTCTGCGTGCCGTTGGCCTGCACGGGCAGAAGCTCGCCCAGTCCCGCGCCGACCGCCTGCCACTTGGCCCCGCCCACAACGAACAGCCGTCCGCCGCGCGCCACCCATTCACCCAGCGCCGCGCGTTGTTCCCGGCGGAGCGCGCCGGTATCCACCCCGGCCACGATCAGCGCGTCCAGGGTCTCCCAGCCCTCCACCTGTTCGGGTAGTTCGTCCAGGCGGGGTTCGGCCCGCCGCAAGGGATTGTTGCTAAAGGTGGAATCGCCCGTCTGGCTGTACGCCGCGGGGTCGTCGGCGATCACCCCAATGACCAGGGTATCTTCGCCCACGCAGTTGAGGTTGACGTTGCTGGAGGCCAGGGTTTTGTTCCCATCCACCAGGCTGACCGTGATCGACTGGCGGTAGGAGTTCACAGCCCTGGCGTACAGGGTGGTTTCCTTGCGCGAGGCGGCCGGCAGGGCCAGGTCGGTGGCGTGGGTGGCTTCGCCGTTTCCGTACTTGTACCGCACCAGGATGCGGACATCACCCAGGTCCTTGCCATTGTTTTCGACCTGCACCCGCACGGGATAGATGTGCAACTGTCTGCAAATGCCGTCGAAGCCTGCGCGGACGGTGAGCTTAATCTCCGCCGCGCCCTGGGCGTGAACGTTCATGCCCGCCCCCGGACTGAGGGCGAGCAACCAGGCCACTGCCAGGATGACAATGGGGCGGATCAATTTTGCGGGCAAGCGCTGGTTCAAAGTGGTTACTCCCTGTGCTGTTCACGGCTGCGCGATACGACTGGCAATGAGTGCGTTAATTCTAGCACTGTTGGACATCCATCGAGTTTAGAATTCGGTAAGTGCGCTTGCGGGTATATCATCGGCCAGCCGGCTTTCAAATCCCCCATCAGACGCAGGCGGCGGGGGTTTTGTTTCCCTGGCACCCCCCTTGACCATTGGCGGGGGTGGGGGTGGCAGTTCGCAGATAAGAGCTTTGCCGCGGATGCAGGATGCGGAGGTCTTCTTCGTGGAGGGTTTGGGCGAAAGACAACCCAGCCGCAACATCCAACAGAATCGGTGGAAGCCAGGTCAGGGACTCACCATCAAAGTAAAGTAGGAGAAAACGATGGCGCCGTCCTCTTTCTGCTTGAGGCGAATCTCTCCGTGGCGGCTGACGAATTGGCTGGGGTTTGGAATGAAATTCCTGCCGGGAACCAGGTTTTTCACCTCCTGCCAGGTTCCAGTGGAATAATTCCAAAGTTGGACGGAGATGTCATTTGCTGGGTGCGCATATTGATGGACATCAAGATGAAGGATCAGCGCATTGACGGTCTTGAAAGGCACCGGGATGGCAGGCCTGAACCAAAGAGTAAACGTTGGCGGATTGAATAGATCATTTCCGTAAGGCGAAGTGGAATCGTCCGAAGATTCCCAGATCATTAAATTCGTGGTAATTTTCCAGGGGCCTTTTCCAAAATGTACGGACGGGGACAGGGATTGGACGTATAGCGTTGTATCCACAGTTTGAGCCTGTTTGCCATTCACTTCAATATCCAGCGCAGGGACATCGAGCCAGCCCATCAGGTAGATGCCCCAGTTGGCTTTTGTGGAAGCGGGCAGGTAGTAGTTGGAAAGGGCAGGATGCATGGTTGCGTCGAGGAGGAAGGCTTTCCCTTGGGTGTCCATATCCAGGGGGGCGGTGGCTTGCAGGAGGCGCGCCGCAGTCGTGTAGGCAAAGTAGCTTCTGCCAGAGTTGGGGATATGCAAAAAGGATACCGCGATGCTCCCGCCGGGCGCCAGGTTTCCCAAATGACGGTAACTTCCATGCGCAAAAAGTACCACATTGCGGAGTGTGTATGGGCTGTCATTGGTGATGCTGCCGGTCAGGGTCGGGTTCTCCGACCTGACATCGATGCGCAGTGTATGATGGATGGGCAAGGCCTGTATGTGGCCTTGTGCCGCAAAGGACTTCATTCCGGCGGACTCTACGCGAATGTCTGAGACCTGATGGGTCCGTCCCTCCTGAACAATCGTCCAGTCGCTGTGCAGGCCCAGCCCGAGGCTGTTCACTTCGAGGGGCACCAACAGAAGGCCCCCAGATTGCAAAGTGTATGTGGCCCGGCTGGGGGAATAGATGCCCACCAGCGCCGTGACTTGCGCCTGTTCCTGTCCATCCCAGGCCTGGACCAATGCCAGGCGATTCAGGATGATGTCATTTCCACGATAGGCACTGCCGATCAGGTATGCGGCGGTGGTGAAGAGACATGCCAGGGCGGGGATGGTGATCCAGGCCATGATTTGCCGCCGCCGACGTTTGAGGATGAAGTAGTGAATTGGGCCGATGACCGCGACGTACACGCCCATCCAAATCAGGAAAGAGAGCAGGGAGGGAGGTTCAAGGCCTGCAATCGATGAAAGCGCCTGGCGTTGATAAAATTCATCCCACTGATCGTGGTTCATCCAGGGGGGGACGGACGCGCGCGGGCTGAGCAGAAGATCGTACAATTCATCCATGCCCTCCCAGGTGTTCAGGGGTTGAATGGACGGGTCGGCGGCAAGGTGGATGACCCTGCCGAAGCCAATCCGCTGTTCGATCAGGATGGGAATGCCGTCCTGCTGTGCGAGCACGTATGCCCCTTCCCGCAGCCTTCCCACCGACAGGGTGGCTTTTCCCTCCAGGGGTTGTCCGTTTTGGATGTACTCGACCAACGATGAAAGATCGGCCACCTCGGCTGTGCCATCGATTTCGACCGGCGACAGGCGGCCCAATCCATTGTTCACGGATCGTCCATGCGGCCCGCCAATGATGAGCATCGTCCCGCCGCGCGCCAGCCATCCTTCGAGGGCGTCGCGCTGGCGCTGGGTCAACCGGCCTGTATCCACCCCGGAAAAGACCAGCACATTCAGGGTGCCCAAACTTTCCGCCCGTTCCGGCAGGTCCGCCAGGCCCAGGTTGGGCATGAACACCCGCCCCCTGGCGGGGTGCAGCATGGAGGTGTTATCCAATCCGATGGGATTGTCTGTGACCAGGCCAACGATGAAATCGTCATTTTCCAAACAATCCACTGTGATATTTGTGGCGGCCAGGATGCTTCCCCCGCTTGTCACCCTGGCGGTCAGGGTATGGAAGCTCTTGGGATATACGTGGAATAACACCTCATTTTGCGAGGCGCGGGGGAGCAGCATGCTTTTTCTGTACGTGGCGGTGTGCCCATTATTGTTGAAGGTGACCTCCACGACGGCATCGAGGTCGTTTCCCGTGTTTTCGACGTCGACCCAAACGGGCAGCCATTTCCCGTTTTCCTTGCAATATCTGTTGTATCCCGCGCGGATTGCCAGTTTGATGTCGCCTTGAGAGTGGACGGGGACTTCCTCGTGTTCCGGCAGGTTGAACATCGACAGCGTCATGACGCCCAGCAGCGCAATGGTTATGGCAAGAATCGTTTTTCCCGTTGGTAGTCGCTTCACGAGACTTTTCCCTTTGTATCGAAATCCTCTACCTTGCAGACTGCTGGATGGTTATTGCAACTCTCCCAAAAACGCCACGACATTATCGCCCAGCGCGTCGTTGTTGTAGCCGCCTTCCATGATGACTGCCGTGGGCAGGCGCAGTTCCGCGATGCGCGCGCCGATCTGGCGGATGCCCGCCCGCGTGATGTGGATGCGGCCCAGCGGGTCGTCGGTGTAGATGTCCATGCCCGCCGAGATGACCAGGGCGGTGGGTTGGTACTCGCGGATCAAATGCAGCGCATCATTCAGGGCCGCAAGGTAGGCGTCGTCGCCTGTTCCGGCCGGCAGCGGGAAGTTATGATGGAATCCCAATCCCGCGCCCGCGCCGCGTTCCTCGGCGTAGCCCGCGTAGTAGGGATACTCGCAGGCCGGGTCGGCGTGGAGCGAGAGGCTCAACACGTCCGCGCGCTCGTAGAAGATGTCCTGGGTGCCGTTGCCGGCGTGATAGTCGATGTCGAGCAGGGCCACTTTTCCGCGGGCGCTCAGCCAGTGGGCGGCGATGGCGGCGTTGTTGAAGTAGCAGTAGCCTCCGCAGTGCGATTTGCCCGCGTGGTGACCGGGCGGGCGGCACAAGGCAAAGGCGGACGAGGCATGGGTGACTTCCTGGGCAGCGGATAGGGCGCAATGAGCGGAGGCCAGCGCGGCGGCGTAGGTGCCTGCCACGATGGGCGCGCTCAGGTCCATCATGTAGTAGCCCGCGCGTCCGAGGATGGATTTGGCGGGGTGCGCCTGGCCGCGCAGGGCGAAGGTGGCGGGCAGCAGCGCCGACTTGTCGTCCGCGCCGGCCACCTCGGGTTCGGCGGCCAGCCAGTCGTCCCAGGCCGAGGCCAGGAAGTCGACGTAATCGCGTGAATGTACTCCCAGGATCGGGTCCAGGCCAAAGTCGGCGGGTGGATGCACGTCGGCCCAGCCCGTCCGTTTCAGCGCGGTCAGAATCCGTTCGGCGCGTTCGGGCACCTCGAAATTTGGCACGCGCACCCCGCCGTCGAAAACCTCGAAGGCGGGCGCATGTTGAAAGTGGGTATCGGAGTAAAATATCTTCATGGTAAGAGCATTGTACCCGCAAGCGTCTTGGCAATGGAGGATCAATATGGAACTTTTTCAAGCCATTCAGGGCAGGCACACCGTCAGCAAGGTTAAGCCCGATGCGCTTCCGCGCGAAATGATCGAGAACCTGTTGCATGCTGCCGTACAGGCCCCGAACCATCACAAGGTCAGGCCGTGGCGCTTTGTGGTGTTGACGGGGGAAGGTCGCGTGCGTTTGGGCGCGGCGATGGCCGCCTCCCAGGGCGAACGTCAGCCCGACCTGCCGCCCGAGGCCCTCGACAAGACTCGCGCGTTGCCGCTGCGCGCGCCCGTGGTCATCGCCGTGGGTGTGGATAAGCCATCGGAGCCGCGCATCCTCGAGATCGAGAACCTGGCCGCCGCTTCAGCCGCCTGCCAGAACATCCTGCTGGCTGCGCACGCGCTGGGATTGGGCGCGATCTGGCGCACGGGCGAGTGGGCGCGCGACCCGCTGGTGAAGCAATTTTTGGGCTTCGAGGCCGACCAGCATTTGATCGGTTTCCTCTACCTGGGCTGGCCCGAGTTCGAATCGCAAGCCGCCGAGCGTCCAGGTTTCGAGGACCGCACGGTTTGGATGGAGTAAAAGAAACAGCAGCGCAGGAAGGCGGCGGGAATCAGCAAACCCACCTCTCCCAGATTGAGGCTGGCAAACGCAAGCACAGCATGAATACCTTGTCCGCGCTGGCGAAGGCGTTGAAAGTTCCAATGGAAGAGGTGATTGCGAGGGAAGCAGAATGATACAAGGCGGCCGTCAGGCCGCCTTTTGGTTTGAGCACGTTTGCTTGTGGCCCAGATTTTACTTTTCCCAATTTTCATCGTACCAGGTTTTGAACTCGGAAAAGTTAGCAAGTCCTTGCTGTTCGAGCCAGCGGATTCCAGAAAAGTTTCCAGTAGCTGAAGCCATATCGTTGTCAATATCGTCTTGACCACAACGACCTGCCACCCAATCCAGCCATTCAACGGGAATTGGAGAGTATTTTCGGAAATACTCGCTGAGTTGTTCCAG
>JBMOMS010000065.1:0-3610 GCA_049324895.1 Chloroflexota bacterium
ACCCAACCACACATCCGACTCTCTTCATAATATGAAACGACATAGAAGGTATCGCCTCCGCCAAGAACAATGTAGTAATCCAGAGGAACGGTCCCATATTCTTCTAGGTAATATGATTTATTTGCCCAATGGACAAGTGCATCGAATGGGTGAGAATATGGGGGCTGCCCCATAGTTAGAATTGCATCTGTCATTGCTGTCGCCAATGCCCGTATCTGTGGATATTCTTCAGTCGGTGTTACACCTTCTGGAAACAAACTTTGCGCAGATTGAAAATTCTCTCCCAGCCAGTTAAAGATCGCATTTGCTGTTGGACCATTGCACGGGTTTTTAAAAGCTTCATGTTGCGTACAACTATCGCCAAACCAGTTTTTAGCAGCAGTTATCAGTTTACCCCAATTCTCTGTACTAACCCCTCCTTCAAGTCCTAATGGAGATAGTTCATTTGAGAGGATAATGATTGTAAATTCTCTGACAGTCAATCCTCCAAAACAAAATGGGTGTGAATAAGTGCCAGCCTCACACATAGCAACAAGGCGGTCATAGACTTCTTTCATTTCGGTCCCTGATCCTACACCGTTTTCACTTGGTACTGTAAGGCGAGTCGGATCATCTGGGTTTTCTGGCGTGGGTTCTGGAATAGGGGTTGGCTCCGTCAAGTCGCCTTCAGTTCTCATGTGTCCTGATGGATCAATATATCGCACCGCATTATTATTGACATACGCATACCGATCCAGCCCCTGCACCCCACCTGGGACGATGGTGTCGGCCTGGGCAAAGCGTCCCAGCGCGCTGTCGTACCAGCGGGCGTTGTAGAAATACAACCCGAAGCTGGCCTCCTGGCGTTGACCTGTGTAGCGGTAGTTGCTGGGACTGGTTCCGTTCGTGAAGCGGGTCTCGCCCTCGCGCAGCACCCCCGCAGTGTAACGGAGGGGGCAGGCAGTGTAGCGCATTTCCGAAGTCACTGTTCCTGTTGAGTTGGTGGTCAATGAAGTGGAGCCGAGGTGGTCGCTGAGCAGGTAGGACACGCTATTGTTCGGAGTCCGCATGGCAATGCGCTGTCCGCCGGCGAGGTAGTACTTCACGGTCATCCCGCCTTCCACCTGGTAGTGCGCGCCCACAAAGGTCGTAATCACGCCGTTGACCGTACTTTGCACCTGGCGTCCGTCGCCACAAGAAGAGCAAATCATACAATCCATAAATGCAATTTTACCGCCAGGTAATTTTAAAATGCCATTCGTATTCCAATACTTCTCCATTCCTTTTTGTAATAATAAACTTTGCTGTATGTTCTCCAGGCAGGAGAAACAGAGTTGACCCAAAATAATAGTATATAGGAGTGTACGGCTGTATGATGGCTTTTCCTTCGTCAGTAATGATCACATCCGGACTTGTCCCCCTGCCTCGATCTAAATAAATTAGGGGAGCCCATTTTTCATCCACATATAGATTTACATTGTCTGGTATGGCTCCATCCTGCATTTCATTAGTGAGCATGTGGGTATTAAGCGTTAGAGATATTCCACTTTCTGGCTTTATAATCTGTGCATACGGTTCCTTCTTATTGGGGTATGGTGTAAGAAGCCTTTTCAGACCATTCCTTGTATAACAACCAAGGGGTACATTAGCAGATGACGGTGGCCAGACTTGGGAAATAAAAACGGGTTTACTTGTTGGAAAATTGGAGTATTCCTGACATGGCACAGACATGATCCCAAAGCCTATCACAATAAACATGATTGTTGTGATCAGAAAAAGTTTGCGTTTAGGCGACATAGTAAACTCCTAGCATAAGTCATTGAATGTCGACTGACCCTTGTATATTTTGTTAGCGCGCCAAAGTGCTGGGATAAGAATTCGCTAATCCCCAAAGGGGACGCTGTCCTCGCCAATCCTTCAACACTACCTTCGGTCGAAGGGGTAGCGGATAAATTTCTCCTGGTTCAAAAGCTTCCCGTCGGTTTGGCGCGCCAACTATATTTTCACAAAACCTAGTTTGGGTCGCCCCCGTAGGTATTGTGAAATGTATCACCGCATTTCGGCCCTGGTCAAGGGTGACTGATAGTGCTTTGGTACTGTGATTGCGGCAAGTTTATCCGTAGGGCAAATTGCCAACTTGCCCTACATTTTTTGTAGTATATTCGTGCCTTCAAAGGAAATCATTCATGGCATTGATCAGCTTGCAGGACGTGAGCCTGGGTTTTGGCGGGCCGCTTCTCCTTGAAAACATCAATTTACAGATCGAGCCGGGCGAGTGGGTGGGCTTGCTGGGCCGCAACGGCATGGGCAAGTCCACGCTGCTCAAGCTGGTGAACGGCGACCTCCTGCCGCAGAGCGGAGTCGTGGCCCGACAGCAGAATCTGCGCGTGGCCTACCTGCCGCAGGAGGTGCCCGCGGGCATCCAGGGCAAAGTGCTCGACATCGTCGCCAGCGGACTGGAGGCGCGCAAGTCGGCCCACACGGACGAGCATCACTGGCGCGGGCAGCTCCACGTCGACCAGGTCATCGCGCGCATGCAGTTGGATGCGGATGCGCAGTTCAATATCCTCTCGGCGGGGATGAAGCGCCGCGTCCTGTTGGCCCGCGGCCTGGTGCGGAACCCCGACCTGCTCCTGCTCGACGAGCCGACCAACCACCTCGACATCGCCTCCATCGACTGGCTGGAGACCTTCCTCAAGCGTTGGGGCGGCACGCTGCTCTTCGTCACGCATGACCGCGTCTTCTTGCAGCGCCTGACCACCCGCATCGTCGAGCTCGACCGCGGCCGCCTCTTCGACTGGAATTGCAGCTACGAGACCTTCCTCGAACGCAAGGAGGCCATGCTCAACGCCGAAGCGGAGCAAAATACTCTCTTCGACAAGAAGCTGGCCCAGGAGGAGGTCTGGATCCGTAAGGGCATCGAGGCGCGCCGCACGCGCAACGAAGGCCGCGTGCGCGCGCTCAAACGTCTGCGCGAGCTGCGCCTGGAACGCCGCGAACAGCCCGGCAAGGTGCGCATGCAGATCCAGGCCGAGAAGCGCTCGGGGCGGCTGGTCATCGAGGCGGAGAACGTCAGCTACTCGTTTGGGGAACGGCCCATCGTCAGGGAACTCACCACCACCATTCAGCGCGGCGACAAGGTCGGCATCATCGGCCCGAACGGCTCGGGCAAGACCACCCTGCTGCGATTGCTGATCGAGGAACTGGCTCCGCAAGCGGGCACGGTGGAGCATGGCACCAACCTGGAGATCGCCTATTTCGACCAGCTTCGGGCGCAGTTGGACGAGTCGAAGTCCATCATGGATAACGTGGGGCAGGGCAGCGACACGGTCACGATCAACGGGCGGACGCGCAACCTGGTCGGCTATCTGGAGGGATTCCTGTTCTCGAAGGATCGCATCCAGGCGCCCATCAGCGCCCTCTCGGGCGGCGAACGCAACCGCCTGCTGCTGGCGCGCCTGTTCGCCCGTCCCGCCAACCTGCTGGTCATGGATGAACCCACCAACGACCTCGATCTGGAAACGCTGGAAATCCTGGAAGACCTGCTGCTCGATTACGAGGGCACGCTGCTGCTGGTCAGCCATGACCGCGCCTTCCTGAACAACATCGTCACCAGCACCCTGGCCGTGGA
>JBMOMS010000065.1:3710-21124 GCA_049324895.1 Chloroflexota bacterium
ACCAGCGAGTCGGTGGTGGCGCCTTCGCCGTAGTAGCGCACGCCCTTGAGCAGTTCGCCGTCGGTGATGCCCGTGGCCGCGAAGAAGACATCTTCCGAGGAGACCAGGTCGTCCATGGTGAGGATCTTCTCGAAATCGTAGCCCGCCTCGCGTCCGCGGCGCAGTTCGTCCTCGTCGCGCGCATACAGCTTGCCCTGGATCTCGCCGCCCATGGCGCGCAGGGCGCAGGCCGAGATGACGCCCTCGGGCGTGCCGCCGATGCCGAACAGCACATCCACGCCGGCTTCGGGCTGGGCCGTCATCAGGGCGGCAGCCACGTCGCCATCGGGGATCAGGCGGATGCGCGCGCCCGCCTTGCGGATTTCAGCGATCAGGCCCTCGTGACGCGGACGGTCGAGGATGATGGTGGTCAGGTCCTCCACGGCCTTGCCCTTGGCGCGGGCGATGGCGCGCAGGTTTTCGGTGACGGGGGCTTCGATGTTGATCTTGCCGCGCGCCTCGGGTCCGACCGCAATCTTGTTCATGTAGACGAACGGCCCCGGGTCGAACATGGAGCCGCGCGGGGCGATGGCCACCGTGGCGATGGAGTTCGTGCGCCCAAACGCCAGCGGGCGGGTGCCGTCGATGGGGTCGACGGCCACATCCACCGGGATGCCTGTCCCGTTGCCGACCTTTTCGCCGTTGAACAGCATCGGGGCCTTGTCCTTCTCCCCTTCGCCGATGACGATGACACCGTCGATGGAAATGGTGCTGAGCACCAGGCGCATGGCCTCGACGGCGGCGTGGTCGGCGGCCTCCTTGTCGCCGCGGCCCATCCAGCGGCCGGCAGACAGGGCGGCGGCTTCGGTCACGCGGGCCAGGTCGAGGGCCAGGTTGCGGGTTGGGGCTGAGATATCCAGGGAATCCATGTCATGCCTCCGTTACAAAACGAACCATAGGATGAAATAGTATCCGATTGCCGCGGCCCAGATCCAGGAATCGATGCGGTCGAAAAAACCGCCGTGGCCGGGGAAGACATTGCTTGAATCCTTCATGTGCGCCTGGCGCTTGAACATGCTCTCGCCCAGGTCGCCCAGCGGGGAGAGCAGTCCCAGCACCAGCCCGAGCAGCGCGCCCTGCCAGAGGGTCATGCCGTCGGGCAGGGCGCCGAAGGTCTGGTAGGCGTAAACGAAGAACGCGCCGCCGATGGCGCCCGAGAAGACGCCGGCTGCATACCCCTCCCAGCTTTTCTTGGGGCTGAGGCGCGGGGACATTTTGTGCCTGCCGTAGGCCGCGCCGATGGAGTATGCGCCCGAATCCGCCAGCCAGACGGAAGGCAGCACGATCATGAAATACCAGCCGCCGTCGGGCAGGTTGCGGATGTCGAGCAGGTAGGCGCCCAGCCAGCCGACGTACAGCAAGCCGCCGAGGGCCACGCCAAAATCGAGCGCGGCCTGGTCGCGGCCGCGCTCGAAAGCCAACAGGTGGATCGCCATGGACAGGAGGATGCCCGCCGCCAGGGCCGGCGCCGCCAGTTCGGGGAAGAAGGCGCGCGCCGCCAGGATCAGGAGGACCCCGCCCACGGTACCGTACAGGTTCGAGTCGTAGCCCACCGCCTTGAACATGTTCCAGTATTCCCAGGCGGCGCCCACGACGAAGATGGCGATCAGCACAAAAAAGAAAGGCCCGCCCAGGATGACCGTGGGCATCCCAACCAGCAGCAGGGCCAGCGCGGTGATCGTCCGCTTAAGCATTGGATCCCTGTAATTCCTTCGAGGAGACCTTTCCGTACCGACGGTCGCGGTTGGCGTAGGTTTCGAGGGCGCGGCGGTATTCCTCGCGGTCGAAATCGGGCCAGTAGGTGGGGGTGACGTACCATTCAGAGTAGGCCACCTGCCAGATCAAGAAGTTGCTCACGCGCAGTTCGCCCGAGGTGCGGATGACCAGGTCCGGGTCGGGGACTCCGGCCGTGAACATGTACTGGCTGACCAGCTGGTCGCTGACGTCTTCGGGGGCGATGCCATCCTTGATGATCTTCTGGATGGCGCACACGATCTCATCGCGGCCGCCGTAATTCCAGGCGATGTTCAGAATCAACTTGTTGTTGTTTTTGGTCAGTTCGATGGCTTTCGTGACCTTGGCCTGGACCTTGGGGTCGAGGCGCTCCAACCGCCCAATGTGGCGCAGCTGCACTCCCTCCTGGTGCAGTTCGTTAAGCTCGCGGTCGATGACGTCCTGGAGGATGCCCATCAATCCCTGCACTTCTTCGGCGGGGCGGCCCCAGTTTTCGGTGGAGAAGGCATAGATGGTCAGGTACTGGATGCCAAATTCCACCGTGGCGCGAATGACGCGGCGCAGGTTTTCGGTGCCTGCCTTGTGGCCTGCCAGCCGCGGCAGCCCGCGCGAAATGGCCCAACGCCCGTTGCCATCCATGATGATGGCAACGTGGCGGGGGATTTTGTCAGCAGGGATGTTCAGTGGGGATATACTCATGGGAGCCGCAAACAGCGATGGCAATCGTTATACCGCCGTGGGTATTATATTACACTTCCATGATTTCTTTTTCTTTGGACTGGCCGTGCCGGTTGATGTCTTCCACGAAGCGGTCGGTCAGTTTCTGGAGTTCCTCTTCACCGCGCCTCATTTCGTCTTCGGTGATGAGTTTTTCCTTTTCGAAGTCGCGCAAATCGTTGTGCAGGTCGCGGCGAATGTTGCGGACGGCCACGCGGGACTCTTCGAGCCGGGCGTGCATGTGCTTGACCAGGTCGCGGCGGCGTTCCTCCGTCAGCGGCGGCAGGTTCAGGTGGATGGATTTGCCGTCGTTGTTGGGGTTCAGGCCCAGGTCCGAAACGCGGATCGCCCGTTCGATTTCCTTGATGGTGGATGGATCGAACGGTTTGATCATGATCGAGCGCGGCTCGGGAATGCTGATCGAAGCCAGCTGCATGAGCGGGGTGGGGGCGCCGTAATATTCCACGGGCAGCTTTTCCACCAGGGCCGGGCTGGCCCGCCCGGTGCGGATGGTGGCCAGGGAATCCGCGAGGGCATGAATGGCCCCGCTCATGCGGGTCTCTGCGTCTTTGAGGATATCTTTAATCACCTCGTCCTCCTGTAGGGTTCATTGGCATAAGGATACCTTAAAACGGAAATTTGTGCTATGGGACGGCGGGCATGTGAGAGAAATTGTTTCTGCTTGAGAGACTCTCGCCAGGGTATCGGCCCAGGCTCAATCTCCATGCACGAGGGTGCCCGATTTCTCGCCGCGCAGGGCCTGCATGAGCGCCTGCGAATCCCACAGGTTGAGCACCAGGATGGGCAGGTTGTTTTCCATGCACAGGGTGATGGCGGTGCTGTCCATCACCTCCAGGCGGCGGTTGAGCACCTCGATGTAGGAGAGTTCGTCGAATTTGATGGCGTTGGGATTTTTCTTGGGGTCCGAGTCGTAGACGCCGTCGACCTTGGTGGCCTTGATGAGCACGTCCACGTCCATTTCGGTGCCGCGCAGGGCGGCGGCGGTGTCGGTGGAGAAGAACGGGTTGCCGGTGCCCGCGCTGAAGATGACCACGCGGTTTTTTTCCAGGTGGCGGATGGCGCGGCGGCGGATGTAGGGTTCGGCCACGGCCCGCATTTCGATGGCCGATTGGACGCGGGTCATGACGCCCTGGCGTTCGAGGGCGTCCATCAGGGTCAGGGCGTTCATCACGGTGCCGAGCATGCCCATGTAATCGGCGGTGGCGCGGTCCATGCCGCGATCCAGGCCCTGCTTGCCGCGCCACAGGTTGCCCGCGCCGATGACGGCGGCCACCTGCACTCCCATTTCATGAATTTCCTTGATGCGGCTGGCAATGGATTCCGCCTCGGTCACGTCGATGCCGTAGCCTGCGGGGCCGCTGAGCGCCTCGCCGCTGAGTTTGAGCAAAATGCGTTTGTATTTCAACTCACTCATCCGGGTCTCCTTGTGCTTGGATTGGATTATATAATACCCACGGGTGAATATTGCGTTTTCCGGTAGTGGGTTCGAGTAAGTGATGTGGTGCGGAATGGCATTCCGCATTCCCGTAGTTTGGCGGGATTCCATCCCGCCCCACGAATTCCATCACTTACACTGATCCATTACCCATTTTCCTTCCTCTATAAAAACGCAATTTTCACCCAAAGGCGGTACAAAAAAGGCCAACCCGTAGGTTGGCCTTCCTGGTTAGCCGAGGCTTTCGCCCAGCTCCCATCGCTGGAAGCGGCGGACAAGTACGTTTTCGCCGATGGCGGCCACGTTTTGCAGCACAAGTTTTTCGATGTTGATGCTCTCATCGCGGATGTAGGTCTGGCGCATGAGGCAGACTTCATCCTTGTATTTTTCGAGACGGCCCTCGACGATCCTGGGCAGGATGTTCTCGGGCTTGCCTTCCTCTTTGGCGCGGGCGCGGGCGATCTCGGCCTCATGCTCGAGTTCGGCGGCGGGGATTTCGTCGGCTTTGATGTACTTGGGAGCGCTGGCCGCGATCTGGAGCGCGATCTCGTGCGCCAGGGTGCGGAACTGCTCGGAGCGGGCGACGAAGTCGGTTTCGCAGTTGACTTCCACCATCACACCCACACGGCCGCCGCCGTGCGAGTACATTTCCACGACGCCGTTGGAGGCGACGCGGTCGGCGCGCTTGGCCGCGGTGGCCATGCCCTTCTCGCGCAGCCAGTCGACGGCTTTCTGGAAGTCGCCATTTGCCTCCTGGAGCGCCTTGCGGCAGTCCAGCATGGGCGCGTTGGTGGAGGCGCGCAGTTGCTTGATCATCTCGGTCGTAATTTCCATAATACTCGTTCCTCTTTCAGCAGTTAACCAGGCCTAGGCCTCGTCTTTGGGGGCTTCTTCGGCGGCCGGCTTTTCTTCGACGGCTTCGGGCTTGCGGGTGACGTTCAACTTGGCCAGGGTGGAGGCGCCCAGCAGGTTATCCTCGTTCACTTCCTCGTCCTGGTCGGGGGTGACCACGCGGGGAGCGCGGCGGGGCTGGCGGGTGGTCTCGGCCTTGGTCTCGCTGCCCGGCATTTGCTCGGGTTCTTCTTCCTTGCGCTGGGCCTTGCCTTCGAGCACGGCGTCGGCCATCTTGGCGACCAGCAGTTTGATGGCGCGGATGGCATCGTCGTTGGAGGGGATGACGTAGTCGATGCCCTGCGGGTTGCAGTTGGTGTCGACCATCGCCACGATCGGGATGTTGAGCAGGTTGGCTTCATGCACTGCGGCGTCTTCGCGGCAAACGTCCACGATGAAGAGCAGGTCGGGCAGGCGCTTCATGCTGCGCACGCCCGAGAGGCGGGTCTGCAGGCGTTCGATCTCGCGCTGGATCAGCAGGCCTTCCTTCTTGGTCAGGCGGTTGATCTCGCCGCTGTCGCGCAGCTGTTCGAGGCGCTCGAGTTCCTGGATGCGCTGGTGCATGGTCGACCAGTTGGTCAACATGCCGCCCAGCCAGCGTTCGGTGACGAAGGGCATGCCGCAGCGGATGGCTTCCTCTGAGACGGTTTCCTGCGCCTGGCGCTTGGTGCCGACAAAGAGCACGGCGCCGCCATTCGCGGCTGTGTCGCGGATGGTGTTATAGGCCTGCGTAAGCAATTTGACGGTCTGCTGCAGGTCGATGATGTGAATGCCGTTGCGCTCGGTGAAGATGTACGGCTTCATACGGGGATCCCACTTGTTGGTGCGATGTCCGAAGTGGACGCCGCTTTCAAGCAGGGCCTTCATGGAAATAATGGCCATGGGGAGAACCTCCTTCGCGTTTGGCCTCCGCCTGTTTCATCCCCGCCAGCGACCGCGTCCCTTGGGTCCGCGGCACGCGCTGGAAGGTCCACAGGCGTGTGAAGTGTGGGCATGTATTGCCTGCCCCGGCAGAATGGCCTTCCTTGCGGAAAGCGGCGCAAGTATATCACAGATTAGCGGCGTTTTTGGGCGGCGGTTTGAACGGAAACCAGCGATCCTTCAGGTCGGTGATGGGCTTCTCGAACAGGTGGAAGCTGAGCGAGGCGGCCAGGACGGTCAACGCCAAGGCGACCAGGGCGCCTGCGACCAGGCCGATTCCGGGAAAGGCCACTTCGGCGACCAGCCAGAGCAGACCGTAATGGTACACGTACAGCCCGTAGGAAATCCGGCCGAGGTATGACAGCCAGCGCTGTTCGAGCAGGCGCAGGAACCAGCCCTCGCGCACCACCCCGTAGATCAGCAGCACGAAGAGGTAGTTTAGCAGCGAGTAGCCCCATACCGGCTTGCCGGCGTTGGGCATCAGGAGCGGCAGGCCGAAGCCGTTGTCCACGTTCCACTGGCCGGTCGACAGGAAGTCGGTCAACATGCCCAGGGCGGGGAAGACCAGCAGCAGCGCCAGAAACTGCCGTTTGGCCTGCGGGATGGAAATTCCCAGGTTGATCAGCGCCCCGAATGCGAAGGCGTCCAGGTGCGAGAAGGGCAGGGCGTAGACGGCTGTGTTGGCGTCGCCCAGGATCTCGAAGGGCGCTTCCCCGTAGAAGAGCAGCACTCCCAGGCGAAAGAGTGGCGCCAGGACGACAGCCGACGCAAAGACTTTTTTGAGATGCTTGAACGGTGTCAAAAAGACGACCAGCGGCCAGAGGATGTAGAACTGTTCCTCGACGGCCAGCGACCACAGGTGCGTGAGGAATTGTGAGGTCTGGACGAACTTGCTGGAAGCCATGAAGAAGTTGTAGGCGTAGGCCAGCGCATAGGGATACTGGTCCCAGAACAGTTCGATGTAGGTGCGGCGAATCTTTTGATCGAACAGATAGCCTGCCGCCTGGGCGGCCAGGAACAGGTAGGCGTAGTAAAGGGGAAAGATGCGCAGAAAGCGCCGCCCATAAAATTTGACGAAATACCCCGCCGTGGGCAGGGCGCGTTTCATATCCAGCAGGATGCCGGTGATGAGGAAGCCCGACAGCACGAAGAACAATTGCACACCCACCCAGCCGAAGTAGCCGAAGTGGGCGTGAAAAAGGAATACCAGCAGGAACGCGATTCCGCGCAGGCCGTCCAGGCCTTGGATATATTTCATGGCAGGGCGCAATTATATACCGCACTCGGTCACAAATTGCGTTTTCCATGCGCTCAAAAACGCAATGCGTGCAGAAGCGGTAGTAGCGACTCAAGGCGCCGCTACATCCCGCCGTGGGTCAAAAACTCCCGCCTTCAATTGGGGCGGGAGTTTTACAGTCAGGCTGCAAAATCTTAGGCTGCCACGGTTTGGTTGAGCAGGGCCTGCCAGATTGTTTCGGCGCGTTTTTTGAGTTTTTCGTTCTCGTCGATCTTGCGAATTCCATACATGATGGTGGTGTGGTCGCGCCCGCCGAGCAATTCGCCGATTTGGGGCAGGGAAATGTCGTTGAAGTGGCGCAGCAGGTACATGGCCAACTGGCGCGGGACGGCGATCTTGGCCGAGCGGTTCTGTCCGAGCAGGTCGTCCACGTCCAGGCCTTCGGAGGAGGCCACCGCTTCGAGGATGCGCTTGGGCGAGATGTTGCGTTTTTGTGGCAGCAGGTCGGCCAGGGCCACATCCACCAGGCTGGAATTGAGGGTCGCGCCGCTCAGGTCGGCAAAGGCCAGGATGCGGTTGAGCGCGCCTTCCAATTCGCGGATGTTGGACTGGACGCGGCGGGCGATGATTTCGAGCACTTCGTCGGGGATGTGGCGGCCGGTGCGCTCGGCCTTCGAGCGCAGGATGGCCAGGCGGGTTTCGACATCCGGCGGCTGGATGTCGGCGGTCAGGCCCCACTCGAAGCGCGAACGCAGGCGCTCCTCCAGCGTGACCAGCGACTTGGGCGGGCGGTCCGACGAGACGATGATCTGCTTGTCCTGTCCGTGCAGGGTGTTGAAGGTGTGGAAGAATTCCTCCTGCGTCGATTCCTTGCCGGCAATGAACTGGATGTCGTCGATCAACAGCACGTCGGCGGAGCGGTATTTTTCGCGGAAGGCCTGCGTGGTGTGGGTGCGGATGGCGTTGATCATGTCGTTGGTGAATTCCTCCGACGACACGTACAGCACGTTCAGTCCGCGGCCCTGGCAGGCGTTGCCAATGGCATGCAGCAGGTGGGTCTTGCCGAGGCCGACGCCTCCGTACAGGAAGAGCGGATTGTAGGCGCGGGCGGGCTTTTCGGCCACGGCCTGGCAGGCGGCATGGGCCAGGCGGTTGCCCGAGCCGACCACGTAGGTGTCGAAGGTGTAGCGCGGGTTGAGGTTGGCCGAACGCGCGCGCTCGGGGGAGGTGATCTCCGTCGCAGCGGGGGCAGGCTGCGGGTCCGAAACGGTGGGGGAGGGGTCATCCGCGTTAACGACCACGAAATTCGCCGTCACGGTGGAATTCAACACGCCGACCAGCAGGCGGTTGACAGTACCGGCCAGGCGGCTTTCCAGCCAGTCGCGGGCATAGGCATTGCGAACGCCAATGGTAAGAATTCCCTTGTCGTAGGCGACAGGGCGCGTATCGCGCACCCAGGTATCGTAGGATGCGCGCGGCATTTCCATTTGGAGTTGTCCAAGCACAGACTGCCATGCCTGCTCTGTGTTCATAGTTCAAGCTCCCATTTGCGGGGACAGGGTAGATAAAACCAACCCGCCTGCCTTCGCGGCTTAGTGGTGTGTGAAATGAATTGTGGTAAAACGTTCTCAGGGGTCTGGGATGCTTCGTTTGGGCCATGCATCCAGTATTCAGCGTGCCCATATTCTAGCAGAAGAACCGCATGTTTACCAACACGGCTGGCCTACGCTAGGTTAAAAACATCACCTTTTTTAAGGTTAACAAATGTTAAAGAATCGCGGGCGCATTTTTTTCGAGGATTTGCCCGGTTAGAACAGGCGTTTCAGCCAGAGACATCTGGCCGGGCCGTCTGCCCCCCCATATATGGGCATGGAAGGGCAAATAGCCCGTAAATGCGTATATCTGTCCAATCCAAACAGGGTGACGATGGTCGTGAAACCCGCCGCGTGAAACCCTGAAACCGGCGACTCGTTTTTTCGTTCCCGTCGATTCAGGGGTGGGTCGGGCTTTTGACCCCGCGCGGCACCCATGCCAGGATGGTGGTGCCCTCGCCGGGCGTGGAGGTGATGTCCAGTTCGCCGCCCACACCGCGCGCGCGGGTCTGCATGTTCGAGAGGCCGTGGCCGATGGTGGTGGTCATTTTTTCGATGTGGAAGCCGCGCCCGTCGTCATGGACCTCCAGCAGGAAACGGTCGTTCGTGACCCAGACCGACACCTGCACCCGTTTGGCGGCGGCGTGCTTGGCGGTATTGGCCAGCGCCTCCTGGCAGATGTGGAAGAGGGCCACGGAATGGGAATGCGGCATTTCCTTGAGGTCCGAGCGCGGCCCGGTCAGGTTGACTTCGGCGAAGGTGTTGGCGCGGTATTCGGTCACCAGGCGCTTGAGGCCCGCCATCAGGCCGTCGTTGCCGAGCTGGCGCGGGCGCAGGTCGAGGATGTAGGTGCGGATGTCGCGAATGGCCTGGTTCAACCCATCGATGGACTTCTGCACGCGTCGTTTGGCCTCGGCAGGTTCCTCCTCGATGGTGTGATAGGCGCTTTCGAGCGCCAGCCCCACCCCGTAGATGGATTGGATGATGCCGTCGTGCAGGTCCATGCCGATGCGGTCGCGTTCCTCCAATACGGCCAGGCGGCGGGCGTTGTTGTGCAGGCGGGCATTTTCGATGGCCAGCCCGGCCCAGTTGCCCACGGCGGAAAGCATTTGGATGCTGCGGTCGTCGAAGGGCATGGTATGACGGGTGGCGATGCTCAACACGCCCATGACGGCCTCGCCCGAGCGCAGCGGGATGCAGGCCATTTGGCGGAAGCCCGCCTGGACCACGGCCTGGCGGACGAAACGGTCATCGGTTTTCAGGTTGGCGCTGAGGAGAGGCTCACCCTTTTGGGCGGTCAGTCCCACGTACCCTTCCCCCATCTTGAAGAGATTTTGGTTCCAGAAGGCTTCGGCGGCCTCGCCGCGGTGCAATACCATTCTCAGGGATTGCTTGTCCTCTTCCAGCAGGAAGAGTTCGCCCGCCTCGACCTTCATGTAGTTCATTACCAGCGCCAGCGACTTGTTCAGAATTTCGTCCAGTTCCAGCGAAGCCGTCAGCGTGGTGGCGATGTCGTTGACCAGGGCCATGTCCTCGTTGCGGCGGGTGACGGCGGCGTCGTGCTCGCGCATCTCTTCATACAAGTTCGCATTCTGGATGGCGGCTGCCGCGTAGGCCGCCAGCATCTGAATAATCATTTCGTCGTCGGCGGTGAACTCGGGGCCGTCCAGCTTTTCGGTCAGGTAGAGTTGGCCCAACTGATGGTCGCCCGCGCGAATGGGCACCCCCAGGAAGGATCCCATGTGGGGATGGTGGGCGGGAAAGCCCACCGAACTGGGGTGATCCTGTAACACCGGCAGGCGCAGCGGCGCGTAGGCGTTCATCAACTCGCCGATCAGCCCGCGCCCCAGCGGCGGGTGGACGATGCGGTTGACCTCGTCGCGGGTCATGCCGATGGTGACGAATTGCTTCAGGCTGCCGTTCTCGTCCAACACCCCCAGGGCGGCATAACGCGCTCCAGCCTGTTCACAAGCCAGGGCGGCAATACGTTCGAGCAAGGTCTCCAGGGAAACGTCTTTCACCAATTCCAGGCTGGCCTGGTGCAATGCGATCAGACGGTCCTGGAGTTGTTCGCGCGTTAGCAGCATTAAGACACCTCAAGGGGTATTATATCCAAGTTTTGTCGGGTTTCAAAATCGAACGTTAATCTGGATCTGCCGCCAGGGTCGGCCAGGCTGCTCCTGACGATTTTTGATAGACTTTGACGGGCGGCCCTACTATAATCCAGCCTGTAAAGGTGTCCCGATGACCAATTCCCGTATTTCTGGATTCTACAACCTGACCCTGGACGAACGCCGCGCCAAAGCGGCCGATTCCGCCGATTTTCCGCCCGAGGGCCTGACTCCGTTCACGACGGGCGGACTCTCGCCTGAGGCCGCCGACCACATGATCGAGAATGCCATCGGCGTCTACAGCCTGCCGCTGGGACTTGGGCTTAACTTCCAGGTCAACGGCCGCGACGTGCTGGTGCCGATGACGCTGGAGGAACCCTCCGTGGTGGCGGGCGCCTCGTTCATGGCCAAACTGGCCCGCGCGGGCGGCGGATTCCAGGCCACCACCTCGGCCCCCGAGATGATCGGACAGATGCAGCTGCTCGACGTGGACGACATTCCCTCGGCGCGGCTCAAAATCTACGAACACAAGTCCGAATTGCTGGCCGAAGCGGACGCCATCGACCCCGTCCTCAAGAAATTCGGCGGCGGCGCGCGCGATTTGGAAGTCCGCGTTATCGACGCGAACGCGTCGCCCATCGGCGCATTTATCGTGGTACACCTCATCTACGACGTGCGCGACGCGATGGGCGCGAACGCGGTCAACACAGCCTGCGAACGGCTGGCCCCGCGTATCGAAGCCATTACGGGCGGACGGGTGCATCTGCGCATCCTGTCCAACCTGGCGGACCGTCGCATTGTGCGGGCGCGTTGCGTCATCCCCGTCAAGGAATTGGCGTTTGAAACTGTAGGTCGAGATAATATCTCGACCTACAGCGGCGAAAAAGTTCGCGACGGGATCATCGAGGCCTACGCCTTCGCCGCATCCGACCCGTATCGCGCGGCCACGCACAACAAGGGCATCATGAACGGTGTGGACGCGGTGGTGATCGCCACGGGCAACGACTGGCGCGCCATCGAAGCGGGCGCACATGCCTACGCCGCGCGCTCGGGACGTTACACCTCATTATCCACCTGGGGCAGGGACGCAGACGGTAACCTGGTCGGCACGCTGGAAATGCCAATGGCGGTGGGCATCGTCGGCGGCGCGACCAAAGTCCACCCTGCCGCGCAGGCTGCGGTCAAGCTGATGGGCGTGAAAACCGCCTCTGAACTGGCCGAGATCATCGTCTCGGTGGGATTGGCCCAGAACATGGCCGCCCTGCGCGCCCTGGCCACCGAAGGCATCCAGCGCGGACACATGTCCCTGCACGCGCGCCAGGTTGCCATCGCCGCAGGCGCCAGTGGAGAACTGGTCGAAAAGGTCGCCACGCAGATGGTGGCGGAGAAGGTTGTCCGCATTGATCGGGCGGAGGAGATTTTGAAAGTCTTGAGCGGGTTTTCGGAAAATTTCATGCAGGAGCGGAATCAACCACCCCAGCAACCCAGAGAAAACCAGTTTGAAGACAAGGGATCTTGATTGATACTTTTTGTAAACCATACTTGACAAAAAGTATTACTTTTTGTATAGTAGTACTATGATAATTCAAAGAGACGTATACGCTGAAATTGAACCTGTGATGACCTCACCAGAGGCGATTGTCATTACTGGCATGAGGCGCGTTGGCAAAACAACGCTGCTCAAATATATTCACGACCAGATCGAGTCAACCAATAAACTCTATCTGGACCTGGAGAATCCTCGTAATCAATTATATTTTCAGGAAGTCGATTACGATGCCATTCGCAGCAATTTTGAGCTGATGGGATTGCGCAGGGGGGAACGGGCGTATGTTTTTCTAGACGAAATTCAATGGGTCAAACAACTGCCATCCATCGTGAAGTATTTGATGGACACATATCAAATCAAATTTATTTTGAGCGGCTCCTCCAGTTTTTATTTAAAGAACCAGTTTTCTGAATCTCTGGCGGGACGAAAATATATTTTTGAATTGTATCCCCTGACCTTTCGTGAATTCCTGCGTTTGAAACAGGCTCCGATCCATGAAGTCGCGCCCTGCCCGGCCTCCCAGGCCGTTTATGGCACTTATAAAGTCTACCTGGATGAATACCTGCAATATGGAGGCTTCCCCGGGGTGGTGTTGAAGGCCACAGCAAAAGAGAAGCAGGCTGTCTTGGATGATATTTTTACCTCCTATTACCAGTTGGAAATCATGCAACTCAGCGATTTTCGGAAGAGTGGCAAGATCAGGGATTTACTTTTCCTTTTGATGGAAAGAGTGGGATCGCGCCTCGATGTAACCAAGCTGACCAGCATCCTTGGCGTGTCGCGCGAAACGGTAAATGAATATCTTGCCTTTCTGGAAGGCACGTACTTTATCAAAATCGCCAGACCCTATACCACCAACAAGGATGTGGAAATCCGCAAGGCTGGCAAGCTGTACGTGTGCGATAGCGGCCTCGTCCGTCGTTTTTCCCAGGTGGATGAAGGCGCCTTGTTCGAAAACACTGTTTTTTGGAATTTGCAGCAAAAAGGAAATGTTCAGTATTATCAACGAAAGAATGGTGTTGAGATCGACTTTATTTTAAACCAACGCCATGCCTATGAGGTAAAACTCCATCCCGAAAAAGAGGACCTGACCAGGTTAAATGTGTTGGGACAAGATATCGGCGTCACGGATGTGAACCTTGTGGGTCGGGATTATGTTCCAATGGCTGAGGCCATGTATCTGTTTAGTTTATGATGAAAGTCGGCAATACCCCAGTAGTTTTCATCACTGAGGACGCCTTCGGGTCTTGCCGAGAAGGTTGCAGAATTTTTCAGACAAGTTGGATTGATGTCGGCGTTTTGGTGAGACTGTACTGATGGCATCCTATAAAGAAGGCAGATAAAAAATGGAGAGTGCAAATATTGGGTTGATTGTCCTTATCTTTGGAACTATTTTATTTTTTGTGGTGGTCATGGCGTTGGTAATTGGATATTTTTGGGCATCATCAAAGACAAAGTCTGCTCTGCTAAAGCAACATGAATTAGTCTATAAGCAGACACAGGAACAATTTCAAATTTGGAAAAGTCAGGAGCTTGCCACCATTAGACAGCAAGTTTTTGAAGCAGCTAAAGGGCAGGCAATCCAAGAAATGCAGGAGCAAGTTCGGAAATGGCAGGAGACTGAGTTACAGCAGACTAAACAGCAAATATATGATGCTGTGAAAGGCCAGTCAACGCAGGAAATGGCGGTAAACATTCAACGATGGCAGCAAAACGAGCTTCAATCCATTAAGAAGCAAATGTCAGAAGCGATACGAGGAGAAACCATCCTGGAGGCTCAACAGCAACTCGTAAAATGGCGGAGTGAAGAACTGGAAAACGCAAAACGACAAATATGGGAAGTGCTAAGCAAGGAAGCGACCAATAACTTCGAACAATGGAAAGTGGAAGCCGAAAAAGAGATAAGAAAAGACGCAATTGACAAAAGCCAGTCGGTAACTATGGGAAAAATGACAGAACACATGGTTCCTTATTTGCCTGGATTCGGGTTTAACCCTTCGGATGCTCGTTTTATTGGAAGCCCAATTGACTTGGTTGTGTTTGACGGTTTGGGCGACGGCGATGTAAGGAAAATCGTATTTGTTGAAATCAAGACCGGTGTATCGACTTTATCAACGAGAGAGAGAATAGTCAGAGATGCTATTATTGCTGGAAAAATTGAATGGATGGAAGTAAAGGTGAATTTGGAAAATCCTGATGTGGTTCGCAAAGTCAAATCTAGAAATGGCTCTAAAATTGGATAGAAGAAGGTTTACATGACAACTCCTCAACTCTCCCCCACTCTCCTCAAACCCGTCAAGCCCGTCGGCATCGTGGGCTATGGCGCCTACGTGCCGCGTTATCGTCTACCCGCCAGGGAAGTCGCCCGTGTCTGGACGGGCGGCAAAGGCGCGGGCCTGCCGATCAAGGAAAAGGCTGTGCCAGGCCTCGACGAGGACGTGATCACCATGTCCATCGAGGCGGCGCGCAATGCCATGCTGCGCGCCCGGATCGACCCGCAGGAACTGCGCGCGGTCTGGGTCGGCTCGGAGTCGCATCCGTACGCGGTCAAGCCCACCTCCACGCTGGTGGCGGAAGCCATCGGCGCGGTGCCCAACACGCAGGCCGCCGACTGGGAATTCGCCTGCAAGGCGGGCACGGAAGCCCTGGTCGCCGCAATGGGACTGGTCGGCTCGGGCATGGGTCACTATGCCATGGCCATCGGCATGGACACGGCCCAGGGCAAGCCTGGCGATGCGCTCGAATACACTGCGGGCGCGGGCGGCGGCGCGTACATCGTCGGCCCAGCCGAAGAGTCGCTGGCTGTGATTAACGCCTCGTACTCCTACGTCACCGACACGCCCGACTTCTGGCGGCGCGAATACCAGAAATATCCCGAACACGGGATGCGCTTCACGGGCGAACCTGCCTACTTCAAGCACATCACCGAAGCGGGCACGCACATGATGGAAGCGATGGGCACCACTGCGAAGGATTACAAGTGGGCCATTTTCCACCAGCCCAACACCAAGTTCCCCCAGCGCGTGGCGGGACAGTTGGGATTCACCGCCGAGCAGATCGCGCCTGGACTGCTGGTGCCCGTCATCGGCAACACCTACGCGGGCGCGGCCATCATCGGCCTGACCGCCACCCTCGACCTGGCCCAGCCCGGCGACCGCATCCTGATGGTTTCCTTCGGCTCGGGCGCTGGCTCGGATGCCTTCGACATCACCGTCACGGACAGGATCACCGAGCGCGCAGGTCTGGCCATGAAGACGCAGGAATATATTGCCCGCCGCACCGAAATCGACTACGCCACCTACGTCCGCTATCGCGGCAAATTGGCGATGAAATAGAAAATTTATCGTCATTGCGAGGGCGGGGCTTTTCCGCCCGAAGCAATCCCAAAGTTTTACAGGAGATTGCTTCGTCGGGATTTCGACGCTGCGCGTCTCAACCCTCCTCGCAATGACGGGAGAATTTTATGGCCTACTTTGACCTTTCCCTCGACGAACTCAAGACCTATCGACCCGCGCGGACGGAACCTGCGGACTTTGACTCTTTCTGGAAATCCACCCTGGACGAGGCGCGCGCCCATCCGCTGAATGCGACCTTCGAACTCGTGGACTACGGCCTGTCGGCGCAGGAAACCTTCGACGTGACGTATGCAGGCTTCGGCGGACAGCCCATCAAGGGCTGGCTGATCCTGCCTGCGCAAAGCGTAGGGGCGAAGCATGCTTCGCCCCTACTACCGTGCGTGGTCGAATACATCGGCTACGGCGGCGGACGCAGTCTGCCCATCGACTGGCTGCTGTGGTCGAGTGCGGGCTATGCCCACTTCATCATGGACACGCGTGGACAGGGCAGCACCTGGTCACCTGGCGACACGCCCGACTTGTACGCCGACGGTGGCAACGCGCACTTCCCTGGCAGCATGACCAAGGGTATTCTCGACCCGCAGCATTACTATTACCGCCGCGTTTTCATCGATGCCGCGCGTGCCATCGACGCGGCCCGCAGCCATCCCGCCGTGGACGCGTCGCGCATCGCCGTGACGGGCGGATCGCAGGGCGGCGGCATCACCATCGCCGCTGCTGGCCTGGTTCCCGATGTGGTCGCGGCCATGCCTGATGTGCCCTTCCTGTGTCACTACCGCCGCGCCACCGAGATCGTGGACAGCTATCCGTACAAGGAGATCGCGGAATACTGTCACACCCACCGCGACAAGATCGAGACCGTCTTCGAGACACTGTCCTATTTTGACGGGGTCAACTTTTCGGCCCGCGCCCGCGCGAAGGCGCTCTTCTCGACCGCGTTGATGGATCAGGTCTGTCCGCCCTCGACGGTCTTTGCGGCCTACAATCACTGGGCAGGCGAGAAGGACATCAAGGTTTATCCGTACAACGGCCACGAAGGCGGCGACAGTTACCAGACGGTCGAGAAGTTGAAGTTTTTGAAGAAACTTTGGAAGTAAAAATTATTCCGTCATTGCGAGGGCGTTTTTTGCCCGACACTTGCACCCGATTTGCTTGGCAAATCGTGCGTTTGGTGCAGTGCAGGTGAGCAATCTCCACTTCAATGAGCGAGATTGCTTCGTTGGAAAGAGCAAGTGCCCTCCTCGCAATGACGAACGAGGAAAAATGACAGATATCGTTATTGCAGGAATTGGACAAACCGAAGTCGGCGAGCACTGGGACATCAGCCTGCGCGAGCTGGCTTTCGATGCCATCCAGGCCGCCGTCAAGGATGCGGGCGGACTCAGGCCGCAGGCTCTGTTCGTCGGCAACATGCTGGCGCCCAACCTCTCGAACCAGGCGCATCTCGGTGCGTTGCTGGCCGATTACGCGGGGCTGACAGGCATCGAGGCAGTGACCGTCGAAGCGGCGGGCGCCTCGGGCGGGGCGGCGCTGCGCCAGGCGTACATCGCCGTCAAGAGCGGCATGGTGGATGTGGCGCTGGTCGTCGGCGTGGAGAAGTTCACCGACAAGCTCGGCACGGACGTGGAGGAGGCCATTGCCACGACGAGCGACGCGGACTTCGAAGCCGTGATGGGTATGACTACTACGGCCCAGGCCGCGCTCCTGATGAAACGCTACATGCACGAGCATCAAGTCCCTGCGGGCGGATTGGCGGGCTTTGCGTTGACGGCGCACGCCAACGGCGCGGGCAATCCAAATGCCATGTTCCA
>JBMOMS010000066.1:0-21020 GCA_049324895.1 Chloroflexota bacterium
ATTCTCACAACGCGCGTGGTATCTGTTACTGGAACGCCAACCACCGCAGATGCATCATCCACTTCCGTTCAGCTTCTTCGTCCAGTAGAAGCGTTGAATTCTGAACCCACTGTTTCAATGATTGTTGACCTGGCATTTGACCCCGCCTTTATTCACGAGCCACTGATATTTCTCTCCAGGCATGGAGGAATAGGCGGCTCTGGTATCCGTATCTTCTACTATAATGATCAAGAAGAAGTATTGTTATCGGAAATAGACCATTATTTTGCTGATCAAAATAATCCTGGATATAACGATACATCCTTTGAAATCGACTTAACCCCACTAGACAAGATTCCCCCCGCCAATAGTCAATTGATGCGTATTGCTCCTCCCAAGATGCTTTGGGCATTCTATTACCCTTGGATTGCCTGGGATCAGGATGCATCCTGCACGGATCACCCTTCAATTCCATACGACTACAACGATGACGGAGTGCGCACATCTGAGACTTTCGCCAAGCAGATCGAACAGGCGCAAAGTGCAGGCATTGATGGTTTCATTGTGTCTTGGGTGGATGATGAAACACTCAACCAAAATCTCTCTTTACTGCTCGATGCTGCCCAAGAAAAAGGATTTTTCATTGCAATATACCTGGAATCTACCCCTGATCCCAATGACCGCACTGTTCATCCAGAAATCATCACTGATTGGCTTGCCTATGCCATCCCTGAATTTGGAGATCACCCTGCCTATATGCAGCTTAATGGAAAGCCATTAATTGTTGTCTACAATTCAAGTGCAGCTCCCTTGGAAACCTGGCAAACCATATTTGCTGATTTGGATACAAGAGGTGATTTTGCATCTTATATAGGGATGAGTTATACCCTGACTGACCTGTCTTTGTTCGATGGTTTACATCAATACGCCATCATAGGCATTCCCGACCTCTTGTCTGTCTACCAAAGCGTTTCGCGTGGAGTTCGATATTATTCTCTCCTATCAGATACAGAACAACAGAAAATATTCGTAGCGACCGTACAACCAGGTTTTGATGATTGTCCTTACCATCCCCCAACAACCGATCTCTTAATGGAGCGTAATAATGGAGACTATTATCGCTCTACATTCGAAGCTGCCATTCAAAGCAATCCAGACTGGATTATCATTACCTCGTGGAATGAATTTGGCGAAACTACACATATTGAGCCAAGTGATTTTTTCGGAACGCAATACCTGGAAATAACCAGAGAATTTGCTGAGAGGTGGAAAAGTCCATAGGATAGAATACGAGCGCCCAACAACGGCTCCACCTGACCGCCTTCGGCGTGGGTATGCGGCGGCCATTTGGTAGAAAAAGTGATTTCAGGCTTTCTTGCATTGCTATAATCGGCGGCAGGTGAGCCAAACCGTTAACGCGCTCAGTTAAGGAGAATTGTATTGCCCGCTGTAGAAATCCTGCATCTCAATTGTGGAACAATGCATCCATTTGGTCTCCCTGCTGTTGATGGCACAGGAGGCTCTTTCAAACGTGGAGATGGTGTCCTTCATTGTTTGCTTATCAACACTGGCGATGGATTGGCTTTGGTAGATACAGGTTGGGGAGTGTCTGATTGCACCGTTCCTTCATTGCACGTGCGACAGTTCGCAGATTTGATCGGTTCGTCCCGAGACCTAAATGAGACGGCTATCCAACAAATAGAAGCACTGGGCTATAATCCAACAGATGTGAAACACATCTTTCTTACACACATGCATTTAGATCATGCAGGTGGACTGCCTGATTTTCCAACAGCAACTGTTCACATTTATGTTGATGAATTGGAGGCGTATCTTCACCCAAGAAGTCCAATGGAGCGATGGGCATATCAACCTGAACATCACGCTCATAACCCAAAGTGGCAGGTTCACAGTCTTGAGGAAGCACAATGGTTTGGCGTAGATTGCACGCCGCCAATCCAAATTGGGCAGGTTGAATTTGTTATGATCCCATTTCCAGGACATACGCGTGGACACTGTGGCATAGCCGTAAACATTGATAATCAGTGGTTGCTACACTGCGGGGATGTTTATGGTTATTATCGTCAGATAGATCCCATGCAGCCGTATAAACATCCATGTGGGCAGATAGTAGAACGTCTAGTAACGACAGGATTCAACATGCCTAGACACCATTGGAGTCGGATGAGAGAACTATTACGAGCGCATGGGGAACAGATCCAAGTTTTCTGTTCGCATGACGCCCACGAATTTGGGTTATTCTCACATCGTACAAAAGCGCGCTATACCGCACTCGGGTGAAAATTGCGCTTTTTTAGAGGTGTGGAAAGCGCAATTTTCACCCGTGGGTATTATATTGACACCAACTCCAGGCGGGGTTTTGAAGCGATGGATAAGGCGCTGAAAGCAAGAGCCGAGCAAAATTAGTTTTTCGGTTTCCTGTTTTCGGCTTGCAATTGAATACACCCTGGTTTTGCCGTCCACCTACGGTAATTTTGCCGCGGGACGCTCACAAGTTCGACCTTGTGCATGGCCTGGGTTTTAGTGGTGTGAAATCGCGCGCATGACGTCGAATTTCCTCCCGCACCAGGGATGCCGCGCCCGGCGGAAAAGCGCGGGTATATTTGCAAGCCAATTGTCAGGCTTCCCGCCTGTGAAAGTGGGTATGATACCCGGCGGGAGGCGCCATGAAAATCCTCTTTTTGGGCACGCACGGGCAGTACAACATCGGCGACGAGTTGCTGCTGGAAACTTTCCTGTCACAATTGGGAGCGGAACACCGCTACGCGGTCAATTCGTATGACCCGCCTTTTACGCTGGAGATGCTGCGTCCCCGCTTCCAGGCGGAGACCTTCCACACCACGCGCGAATTGCCGCGTTTCCTCGGCCATTTGCTGACCTCGAACCTGCTGTTCTTCGGCGGCGGCAGCATCATCAAGGAGTTGTACGCCAGCGTGGGGCGCAACCCCTACTCGACCCTGTGGATGATCCTGGCCACGGTCACCTTCGCAAAACAACTCACCCGCAAACGCATTGTGATGAGCAATATCGGCGTGGGGCCGATCCGCACCCCCACGGGCGAGCGCCTGGCGCGCATGATCCTGAGCCAGGTGGATGTGGTCTCGGTGCGCGACCAGAAATCCCTGCAAACCTGCCAGCGGCTGGGGATTCGGGCCGACAAACTGCGACTCGTGCCCGATGCGGTCTTCGCCAACGCCCCGGGCGTGTTCCTGCCCACCCCCGCCCCGAAAGCGGATTCCGTTCCCCTGAAGATCGCCCTCAACCTGAACTACGACATCGAAAATCGCGCCGCCTGGGAGCCGTTCCTCGACAACCTGTCGGCGGCGCTCACCCAACTCGGAGCGGAGCGGCCCATCCAGGTCCATGCCCTGCCGATGCAGAGCAAATTCAAGGCCAACGACGACCTGTCGGTGCTGAAGCAGTTCCAGGCGCGGATTCCCGACCTCCCGTTTATCCTGCACGACCCGCAATCGGCGCAGGAGGCGGCCCAGGTCATGGCGGGCTGCGACCTGGTGCTGGCCGAACGCCTGCACACGCTGGTAATCGCGTCCATTCTGGGCAAGCCTTTCTTTGGGCTGGTCTACGACGTAAAGGTGAAGGAGCTTATCGCCAGCCTCGGCATGAGCGAACATTCGCTGGACATCAACCAGCCGTTCGACACCCAGGCGCTGGCAGACGGAATTCGGCGGGTTGCGCGCGAGTCGCAAACGCTCGGCGCCCGCCTGCTGGAACGGAGCGCCGCCCTGCGCGGCGAATTGACTGCCTACTTCGATGAACTCAAAAGCAGAATCCTCCGCCCATAAGCGGCTGGAAACCATCTTCGAGGGTGTCGACATTCCCCGCCCGTCTGCGGCGGCGGAGGCATCTCCCGCCCGTCGAAGGTTCGCCCTCGCGTTGAGCGCCACGCAAAAGATTGCGCTTGCGGTGGGGTTGTTTTATTTTGCGCTGTCGTTCTTCATGTTCCGCAACGTGATTGCCGGCATCCCGCTGGTCTTGAGCGGGCAGGCAGTCATCAACGGGGACGAACTGGTGCCGTTCTTCAATCCCAACAGCCAGTTGATCGACCAGGCGGCGGGCAAGTTCAACCAGCTCACCAACGGCTATGAGTTCCGCGTGCGCTACGCCATCCTGACCACCTGGATGCGCTATTACAAGATCCTGCCGTTTGCCATTCCCATTGTCATCCCGCTGGTGGCGTACGCAAGTTACCTGGCCTCGGCCTGGTTCCTCAGCCGCATCCTGCCGCAATTCGACCCGCGGCTGGCCTACACCCTTACTGCCGCGCCGGTGCTGGTCATCTTCCTGATCCTGGATTATTCCAAGATTGCGCATTTCTACACGCTGATCCTGGGTTTTTCGTTGATGGTGATCGCCATCGAACTGGTGACCTATGGCATCATCTTCCCGCAGGAGAAGCCCTACAAGCCGATCCTGGCGGCCTGCATCGTCACGCTGTTCAATCCCGCCGTGCATTACCTGGTGCTGTTCAGCCTGTACATGGCGCTGGCCGTGGCGGTCCTGATTCTGCTGGATGTGATCGCGGCCTTCAAGAGCGGGGCCTGGAAGGTTGCGCTGCGTCCGCGCGCCTGGTGGGCAGGCGTGAAGACCTTCAAGAAGGAGTGGCGCCGTCTGTTCGTGGAGGTGCGCTTCTGGCGTTGTGTGGGCGCCTTCATCATGCTGGCTGTGTTCACGCTGGCGCCCTACGCCATGCTGGTCAAATTCTATTTCCTGAATGGGGTCGGCAATCTCTCCGAGACCGTGCCCGCCGATTACTACTTCATCCAGGATGCGTCCATTTCGCTGCCGCACCTGCTGGCCTTCGACATGGCGGGCATCATGGACAAGGAACTGACGGGCGATTACCTGGCCAAGGAGCCGCGCTGGCCCAACCTGGTCTACACCTTCGTCATGTTCCTGCCGCTGTTCTTCAAGCGCGCGCGCGCGGCCATCTTCAACACCGCCCCCCTGCGGGCTTTCTCGGTCATCGCCTATACCACCACGCTCTTCTCGATGTGGGCCACGCTGGGATATTCCGAGCCGTCCTGGTTCCCGACCTTCCACCGCGTGGTCAAATTCATCAGCCTGACCGCCAATGACATGCACTCCACGGTCGGCGACCTGGTGGTCAAGCTGTTCGGCACCATCATCCAGGTGCTGCGTTTTCCGCACCGCTTCGAGTTTTTGATGTTCATGATGGCCTGCGTGCTGGTGCCGATGGGCTTTATGTGGCTGTACGAAAACTACATCCAGCGCGGCCTGACGCTGGCGGCCTGGGTCCTGACCGGCTGGCGCTCGCCGTCGAAACGGGGGCAGGCGCGGGTCCAGGGCGGAACGCATTGGAGTTTCCCCGCCCTGACGGCCCTGCTGATCCTCATCCCCTTGTTTTCCAACGCGCCCTATCGCCTGGTCTTCTTTTCGGGCGACTTTCACCACTTCCTCACGCCCTACCCGGTCGGGCCGTTGAAGCAGATCAAGGAGGCGCTGTTGCAGCTTCCGCCCGGCAAGGTGGTGGTGCTGCCGCCCACCGAGACCGCCAAGATGATCGTGGACATCAACGGCGTGGAGCACAAGTTCATCGACAAGTTCCACTTGTATTACCTCGACCTGCCCAGCTATTACTACGGCCTGACCGGCGACTCGGACAACAAACACGAGTTCTTCCTGCTGCTGCGCGCCCTGTATTACCGGCAGCCCTGGTGGATCAATATCGCGCGCGACCTGAACCTGCGCTACATTGTGGTCAACAAGGAATTGGTGGCGAACACGGTCGGCGGGCAGGAATACCTGCGCGAGGTGGAGAACATCCTGATCCCCGAGTTGGACAGCCGCAGCGCGTATTTGAAAAAACTGCTGGAGAACGAGAGCTACGTGTTGTACGAGTTCACCGACCTGCCCAAAGCCAGGCGCGTGCCGCTCTACATCGACACGGATTGGAACGGCTTCATCCGCATCCTTTCCTCCAACCTGGAGTTGACGCGCTATTACGACCTGCGCTACCCGATGGTGACGGGCGACCTGGAAGGCTTCGAGCGCCTCAGCCTGGTGACGGACGACGAGCGCGATTCGGCCCTCGACCTGTACCTGAAGACGGACAAGACGCGTTTCTTCCGCCCGAGCAGCACCATCATGCCCTTCACGCCCGACCTGATCTCCAGCTCGTATTACCTCTCGCCCATGTTCAGGCTGTTCCAGTTTTTCTCGGACAGCAAGTACAACCGCCTGGATATGATCACGCCCGGGCTGTGGGGCACCATCGAGGGCGGATTCATCGGCGTGCCGCGCAAGTCCACCTTCCGCATCGATGTGAACCTGCCCGCAGACGGTGAGCGAAGCGAGTACCGCCTGCTGCTGCGCGGAGCCTCCGCCGCCGTGCGGGTGGAAATGGCCTCGACCCTGTTCCCAGAACCGCAATACCTCGACCTGATCTCCGACCCATCCAACCTGGCCTTTTACGATAAGCGGCTGGTGTTCTCTTCGGCGCGCACGCCGCTCGACATCAGCGGGTATTCGCTGGATGAACTGGGCAGGCTGATTCCCACCGACGTGGTGGTGATCAACTCGCAATATCAATATTTCGACCTGGGCGTTGTGACCGGCAAGGCGGGCTGGCACGCCATTTATTTCGAGAAACAAAACGACGCGCCCATGCTGGTGGAGGGCATCCTGGTCATCCCCGAGGCGCAGTACCAGACCCTCGGCCTGCCGCCCAATGTGACCCTGACCCCCGTCGACAAGCTGTGCTGCGGGTCGGTCATCTACCAGGGCGAGGAAAAATAGAAAATTCATGGAGCGCGGACTTAAGTCCGCAATTTCAGCAGACCAAAGTCTGCATTCCGATGTTTGGATGGGTTCCATCCCTGCCTGACAGGAATGATAGTTTTTTGACAATGGGATTGATACATTTCGAGAATGGGACTGAAATATTGCGCGGGTTGGATGGGTATAGAATGAAATAGAGTGAGCGTAACGTGAAGGCATACATCCAAGTCATCCTGGCGAAAATTCAAAGGGCCATCGCGCGGGTCAATCTGCTTCTGGATCGCATCCGCGCGCGTGTGCCCGGGCTGCCGTCCAACCGCATGTTACTCTCTGCCGCTGGGCTGCTGCTCCTGGGGGGGCTGATCTTTGTGGCCCTGCAAGTGCTGTTATCCCCCGACCAGCCCGTCACCACCTACACCCTGCCCTACACCCAAAACTTCGACGAGGTCAACCTGCGGCGTTGGTTCACGAACAAGGGCGTGTGGACGATCCGCGAGGGCAAGCTGCTGCAAACCGTGGGCGGCGACGAGGCCGGACAGGTTCACATTCCGCTGAAACTGCCCGAGGACCAGGCCTATCACGCCAGCGTGTACATCACGCTCAAGAAGGATTCGAAGAACGTCGGCCTGTCCTTCAACGCCCAATATCCCGACCTGATCGAAAAACAGCACCGCATCTACATCAGCCGCATCAACCCCGACCTGATCGAACTGGTGGCCGGCTACGTGGACGAGACCGGCAGTTTCACCACCCAGGCGCAGGTTCCGCTCACGGTCAACACCACCGAATTCCGCGTCGACTTGTACGTGTTCAGCAACACCTACCTGGTGCAGGTCAACGGCCAGCGTCTGATCGAGAATCGTCCGCTGTATTACAAGAATGGCATGGTCGGCTTCTACGCGCTCGGCCCGGTCATCTTCGACACCTACAAACTGACTGCCGCCGAGAACCAGAACCCCGGCGACATGGTCTACACCAGCGACTTCGACCAGGACCCCGGCGGCGCAGGCTGGGTGCCCATCAGCGGTTCGTGGCAGGTCGTCAAAGGCCAGATGCTGCAAAGCGACCCCGCCGCAGTGGATGCCGCCATCGGCTACGAGACCAGCACCTTCGAGAACTACACCCTGCGCGCCACGTTCAACCATCTCAGCGGACAGGGCGCGGGCGTGCTCTTCAACATGCCCTCGCCCTACCAGGTCAACGGGGCGCACATCGCGCGCTACTCGGACGAGACCGACTCGCTCATCTGGGGCTATTACGACGCCCAGGGCGCCTTCAACCGTCAGGGCTTCCTGCTCATCCCGCCCGCCGACCGGGACGTTCACATCCTCCAGGTTTTCTCGGGTCACAACAGCTACGACGTTTTCCTCGACGATGTCCTGCTGGCGCGTGACGTCCCGCTGCAAAGCATCCAGGGCGCGGTGGGATTGACCACCTCGCGCTGCTCGGCTGGATTTACACTGGTGGAAGTCTTCCCGCTCTTCGGCGCCACCCAGGAATTGACACCCGTCGCCAAAACCTCCACCCCCACGGCGGCTCCCACTGCCGCGCCCAGCCCCACGCCTTCGGCGGTTGTCCTGGCCAATGCCACCCCGCTGGCTTTCGACAGCAGCCTGATCGTCGGCGGCGGGGCCTCCCCGTATCATGGCGTCTTCTCGGGCCGACTCCCGGATGCGGGCTGGAAAGCCCTCAGCGGCGACTGGGTCTTCCAGGACGGAAACTTCCTGCAGCGCAAACGGGATGGCTATGATTTCACCGCCGTCTACACCAAACAGCCCTACCGCAGCTTCAGTATCCAGGTCGGGCTGACTCACCAGGAAGGCAGCGGTGCGGGACTGGTCTTCAACCTGCCCTACACCGACCGGCTGGCGGGCGGCTACCTGGTGCGTTTCTCGGACCGTCGCGACAATGCCCTTGTCTGGGGCTACTTCGACGAGTTCGGCGTCTACAAGAACCAGGGCTATGCCGACGTGACCCACGCAGGCACGGACCGTCACACCCTGCGCGTGGTCAGCGGCGAAACCGCCTACAGCATTTACATGGACGACCGTCTGGTGGCCCAGTCTGTGCCGCTGGTCAATGGGCAGAATTTCGGCTACGTCGGCCTGCTCACCTCGCAGACGGTGGCGGTCTACGACGAGGTCAGTGTGGATGGGGTCGGCGCGATTTTCCAGGGCACCTACAACAACTTCGACGGCTTCAGCGACCAGCGCATCGTCAGCGGCAAGTGGACCCTGGAGAGCAACCGCGCCACCCAGACCGTCCCCGAGGCGGCAGACTACGTTTGGAACACAGGCGTGCTGGCTTCACAATACAGCATCAGCGCCACGATCACTCTTCCAGACGGGGATACAGCCGGCGGCGGCTTCATCCTGCACATGGCCGAGCGCGGCACCAAGAATAACTCGTACATCGTGCGCCTGCGCGACGGCGGGACTTCGGCCTGGTGGGGCAGCATCGACTCGGACGGCAAATTCAAAGGCCAGGGCTCCGCGCCCGTGAAGGGCTCGGGCCGCACCTTTCTGTTGAAGGTGGTGGTCGACGTGGACAGCATGAGCCTGTTCATCGACGGCCAGCAGATCGTGGCCGACGTGCCCCTGCCCTCGCAAGACGGCTGGATCGGGCTGGTGGCCTACGGCGGCCCGGTCATCTTCGAAGATGTGAAGCTGGAAGTGGAACAATGAAACGCATCCCCGCCTGGCTCACGATCCCGCTGCTGGCCTTCACGCTCAGCCGACTGCTGATCTTCGGCATGGGCATCCTGGCGGATACGATGCTGCCGACGGAGGAGGGCCACTGGATCGCGGACGAGAACAGTCCCTTCCTCTCGATGTGGACCAAATGGGACAGCCAGTATTACGTGGACATTGCAACCAATGGCTACTGGTACCGCCCGGGCCAGCAAAGCAACGTGGCCTTCTTCCCACTCTACCCGATGGCGATGCAGGTGTTGGCGCCCGCCCTGGGCGGCAGCCTGGTGTTGACGGGGTTCCTGCTGGCCAACGCCGCCTTCCTGGGCGCGCTGGTCTTCCTCTACCTGTTGACCGAACTCGAACTGGATTCCGCCTCGGCGGGACGCACGGTCTTCCTGCTGGCCTTCTTCCCCACCTCGTTCTTCTTTTCCTGCGTGTACACCGAGAGCTTCTTCCTGCTGCTCTCGGTCGGGACGATGTACTTCGCGCGCCGGCGCCTGTGGTTTCCCGCCGCCATCCTGGGCATGTTGACCGCCGCCACGCGCAACCTGGGCATCCTGCTCTGGGCGCTGGTGCTGTGGGAGTGGATGCGCGCCAACGGCTGGTCGCTGGGACGCCTGTTCAGCCGCGACATGTGGAGGGGCTTCTTCGGCAACCTGCGCCTGCATTGGTTCGAGGCGCTGGTCATCTCGGTCATCCCGCTGGGCATGATCGCCTACATTCTCTTCCTGCAACAAAATTTCGGCCGGCCGCTGGCCTTCATCGAAACGCAGGCCGCCTGGGGGCGGCAGAACGTCGGCCCCGTGGCGGTCATTGCCAAGAGCCTGACCACGCTCGTCAACGGCGAAGTCAACAAGGGCTGGCTGACCCTGCTGTGGAACACCTCCACCCTGCTGCTCTTCCTGGCGCTGGTGCCCTTCGTATGGAAGCGCTTCGGCGAGGGCTACGCCATCTACGTGTTGATTCAATTGCTCGTGCCCTCGGCCAGCGCCACGGGCAGCATCATCCGCTACGTGCTGACGCAGTTCCCGTCCTTCATGCTGCTCGGCTGGTGGAGCCGTCATGAAAGCGTGAACCGTGCCTTGTTGACCTCATTCACGATTCTGCTGGGCGTCTTCATCGCCTTGTTCGTCAATTGGATTTTTGTGGCTTGATGACAACCTGGAATGCGGACTTCAGTCCGCAAGCCATCGCAGACTGAAGTCTGCACTCCGTGAAATACAAATTTGGAATGCGGACTTCAATCCGCAAGTCACCGCAGGCTTCGGTCTGCGCTCCGTGAAGACAAGGAGTTCTTATGCCCTACGAAAACTATGCCCAATGGAAAACCACGCCGCTCACGGAACAGCCGCATCTGTCCATCGTCATCCCTGCCTATAACGAGCAGGAGCGCATCGTTGCCACCATTGGCGCGATTGCCTCGCACGTCTCGGACCTGGGCTTCCCGTGGGAACTGCTCATCGCCGACGATGGCTCGAAGGACCAGACCGTGGCTATCGTCGAAGAACTGGGCCTGGTCAACGCGACCGTGCTCAAGACGCCGAAGAATGGCGGCAAGGGCAACGCCGTCCAGCGCGGGATGCTGTCTGCGCAGGGCGAATACGTGCTGTTTGCCGATGCCGACAACTCCACGCCCATCGAGGAGGTCTCCAAGCTGCTGGCCAGGCTCGAAAAGGAGGGCTACGATGTGGCGGTCGGTTCGCGCGCCGCGGAAGGCGCCGAGGAGGGCAAGAAGTCGCTGCTGCGCAAGATCCTCAGCGGCGGGCTGCGCCTGATCGTGAAGTACCTGCTGCACATCGGTGTGAAGGATACGCAGTGCGGCTTCAAGATGTACACCCGCGAGGCGGCCCGCAAGTTGCACACCAAGCAGACCATCATGGGCTTCTCGTTCGATCTGGAAATTTTGTACCTGGCTTCGAAGTACGGCTACAAGATCGCCGAGGTGCCTGTGGCCTGGGTCGACGCGCCTGGTTCGAAAGTGGACACAAAAAAGGAAGTGCAGCGCTTCCTGCGGGACCTGGTCAAGATCTGGTCGAACGATTTGCGCGGCGTATACCGTTAGGAGCAACAATGCACATTGCCATGGTTACCACCCATCCGCCTTCCAAAGGCTCGCTCAACGAGTACGGCTATCACTTCGTGCGCTTCCTGCGCCTGAAAGCAGACATGATCTCCGAGTTGACACTGCTGGTGGACGAACTGCCCACAGGCGGGGAATATGCCCTCGAAACGGCGGCAGGCTCGGTTCCAGTAAAGATCGTCCCGAGCTGGAAATTCGGCGCACTGGATAACGCCCTGCGCATCCGCAAGGCCGCGCGCGAGGCGCATCCCGACATCGTATTGTTCAATTTGCAGTTCGCCACCTTCGGCGACAAAAAAATCCCCGCCACGCTGGGCCTGCTTGCACCCTGGCTGTTGAAACGTTCGGGCTTCAAGGTCGCCATCCTGCTGCACAACATCATGGAAACGGTCGACCTCAAGTCGGCGGGCTTCGGCGGCAACCCGCTGATCGAGGCGGTCATTCGCCTGGTCGGCAATATCGTCACGCGCTTCCTGCTCTCGGTCGACATGGTGGCCGTGACCATTCCCAAGTACGTGGAAATCCTGGAAGGCAAATATGGCGCGCGGAACGTGGTGCTCGCGCCGCACGGCTCCTTCGAGGAACCGAGCGATGCCGTGCCCAACACCATGCCGGGCGGCGCGCCGACCGTGATGACCTTTGGAAAGTTTGGCACCTACAAGACCGTGGACAAATTGATCGAGGCGCACGCGATGTTGCAACCCGACCACCCCAGCCTGCGGCTGGTCATCGCAGGCACCGACAGTCCCAATGCGGCGGGCTACCTGGCGGGCATCCAGCAGAAATACGCCCACGTCACGGGTGTGGAATACACCGGCTACGTGGCCGAAGAGGATGTGCCGCGCATCTTCGGCGAGTCCTGGGTGGTGGCCTTCCCTTACACCTCCACCACGGGCAGTTCGGGCGTGTTGCACCAGGCCGGCGGATTCGGCAAGGCGGTCGTGCTGCCCAACCTGGGCGACCTGGCCGAGCTGGTGCAGGAGGAGGGCTACGACGGCGAGTTCTTCGAGCCGGACGATGCCGCCAGCATGGCCGACTCGATCCGCCGCGTCATCGACCACCCCGAGCGCCAGTTGGAGATCGGTTCGCACAACTACATGGCCGCCAACGGCCTGCCCATCGATGAAGTGGTGGACTGGTACCTGATCCACTTCCAGGAAATTTTGAAAAAGCAGTAGGAGGCATGATGGATATTTCGACTTCGACCCAGGGCAAGGTTCCCGTCCTGCAGCTCACAGGCCGCTTCGACGCGCACGAGATCAAGCCCGTGACGGAATGGCTCCAGACGCAAATGGATGCCCAACTCACAAAACTGGTGATCGACCTGGCTGGCGTCAACTTCATCGACTCGACCGCCCTCTCCACCCTGGTGCGCGGACTCAAGCACTGCCGCGAACGTGGCGGCAACCTGCACCTGTGCAGTTTGCAGCAACCCGTGCGCGTGATCTTCGAACTGACCCGCCTCGACAAAGCCTTCGACATCTTCCCCGGCGTACAGGAAGCCTTGCAAGATTTCGCAGGCTGACATGCTGGCCGACTATCTCGAATCGCACCGCCCGCAATTCGCCGCCCTGGCCGACGCCTGGCTGCGGGTGGGCGCCAGCTGCGTGCGCCTGCTGGATGGGGATGCGCCCCTGGCCTGCCACCCCGAAGGGGGCGCGACCGTCCCGCACCCGCTCACGGTTCACTCGCGGACCTCGGGCCTGGTCCTCGAACTCCACGGGGTCGACGCCGCGGCCTGGCTGCCCACCGCCGCCATAACCTTCGACCTGTTCGACAACCTGCTCAACTCCGACGCCGAACTCGAAAGCCTGACCGCCGCGCTGGTCGAAACCCAGGATCGCCTGGTGGCGCTATACGAGTTGAGCCAGGCCACCCGCCGCAAGCTGGACATTCCCACCCTGCTCGACCTGCTGCTCGAACAGGCCTGCCACCTGCTGGAGGTCAACGGGGGCTTCACCGTCCTGCTCCAGCCCGGACAGCCGGCCCTGATCCACCAGAAGGGCAATAACCTGCTGTCCGATGACCACATCCACGTGGCGGCCACGCTCTACCGCCGCGACACCAGCAAGCACACGTTCAAGGAAGCCGGCACCCTGCCCATCGGCCTGCGCAATGTGATGATGGTTTCGCTGCCCGTGCGTGAACAGGTCTTCGCCGCGCTGGGCGTGTACAACAAGAGCGGCGACTTCACTTCCCCCGACATCAAACTGGCCCAGTCCATTGCCGACCACATCGGCGCGCAGCTGGAAAATGCCTTCCTGCACGAGGAAGCCCTGGCGCACGCCCGCCTCGAAACCGAGATGAACGTGGCGCGCCAGGTGCAGACCTCGCTCCTGCCGCAATCCATTCCCGCCATCGACGGGCTGGACATCTACGCAACCTCCACACCGGCCCTGCAGGTGGGCGGCGATTTCTACGACGTGATCCTGCGGCCCGACCACCCCGTGGCCTTCATGGTTGGTGACGTGACCGGCAAGGGCATGCCCGCCGCCCTGCTCATGGCCATGACCCATACCATCGCCCGCGCCGCCGTGCGCAACATGCCCTTCTCCCAGCCGCACGAAATCATCGAACGCCTGAACAACGACCTGATCGAGGATTTCTCCAACGTCGGCATGTTCAGCACCGTTTTCGTGGGGCTGATCGAGCCTGTCACCCGCCAGTTGGCGCTGTGCAATGCCGGGCACAGCCCGGTGCTGTATGCGCCGGCCACGGGCGACCCGATCCTGCTCGAAGCGCAGGACATCCCCGTCGGGGTGCTGGACGGCTACGCCTTCAACTCCTACGCGCGCACCCTGTCCCCCGACGATCTTTTCGTGGTCGCCTCGGACGGCTTCCCCGAAACCCGCAATCCCAGCGGCGAGATGTTCGGCTACGAGCGCATGAAGGCCTGCCTGGCGCTGGGGCGCACCCATTCGGCGCGCGAGATCGTGCAGCAGCTTTTCGACGCCGTGACGCAATTCTCCGCGGGAGGCCCGCAGGAAGATGACCGCACGGTGATCGTCGTCAAGGTAAGGTGAGCGATGGAAACCGAATCCCTGGTCATCCCTGCCACGTATGCCGCCCTGCGCGTCCCCGCCGAACGCCTGCGGAAAATGATGCTGGCGGCCGGCATTCCAGAAGCCACCATCGGCGAGTGTGAACTGGCCCAGCAGGAACTGCTTACCAACCTGGTCGACCACGCCTACAACGGCGATGACCGCAAGATGATCACCGTCCGCTTCCTGCTCGAAACCGACTCCCTCACCATCGAGACCGTCGACTTCGGCCAGCGCGCCCACGTCGACCTGGACGAGGTCCACATGCCCGATCCCGACAGCCTGGCCGAGGGCGGCTACGGAATGGCCCTGATCAAGGCCGTCATGAATTCGGTCGAATACGAAAGCCGCGGGCGCAGGAACACCTGGCGGTTGGTCAAACACTTTCAAACAAGCCCATGAACGGAGGCCCCCATGCCCATCGAAATCACAACCACGGAACATATCCTCAAGATTGTCGTCATCGCCCTGAACGGCCGGCTGGACGCCTTCGAGGCGCCCGCCCTGCGCAAGGTCTGCGACGAGTACCTGGCTCAACAAGTCAATCACATCGTCTTCGACCTGGGCGAGGTGAGCATGCTCGACTCGGCGGGACTGGCCGTGCTGGTCAGCGCACTCAAACGCGCGCGCCAGGCCAACGGCGACGTGCGCCTGGTCTGGCCGCGCGCCGAAGCCGCCGCGCGCATCCTTAAGCTCACCAAGTTCGACCAGGTCTTCCAATCCATCGAACCCTCCCAGATCGTGCCCAGGGGCTTTTGACCCGGCGTGGAGAACCCATGACCACCATCTTGATCGTAGACGACGACCCCAACAGCCAGCGCGTGCTGAGCTACACCCTGCGCAAGAACGGATACGAGGCGCGCACCGCCGCCAACGGCGAGAACGCGCTCGCCCAGTTGGGCGAATCCGCACCGGACCTGGTCATTGTCGACATGGCCATGCCCGTCATGGACGGCCTGACCCTGCTGCGCCACATGCGCGCCGACGGGCGCCTGCACGACATTCCCGTCGTCATCCTGACCGGCAGCGGCGACGACTACGACCGCCTGCAAGCCGAACAGGAGGGCATCCAGGGCTTCCTGAGCAAACCCTCCAGCTCCAAGACCGTGCTCGACGTGGTGCAGCACGCCCTGGGACAGGGTTGACATGTTGAAAGGCCTGCTTGGCTCGAAGCTGGCCTCGGCCAGCCTGCTCCTGATGATCAGCATGACCGTGGTCAATGCGGGCAATTACGTTTACAACCTGATCCTCGGGCGCTGGCTCGGCCCGGCCCTGTTCGCGGACCTGTCGCTGATTGTCACGCTGCTGCTGGTGGTCACCTTCATCACCGTGCCGCTGCAAATGACCACCGCCCGCTACGCCGCCATCCACAGCGCCGATGGGGACGCGGCGGCCCTCTCGCAGGTGCGCCGCTTCACGGCGCTGACAGCCCTGGGATTTGGCCTGGCGCTGACGGCAGCCTTCACCCTGGGCGCGCCGCTCTGGCAGGGTTTCTTCCACACAGCCTCAGCCTGGCCTTTTGTGATCTTCGGCCTGGCCATGCCCTTCAGCCTGCTGCAGGGCGTGGAACGCGGCGTGCTGCAAGGGCAGACCCGCTTCGGGATTCTGGCCGTCACCTACCAGGTCGAGATGTGGACGCGCCTGCTGCTCGGCGTGGGGTTGGTGGCGCTGGGCCTGTCGGTCAACGGCGCGGTGCTCGGCGTCAGCCTGTCCTTCGTCGCCACCTGGCTGGCCGCCCGCCTGGCCGTGAAAAAACTCCCCGCCGCTCCGCCGCCAGATCGGGAGACACGCGCCGCCATCCTGGCCTTTGCCCTGCCCGTGCTGGTCTCGCAACTGGGACAAATCCTGATCAACAACAGCGACGTGTTGCTGGTGCGCCGCTTCCACGAGGCCGAAACCGCGGGACAGTATGCCGCCCTGGCGCTGATCGGACGCATCGTCTTCTTCGCCACCTGGTCGGTGGTGACCACCATGTTCCCCATCGTGGCCCAGAGGCAAAAAAAAGGCGAGCCGCATCGCCACCTGTTGTGGGTCTCGCTCGGCATCGTGGCGGGCATTTCCACGCCCATCATCCTGGCCGCCTTGTTCTTCCCCGAATTCATCGTGACCCTTTTGTTCGGCCCGCAATACCTGGGCGTGGCGCGCCTGCTTTGGCTGTACGCGTTAGCCACCTCGCTGTATGCGCTGGCCAATGTGGTCATCAACTATCGCCTGTCGCTGGGCATGGGACGCGAGACGCGCTTTGCATTGGCGGCGGGAGCGGCGCAGGTGCTGGGCATCGTACTCTTCCATGAAACCCTGGCCCAGGTGGTGTGGGTGCAGGTGGCCGTCATGGCCGCGCTCTTCATCCTGCTGCTGGCCTATAATTTTCTCTCCCACCAGCGTGAAAGCGCTGCGAAGCTCACGGAGGCGATTTGACACATGCTTGACATCCTGCTTTCCCTGACCACCGACGCTGTCCTGCTGATCGATACGGACGGCAACATCCTGCGCGCCAACCTTGTTTTCGAGGAGACCTTCGGGTTCCCGCGCAGTGAGGTGGTCGGACAACCCTTCTCCATGCTGCTGCCCGAGCGTTATCATGCCAGTCATGCGGTCTTTTTCGAGCAGTTCAAACGCGAAAAAACCAGGCTGCGGCGCATGGGGGAATTCCGTTCCGTAAGCGCCCTGCACAGGAACGGCTCCGAGCTACCCGTGGAAATCGCGATAGGATGCAGCCAGTTGGAAGGCAATCCGATGCTGGTCGCCATCCTGCGCGACCTGACCCAGGAGCACCAGAACCGCGACCTGATCCGCTCCCTGGCCCTCATATCCGACGAAAATCCCAATCCTGTCATCCGCATAAAACCCGACGGCAGCGTGATGTATGCCAACCCCAGCGGAAGGAAACTGCTGGAAGCCGCCGCGGGCAGGACGGACAAGGCTCCCCGCGAATGGTGCGAGGAGGCCGCCCAACGCCTCGCCTTTGGGCAGCAACGGGAAATCTTCCTGCGCCACGCGGACCGCCTGTATTCCTGCGTCTTCGCGCCCGTTGTGGACATGGGCTATGTCAACCTCTATGCCCTGGACATCACCGAACGTGAAGCGGAAAAGGAAAGGTTGCGGCTCTCCGACCAGATCCTCAACGCCATCGGCAACCTGGTGCTGGTGGCCGACAAGGAAGGCAGCATCATCTACGTCAGCCCGTCGGTCGAACACATCCTGGGTTACACCCCCGCCGAAATCCTGGGCGAGGGCTGGTGGCAGGTGGAACGCATCTCGGGCGGCGACCTGGATTCGGAACGGAATTACATCCGCCGTGTGGCAGGCGGAGAAATCAAAGCGGATGGCATTCCCTACGAGCACCGCGTGCGCCACAAGGACGGCTCCTGGCGCTGGCTGATGCTGGCAGACGCCAAAGGCCCGCAACAGACCCTGATCGGCATCGGCACCGACATCACCGAGCGCAAACAGGCGGAGGAGGCGCTCTGGTCGCGCGAGGCCATCCTCGAAGCCGTGGCCTTTGCCGCCGAAAAATTGCTGCGCGCCCCCAACTGGAAGGCCAGCATCGACGCCGTGCTCAACCAGTTGGGACGGGCGACCAACGTCAGCCGCGTGTACATCTTCGAGAATCATACCGACGAGGCGGGCACCCTGCTCACCAACCAGGCCCATGAATGGGTCGACGCGGGCACCGCCCCGCAGATCGACAATCCCGACCTGCAAAACATCCCCCTGCTGGAGGCGGGCTTTGGGCGCTGGGTGGAACTGCTCAGCCAGGGCAAACTGGTCTACGGCCACGTGGCCGATTTCCCCGCCGACGAACGCGCCCTGCTGGAACCGCAGGAGATTCTGTCGCTGGTGGTGGTGCCGGTCTTCGTGGAACGGGAATGGTGGGGCTTCATCGGGTTCGACAGCTGCCGCGCGCCCCACGAGTGGAGCGCCCCCGAGCGTGACGCCCTGGTTGCCGCCGCCAACCTGCTGGGCGAATCGATCCATAACGCGCAAGCCGAGGAAATCCTGCGCAAGAACGAGGAAATGCTGCGGTCCTTGTACGAAATCACCGCCTCGCAAGAGATCTTCGACCAGAAGATGCAACAACTGCTCGAATTGGGCAGCCAGCGCTTCGGCCTGCAGCTGGGCATCCTCTCGCACGTGCAGGATGGGTTGTTCAACATCGTGTACGCCACCCGCGGGAACGATTCCTTCCGTAACGGCAGTGTAATGGAATTGGGAAAAACCTATTGCGAGGCCACCATCCGCGCCCGCTCGGTGGTCGGCTTCGAGAAGGCCAGCGCCAGCGAGTGGAGCCAGCATCCCAGCTATGAGGCCACCCAATTGGAGGCCTACCTGGGCGTACCGGTTCTTGTGGGGGGAAATGTCTTTGGCACCCTCAGCTTCTCCAACCCCAGCCCGCGTCCGATGCCCTTCACGAACGTCGAAAAGAACCTGCTGCGCCTGATGGGCCAGTGGGTCGGCACGGAGATCGAACGCGAGCAGGCCACGCACCGCCTGCGGGCCAACGCCTCGGAGATCGAACAAAAGAACAAGGACCTGGCCGAGGCGCGCGACCGCGCCCTGGAAGCCTCCTACCTCAAGAGCGCCTTCCTCGCCACCATGAGCCACGAGATCCGCACCCCCATGAACGCCATCCTGGGCATGAACGAACTGCTGCTCGATACCGACCTCGACCCCGAACAAAGGGAATTCGCAACCATCGTGCATAAATCGGCCGAATCTCTACTGACCCTGCTCAACGACATCCTGGATTTCTCCAAGATCGAAGCGGGCAAGCTGCTGCTCACCCTGGCGCCCTTCGACCTGCGGCAGGTCGTCAACGAAGCCGTCGACCTGTTCCGCGCGCGCGCCGCCGAAAAATCCCTCAGCCTGGATGTCGCTTTCGATGACCACCTTCCCGCCCGCGTTACAGGCGACGCGGGCCGCATCCGCCAGGTGCTCACCAACCTGATCGGCAACGCCATCAAATTCACCGAAGCGGGCGCAATCAAGGTTCACATCAGCGGCACGCTGCTTCAGAAACAGATCAACATGATCACCTTCAGCGTCAGCGACAGCGGCATCGGCATCCCCGCCCACATCCTGCCCAGGCTGTTCGAGCCGTTCACCCAGGCCGACGACAGCATTACCCGTAAATACGGCGGCTCGGGCCTGGGCCTGGCCATCTCCCGCCGCCTGGCCGACTTGATGCACGGTGAACTGGGCGTGGACAGCACCGAGGGACAAGGCTCCACCTTCTGGTTGAGCCTGCCGCTGAAACAAGCCGAAACCATCCCCCTGACCGGGGACCTGCTAGCCACACCCCAGGCCGAGCCTGCGCCCCAGGCCAGCCCGACAACCTTCCAATGTCGGCGTCCCATCCTGATCGTGGAAGACAACCTCATCAACCAGCGCCTGTTGGCCCACCAACTGAACGCCCTGGGCCTGACCAGCCTGACCGCCTCCACCGGCAGCGAAGCCCTGGAAATGTACCACGTGTATCGGGAGGAGTTGTGCCTGGTGCTGATGGACATGCAAATGCCCGACATGGACGGCCCCACGGTCACCCGCCTGATCCGCGAACGGGAGAAGGGCAGTTCCGCCCGCCTTCCCATCGTGGCAGTCACCGCCAACGCCCTGCAAGCCGACCGCGACCAATGCTTCGAGGCAGGCATGGATGACTACCTGACCAAGCCCATCCCGCGCGCCGCGTTGGAGGAAATCTTAAAGAAGTGGATTATGTGAGCGCCAGGAGCCGTTTCGGGAAGCCAGTCGGGGCTTGCGGAACGCCGCTCGACCATCGTCGCAGCACCTCAGGGAAGACCCCATTTAACTCTCTGTGGTCTGACATGAAAATGTGGGGCGGATTGGCAATCCGCCTTACATACAAGCCACAGAAATTTCATCATTTCGACCGCGCTCAATGCAAGCCTTCGGGGTGAAACCCTTTCATGATTACTCTGTGGTGAATCTGTTTGATTCTGGCGGGAGGACAAGCGACTGTTGCGACTTAACCAAATAATTGTGCCATAAACCATGTATTCGGTACCGCAAGATAAATCTTGCGAGTAGGCTGTGCGCTGCCAAGCCAACGCAACGTGAACGTTGCGGTACCCCGCCCATTGTTAATCCACAGTATCTTGCGAGTGGCCTAAAACCAATACTGTTTAGGGAAGCCGCTTTTCTGCCCCAAAAGGCATCCTTTCCGGCAAAATGCGGGCAGTTCAGCTCTTATCCAAACAGTATTGCGTAAGGGCCGTCTTAACAAAGCTGCGGTAGCGTTGCCCCTAATCGTGGAGTCTGTGGACCACACAAAATTAACCGCCAAGAGCGCCAAGCCCGCGAAGGTTTAAGGTTTCCTTGGTTTTCTTGGCGTTCTTGGCGGCCTTGGCGGTTCAGAACCAATTGATAATCGCAGCCACGGCGAAGGGCAATACGGTTCTGCCCCAAAAGGCATCCTTTCCGGCAAAA
>JBMOMS010000067.1:0-20834 GCA_049324895.1 Chloroflexota bacterium
GCCAGAAATCCCGGCAAGCACACAGCCCGCGCGGACACCCTGCTCGCCATAGGCGCGGCGCTGCATCCCGTAGCCCTGAACCAACGCGGCGGGCTTGGACATGGCGTACTCGCGGGCAATCCGCGCAATGGTGGCGGCGGGGACTGCGGTGATGGCTTCTGCCCATTCGGGCGTTTTGGGAATTCCGTCGCGCGCGCCAAGCAGGTAATCGGAGTAACTTTCGGCGCCCTCGACGGGCATTTGACTCGCGTCGAAGCCGACGCAATGCGTGCGGACAAAATCGGCGTCGTGCAAATTTTCGGTCAGCATCACGTACGCCATCGCGCTCATCATCGCGGCGTCGGTGCCAGGACGGATGGGAATCCACTCGTCGGCGAGGGCGGCGGCAGAGAGCGAGTGACGCGGGTCAATGCAAACCACGCGCGCGCCGTTTTCTCTTGCGAGTTTCACAAAATAATCGGAGTTGGTGCCATCGCGCATCTCGGCGGGGTTCCAGCCCCACATGATGATGTAGCGGCTGTTGAGCCAGTCCTGCCGCTGGTTGCCTGTGACGAGTGTGCCGTACACGGTGGGCGTAGCGATGTTGGTCGCGCCCCACGAGTAGGAGTTGTAAATGCCGAGACAGCCGCCAAAGAGATTCATCAGACGGCGGGCGACGTGCGACCCGTTGAGCTGGTTATAACTTCCTGTGCCGTACGGGACGAAAAGCGCGTCGCTGCCGTACTCAGACTTGACTCTAACCATCTGGCTGGAGACTTCGCCCAGAGCCTCGTCCCACGAAATGCGGACGAACTTCCCCTCGCCGCGCTTCCCCACCCGTTTCAGCGGATACAGCAACCTATCTGGATGATATTGTCGACGCAGATAAGCACGTCCGCGGGCGCAAGCGCGTAACTGCGGAGCCGCTATCGTGTCGGGTCGGTCATCGGTATCAAGGCGGACGATTTTTCCGTCCGCGATGTGCGCGATCAGCAGACAACGTCCGCCGCAGTTGTGGGCGGGGCAGCCTGTGCGGATTTTGGTAATTGGAGATTGGGGATTGGAACGGCTCATATCCCAAGTGTAGGGGATATGAGCCTTGTGGGGTAGTGATGGATGTAATTTATTTCCGCTTTGGGTTGTCTTTGTCTTTTTCCCATCGCGCTGGATTGGCTTCGATGTAACGGGCGATCCTGTCCGCGGCGGATGGGTTACGAATGATATGCTCGTAATAATCCCGTTGCCAGACTTTGCCGTTGAACGGCTTCCATCCCAAATTTTTGACTCCGCGAATGTATTCGTTGGTGGTCATCGTTTTGAACCATTGGATCATCTGCGATAACGGTGCGTTTGGGCGTTTTTGCCGCGAATCCGTTCGTCGGGACGAATCCGTTTGTTGGGGCGAACCTATTGGTTGGGGCGAACCTCCGTGTTCGCCCTCGTATTCGCCGTTTTCGCCGCCGCCGTTATCGCCCAAACCGGGGACGACACGGAGGTCGTCCCCTACGACGGATAATTCCGCGTCGTCGATGATAAAAATGATCCCATGAAAATGGTTGGGCATGACGACAAAAATATCCACGTTGACGTTGGGAAATTTGTTCGGCAATTCCAACCACCAACGGACAATCATTTCTCCCGCGTCGTTCAAAATCATCTCCCCGTTGACCACTTCCCCGAACAACATATCGCGTCCCTGCGTGACTATCGTGACAAAATACCCGCCCGCCTGACGGTAATCATATCCCTTCAGGCGAATGGAACGGCGGTGGTGAATCTTGGGGTCAAATTTCATGGGGATATTTTACCCAATCTCCTCAATAATCTTTTCGTGCGCCGCTTCCAAGTCATCAAGGGCGGCGTCCACTGTTTTGTATTTGGGCTTGCCCTCCCAGACCATTCCGCCCATGTCCAGCGTGCGGATGAAGGATTGGGAATCGTCGTCTTGTCCAATTTCGATCCAGCCGCAGGCGCTACGCGTGTCCACGCGGCGGGGTTGGGGTAGATTGATGAGAAATTTGTCATGGGGGTATTTTACATCCAACCGCAGCCAAACAAAATCAGAGCCTTTCGACTCCGATTGAAATTACTTCGCCGCTTTTACAAACTCATCTGGTGAAATTTTTGCCTGTTTGAGAATGCTGTGCAAAGTTCCAATTGCCACTTCACCGTGCAAAGGTACAACGCAGCCAACACTTCCTTCTGACGTGGATTTCTTCATCACAACATGGCTTCCACGCTGTCGCACCTGAACAAAACCAAGCCGTTCCAATACGCGGATGATTTCCTTGCCAGATAAATGTGGCAAATTAGGCATAAGTTGCTACATCAAAAGTCGTCAAAATTGGATGGCTTTTTTCTGGCAGCGGAAATTCTTCCAGATATAGTTCAGTTGCTTCTGTTAGATTGGCAATTGCCTCCTCGACGGTTTTACCCTGGCTGACCGTCCCTACTTCGGGACAATCTGCCACATACCAGTCATCTTCCTTGTGAATTACGGCAGTAAATGTTCGGGTCATGGTAAGTCTCCTGTCTCTTGCTCAAATTATACCCCTCAAAAAAACACCGTCTCGGCAGAAAAATGAGGATTGGGAATCGTCATCTTGTCCAATTTCGATCCAGCCGTGGGCGCTGCGCGTGTCCACGCGGCAGGGTTAAGGTAGGTTGATGAGAAATTTTGTCATGGGGGGGGATCTCCAACCGCAGTCAAACAAAATCGGAGCCTTTCGACTCCGATTTGCATTACAGGGTATATGGCAGACGAATTCCGTCCCAACTGGGATTGAAGTCTTTTGTATTGCGCGTGACCAGGACTGCCTCATTCACACGCGCAGTTGCCCAAATAATTGCGTCGGGCAGGCGAATGCGATGTTCGCGGCGCAATTGGACTGCGGTATCCGCAACTGCCAGGTCAAGCGGAATGATCTCGAAATGCGTTTCAAGAAAATCGCGCAGGTCAGAGTCGTCACCTTCCGCGCCAATCAATACTTCCATCCACGTGACACGGCTGATAAGTACGCGCTCATAACGGCTATATTCATCGTCCGCTTCGACGACGCCATTGAGCGCATCGATCACAATGTTCGTGTCAAAAACCGCAATCATTAAATGTCCCACTCGGCACGCAGATTTTGTTGATACTTGACCGCGTCAATTTTGCGGTTTTTCCACGAGCCAAATGCTGTATGTTTTTTAAGCGGACGGCGTTGTACAGGCGGCAAGACATTTGCGCGCTGTTGCAGAAATGCGATGAAATCCAATACCTCACTCTGCTTTTCAGGGGGTAAAACGCTCAATTGCTTTTCGATTTGTTCTAAAAGTGTCATGGCAACCTCCAAATCTGTCCTGATTATAAATCCATTTTCAGGTCACTCATGACATTCCGCCCATGTCCAGCGCGCGGATGAAGGATTGGGAATCGTCGTCCTGTCCAATTTCGATCCAGCCGTAGGCGCTACGCGTGTCCACGCGGCGATGTTGGGGTAGATTGAGGAGAATTTTGTCATGGGGATATTTTACATCCAACTGTAATCAACCAAAATCGGAGCCTTTCGACTCCGACTACAAATATCGCACAGCATTTATCAATTCTTCTGCGGTGACGCTTTCCAAAAGTTTCGTCACCCGTCTTTGAAGTTCCCCTTGAGAAATCGCCCTCGATACCACAACGCCATAATGTTCCTTGCCATCTTCAAAATATTGAATAGAAAGAGGAATGTAATGTTTGATATTAAATGTGACAACCGCCCTATGCTCGTCAGCGGCATATGCCATGATCTTTTCATCAGGTGTGGCAACCAGATCAACTTCATTAACATGGATAACATCAAAACCCTGCTCACGTAAAAGTTTTGCAAGGTAAGCCCAAATATGTTCATCGAGAAGCAACTTGGGTGCGCTCTTTTTGATTTTTTGATTTCGTTACTCATCCGCCCGTAATCTCCCTATATTTCTCCTCGCCAAGCCTTTCCAGCAACATGCGGCGGGAAGCCTCTTCCGTATTTTCCTCCCGCTCTTTGTCGATCTCTGCTCGATGAACAAAATAGTACCGCATGGCTTCATACACCTGTGGTAGGTTAATATGCGGGATAATCTCCTTTGTAATCGTTTCAGGCGTTTCCCCAATTAACAAATAGCCGATCAAGATGTATACATAAATGCGTGTGCCACGAATCACAGCACTTGTGCCTCCTGCAGACTGAACCATTTCAATGTTTGGAAAATGATTCTTGGGTTTTGCCCTGGGTTTCTTAACCACATAACTAGCGGGTTGTTCTCCTACTTTGTTTTTTTTGACTTCGAAATACATCCGCAATGCCTCGCGAATCAATTCACTGCGCGAACGGTGCTCCGATACCGCAACTTTATCAACTTCTTCAAGAAATTTTTCAGGGAGAGAGACTAAGATTTTATTTGCCATAGGATATATCCTGTATATCCTCATTATAACTTACTCGCTTACAACAAGGGGTATTTGTTTTACCCAATTTCCTCAATGATTTTTTCGAGTGCCGCTTCCAAGTCATCAAGGGCGGCGTCCACTGATTTGTATTTGGGTTTTCCTTCCCAGACCATTCCGCCCAAGTCCAGCGCACGGATGAAGGATTGGGAGAAATCATCCTATCCAATTTCAATCCAGCCGCAGGCGCTGCGCGTGTCCACGTGACGGGGTTGGGGGCGGGGGAAGTTTTTTCGTTGAAGATTACGGCGGCGGGAGGTAATCCCAGGGATTGACCTTGTAGGTGGGCGTCATGATCTCGAAGTGCAGGTGGGAGCCGCTGGAGTTGCCGGTGCTTCCCACCGCGCCGATGCCCTCGCCCTGCCCCACGCTTTGGCCGCAGAAGCGGTAGATGTCGCTCAAGTGGGCGTACAGGCTTTGAAAGCCGTTCCCGTGGTCAACGATGACCATGTTGCCGTAGCCGTAATTGTTCCAGCCCGCATATACGATCACGCCGGCGTCGGCGGCGTAGACGCCTTCGCCGGTATTGCCCGCAATATCGATGCCCCAGTGATTGGACTTGGGCGAGTAATCGAAGCCCGACAGGTAGTGCTTGTTGGTCGGCCAGATGAAAGCTCCATACCCAATCGCACCGCCGCTGACGGGGTCGCAGGCCCCGGGTCCCAGCACGCGCGCATAGGCGGGATCGTCGCGGGTAATGCCCAGCGGCGCGCTCCACGAAACGAACTCCCGCTGGCCGCCGGGGATGATCAAATACGTGCCCGGCGCGATATTGGGCGCGGCATAATCGCCAACGGTGGCCGGGTCCAGGCCGTTGCCGGCGTAATTAACAATATCCCCGGGCTGCACGCCGAAGAATTTGGCCACGCCATTCAAACCGTCGCCGCTCTGCCACTCATAATAGGTGCCGTCCGTGGGCAGGATGATCAGGTTTTGCCCGGCTTTCAGGTTATGCGGATCGTCGAGCAGGGTGCCGTAATTTCCCCACAGGATCGTCTGTGGCTGCAGCCCGTACTTTTCGGCAATGCCAAAGACCGTATCACCTTCCTGGACGATGTACCACTCGATCTCCTGGCGCGGACGGCTGGGAATGGTGGTGTGTACCTGCGCCAGGCGGGAAATCCCCAGCGCCGAGGGGTCGGCGGGCGGCGGGACCGGGGTGGCCGACACCATTTCCTCGGTCGGGTTTGCGCTCTGGGTTGCCAAAGTCCGCGCGTCGAAGGCCCCCTGGCGGTAAAAGGCCTGCACGAGCCAGATCACCACCAGGATCGCGATCACCGCAAAAATATTCGTGCTGGCGCGCAACAGGGATTCACCCAGGCCCATCTGAAGCAGGGCGCCCGTCCAGCGGGAAAACAGGCCGGGACCGCGGGTTTTCTTCTTGTTATCTTCCCCCGAACCAGGCTCGGGGAAGGGTTGGTTTTCCATCGTTTTTATTTCTCCGCCCAGCATCATAATAGGCGCTTCCGTCCCCGTCAAGCCATATCCTCATCCTGGATTAACCCTTTTGGGCGCGCAGGTCGGGGTTGGCAATGTGGATTCCGGTGTACATCACCAACAGGAAAACTGCGCTCGAAAGCACCGAGGCGGAAAAGCCCCATTGCTGCATCCACCAGCCGATCACGAGACTGCCCACGGGCGCCACGCCCTGCAAGGCCCACAGGTAGAAACTGAACACCCGCCCGCGCAGATCGTTGGGCACCTGCATTTGGATCAACATGTTCATCGTCACCAGTTGCGTCACCGCGCCCCAGCCGATGACTGCCAACAGAATCAGAACGACTGGCAGGTACGTCACGCCGCCGAGAAAGAGGGCCGCGCCGACAAAGGCCGCCTGCCCAAGCACCAGCACCAGTCCCTTGCGGCGCGCGCCGCTGAAAAAGGCCGCCAACAGGGCCGCCGCCAGCGCGCCCACGCCCTGGGCGGCATACAACTGGCTGGTGCGCAAGGCAATCGAACTCTCGGTATCTTGCAGGGTGTGCAGCACATCCCGCCCCAGCGCAGGGAGTTGTTGAAGCAGGGGCAGGCCCAAAGCGCCCAGCAGGCCCGCCATCGCCACAATGGACCCGGTCACCCGATTCTTCAGGATGTATTCCAGGCCTTCCACGAATTCGCGCAGCAGGTTCCGCCGACCCGCCCCTTTCTGCGGCGGGAGCTTGTACCGCGTCTGCGCAAAGAGCAGGCCAAAGATCACGAACAGAAAGCTCATCCCGTTCATGAAAAAGGCCATGCCCTCGCTGCCCAGGGCCATGAACGGGGCGGCCAGACTCGGGCCGAGGACGCGCCCCAGGTTGAAGGCCGTCGTCTGCAAGCCAATGGCGCTGGGCAGGGCTTCGCGCCCCACCAGTTCGATCAACATGGCCTGGCGGGCGGTGATTTCGACGGCGCTGGCCGTCCCAAAGAGAAAGGCGATCAGGGTGATGTGCCAGATTTGGATGCGCCCGCTGAGGGTGAGCGCCGCCAGGGCGAAGGCCAGGCCCGCCATGACGGACTGCAGGACGATGACCGTGCCGCGCTTGTCCCAGCGCTCGACCAGCACGCCTGCGGGCAGGGCCAGCAAAAAAGTCGGCAGGGTGGTGGCCGCGCCGATCAAGCCCAGGTCGAGCGAACTGCCCGAGATGCGGTAGGCCAGGTAGGGCTGGGCCGTGCCCTGCATCCAGGTGCCGATGACCGAGATGAATTGCCCGACGATGAACAGCAAAAAATCCCGCGAGGCCAGCGCGGGAAACCGGGAGAGGAGGAAGGTCTTCATGCGGGGAGGCGGCCGAAGGGTCAGACAGGCACGACCAGCTCCGGGCGGTCATTGACGGGGGCATTGACCAGGGTCGAGACGGGGTAGGCAGACATGCGCTCCGCGGGGAATGGCTTGAGCAGGGCTTGCAGGCTGCCGGGCGCGCGCGGCGCAGGGTCGAGCCATTCGGCATAGTCCGCGGGGTCGAGGATGACAGGCATGCGGTTGTGCAGGCCCAGCATCAACTCGTTCGGCTCGGTGGTGATGATGGTAGCCGAGCGCAGCGAGCCGCCGTCGGGCGCGTGCCACTCGTCCCACAAACCCGCAAAGGCAAAGGGACGGCGATCCTTGAGGAAGATGAAATGCGGGACTTTGGTCTTCGCTCCAGGTTGGGCCTGCCACTCGTAGAAGCCATCGGCCAAGATCAGGCAGCGCTTGTACTTGAACCCGCCGCGAAAGGAGGGTTTCTCGCCCAGCGTCTCGGCGCGCGCGTTGATCAGACGCTGGCCGATGCCCGGGTCCTTGGCCCAGGAGGGGATCAGGCCCCACACGAAGAAGTCGGCGGTGTTCCTTGCGTCGTTGGGGATGGCCAGGATGGGCTGGGTTGGCGCGATGTTGAAGCGCGGGGCAAACTGCGAGGGAAAGGTGAATTCGGCGAAGGCATCCTGAAGGTCGGCGGGATCGACGGTTAAAGTAAAACGTCCACACATGGGGGCCTCAATTCCTAAGATTCAGCGCAACAATTCGATCTTGCATCGATTTCGCTGCTTTCAGGTCTGTTACAGCAATACAAGATCGCGGCTCAGGGAAACACCAGCGTCTTTCAACTTTTCGAGGATCCGATGGTAGTCCTCGTCGCTGATGGAATAATGGATCATGATGCCAAAATATTTATTTTCACCCTTAATGCAAGGCGCCGCAAGCAACCTGAATTTGCCTGCCGTCACCCTGGTTATTTTGTCATAACGCATCATTTGTCTCTTCCTGGAAAACCCATTCAAAGGACCTTCGATGCCGGCCGGGCCAAGAACAAGCCTATAGTGGCGCACGTCCACAGGGTTCCTCCATATCTTCCATAGAAGGAATATAGCCACACCGATGCCAAGCCCGAGCAATCTGGAGACATTAAAGGTCTCGGAGGAGACGTAAAAAGCGCAAAGCAGCAAAACATAAAATAGAAGACTGAGGATCTCATACGCCAGGAGACGGTTTCTGTTGGGCATGATCGTGAGCATGACTACCCCTTTCTCAACTTCCTGAAATCCCCATCCCTCATCGTCACGCCGATGGCATCCAGGTGTTCGAGCAGGGCCTGGGCATATTTGCGGCTGGTGTCGAACAGGTCGCGCACCTCGGCCAGGGAGATCTGTCCGTTCTGCGCCAGGGCCGCCTTGATCTTCGCCGTCATGGCGTCATATTCCTGCCTGCGAAAGACGACCTCCTGCGAAACGGCCGTCAGCTGGTCCGAGTCGAGCAGGGCGTTGTACAGTTCCGCACCCACTTCGGCCTGGGCTTCCTTGACAGAGGGCGGCGCATACGGATTGGCTTCGAATTTCCGCAGCAAGGTTTTGACCTTGACCTTTTGCCCCTCGTCGAAATGAACCTCATGCGCGCGGAGGGAAATCAGGTTTTCGATTTTGGATTTACGATGTTCGATCAACAGGCTTTGTTGAATAAAAGCCGCAAGAACAGCATTAAAAAAACGCGGCTGGAGCTTGAGCCTGGACTTCAATTCCTCACGCGGGATGCCGCGCCGCAGCGGATAATTGCGGTGGTAGTCCGCCGCAATCTGCAAGGCCTTGTCGCGCAGGGCATTCCAATGCGGCAGGGCCAGGGCCAGCAGGTCCGACGTGACGGAAGGTGCGCCCTCCTCCAGCACAATCAGCTTGCCGCTTTCGAGCAATTCGGCCAGGGCCGCCGCCGCAGGCGCAGAGTCGAGCCGCGAACGGGCAACCATCTCTTTCAGCGAGGCAGCCTGCAAGGCCAGCGCGGCCTCGAACAAGACGTCAGCGGGCGAACCCTGCGAGAGCGCTTCGAGCGATTTGAGCACCGACCCATCCATGCGCTTGTGGCGGCCTTTGGGCTGGTGGTCGACGATCACACCGCCGCCCAGGGTCTCGCCAGGGGATGGCCGTCGCAGGATGTATCGGTCGCCACGCACGGCCACCACGGGATCGCGCAGTTCGAGCTGCACCCAACCCTCCTGCCCGGGCTGGAGTTCCTCCGCGCCCAGCAGGCGCAGCAGGGCCATGGTCTCGCTCGAACCGACGAAGACCTTGACCTCGCTGCCATGCTGGAGCGCCGCCGAGGCGTCCTTCAACAGGCGAAACCGCGCGTCCAGGCGGCGCGTGGGCTGGTATTGGCCCGGGCGGACGACCACGTCGCCGCGGCGCACTTCCTCCACGTTCACGCCCGAGATGTTGACCGCCGTGCGCGAACCCGACGCGGCCTGTTCTTCCTTCTTCTTGTGGGTCTGCAAGCCGCGCACGCGCCCCGCCAGGCCGCTGGGAAGAATTTGCACATCGTCGCCCAGGGACAGGCTGCCGTCGCTGAGGGTGCCGGTCACGACCGTGCCGAATCCGCTCATGGTGAAGACGCGGTCGATGGGCAGGCGCGGGCGGCCCAGGTCCAGGCGGGCGGGTTTGGTTTCGAGGAGCTGGGAGAGGGTGTGGATCAGGCCGTCGAGGCCGAGTCCCGTTTTGGCGGAGACCCGCGCGAGCGGCGCATCCTGCATGACGGTGCCCCGAACGGCGGCGCGGACGTCGGCTTCGATCAGGTCGAGCCAGTCGGGGTCGGGGGCCAGGTCGGTCTTCGAGAGCACGATCAACCCCGCGGGGATCTGCAACAGGTCGAGAATGGCGAGATGTTCGCGGGTCTGCGGCATGACGCCTTCATCGGCGGCAATGACCAGCAGGGCGGCGTCGATGCCGCCGATGCCCGCCAGCATGTTTTCGATGAAATCGCGGTGGCCGGGCACATCGACAATGCCAATTTCCTCCCCGCCCGGCAGGGTCAGCCAGCCAAAGCCCAGTTCGATGGTCATCTCGCGGGCCTGTTCCTCTTTGAGGCGGTCGGGGTGGACGCCGGTCAGGGCGGCGATCAGTGTGGACTTGCCGTGGTCCACGTGGCCCGCAGTGCCGATCACGCGCATGGAATTCGCATCCTGTCTGTCGCTTATGAGCGGGCTTTGCGGGCGGGCGCCTTCTTGCTATGGCCCATGATACGCTCGTAGGAGGTCAACCATTCGTGGAAGACGTTGATGACCTCCTGCAGCTGCTTTTCGGTGGCATCCGAGGTTTGCTGCATCTGGTCCTGGATGACCTGCACCATGTCATCGAGGGTGACGGCGCGGCCTTCGATGCGCTCCATCTCCTTCTTGAGGTCGCGCAGGGATTCCTCCTGCGAGAGGGTGTAGCCGGTCCAGCGCTTCTGGTCGTCGGCCTTGAAGGTGATCCACTCCTGGCGGACGCGGTCCTCGGCCAGACGCTGCATCTCGGAAACCTCGGTGATGCGGCGTTCGAGTTTGACGTTGAGGTCGGTGTAGGTTTCCTGCACTTTTTTGGCCAGGCGCAGGGATTCGTCGATGGAAGCCAGCTGGGTATCAAGGGTATGGCTGGTGATCTTGAACTCCTCCAGCTTTTCGATCCAGGCTTTGAGCGTGCGGTCGCGTTCGATCTGGGCCAGGGATTGCTGTTCGATGAATGCGATCTGGGCGGTCTTGCGCTCGTTCTCCGAGGAGAGCAATTCCGCAATGCGGTTCTCCATGTTGCGCAGGCTGTCGTTGCTCAGGTCGGTTCTGCCGCGCACCTCGTCGATGCGCTTGCGCAGGGCGGTCAGTTCGCCCTGCACATCGGCCACACGCTTGATGTCCTGGCGGCGGTTCTCGTCGAGGATGCGCTGCGCGCCCTTGACCTCTTCATAGACTTTGGCCACCTCGTCGATGCGGGTCTTGGACTCTGAAATCGAATCGGACAGGCGGGCATGGTCGGTGAAGCGCACCTTCAACTCGGATTTGAGCGCCGTCACGTCGGCCATGAAGGCTTTCTTCACCCTCTCCATTTCGATCTGCAGGGGTTCCAGGCCTTCCACATGACGTTTGGCGGCGTCCCGTTCGCGCTGCTGGTTCTTCTTTTCCATCTCCTCCAGCGCGCGCGTGAAATCATCCCGCTGCCTGGAGAGCATTTCGGTGAATTGGTTCAGGCGGGCGGCGGAAGAGGCCGCGTCCGCGACTTCCTTGCCGAGGCCCTTGATCTGCTTCGCCACCGCATCCACCGAGGTTTCGATGGCGGCCAGTTTATTCTCGACGGCTGTGATGTCGGCCTTGGTCTTGCGCTGTTCGGTCTCCAGCCAGTCCAGGCGTTTGATGATTTGCTCGAATTCCATGCGTCCTCCGAAAATTTGCAGGATTATAGCACGCCAGATTGAAAGTCCGGGCCTTGAGCGTGCTTCCGCCTTGCGGACCCAAGTCCGCGCTCCGCGAACTTTCGGGCCGTTTCTTATTGCCCGAGGCGCTCGAACATGAGCGGCAGTCCCTCCAACAGGGGGCGCGCCGCCTGCGGAAACAGGCCCAGGATGAACAGGCCCAGCACCCCAAGTCCCAGCATGACGCGCTGCACCCAGGTCTCGCCCCAGGCCCACTCCGTGTACTCGGGCGCCATGACCAACACCGCCAGCGAGCGCACGGCTCCCACCAGCAGGCCCAACACGCCCAGCAGCAGCCAGAAGGCCGTGGGCATCGAACCGCCTGCCAATCCCTCCCACAGGGCCAGGCGGGGAGGGAATCCCGCCAGCAGGGGAAATCCCGCCGCGGAAAAGGTGGCCAGCACCACGCCCAACGAGGCCAGGGGCAGGGAACGCGCCAGTCCCTGAACAGCGGTGAAGCGCAGTGTTTCGGCTCTGCGCGCCAGAAGGGACAACGACAGCGACCAGACCGCCAGGCCCAGGCCGCGCGGGATGAGGCCCAGGAAGATGATCTGGACCGCGTCGAGGGAGGGCTGGACGCCCAGGGCCAGGAGGACGCAGCCGGTCTCGAAGACGGAGGCATAGGCCATGATGCGGCCCAGGTGGCGCTGGAAAGCCGCCCACACACCACCCGTCGCCACCATCAGGATCCCGGAGAGTTGCAGGGCATTGACAATGGCGGGCGACGTGCGCAGCCAGGCATAGCGGTCGAAAAAGCCCAGGCCGAAGATGATGGTAATGGTCGGCAGGCACCAGAACAGGAATCCCGCCACAAAAGGCGAGGACTCCTCGGCCAGGATTGGCATCCAGTTGTACAGCGGAAAGACCGCCAGCAGGAAGGCAAAGCCCATTCCCAGCATGGTGGCGGCCTGCACGGTCAGGGCCAGGTCGCCAGGGCTGGATTCGACGCCTGCCAGCATCCAACCGGCAAAGAGGATGAAGGGCAGGGCCAGGGTCTGGTACACCAGGAAGCGCATCACGCCGCGCCCGGGCGTCTGGCCCGGCGGCGTGAGGAGCGGAATGCTCACCAGGGCGGCGATCTCGATGAAGATGGCGGCGTACAGAAAAGGCTCGACGGCAATCGAAGCCACCATCAGCGCCAGCACCCCCAGGCCCAGTGGAACGAGCCGGCGCGCCACACCGGCCGCCTCGGACCCGAAGAACCACAGCGCCGCCAGCCCGTACAGGATGGCCAGCAATGCGCCGTCGGCGGGGTTCAACGCCAGGCTGCGGCCCAGAACCTGAAACGAAGAAGCGATCTTCACCGAAACGGGGCCAATCAGCAGGGCCTGATCGAAGGGAATGAACAGGGCGATGGCGCTCAACAGCACGGAGGCCGCCCCGCCCAGGGCCGCATTGATGCGCTCGTTGGGAATCAACAGGGCCAGCACGGCCACAACCAGCGGAACCCCGATCCAAATCGCAGGCGCGCTCACTGCAGATCCTCCTCCTCCTCGCGGGCCGGCAGGGAACGCAGCAGCAAGTAGGAGCCTGCCAGCGCCAGTCCGAGGTTGGCCGCCGAGAGCAGGGCCGCCACCAGGATGGAGCTTTCAACCGCGGCGTAGATGGTTTCGAAACCGGCCAGGATCATCATCAACCCGATGACTACACGCAGAGCATCGGAGGTCATCCCCAGCTGGAACAGGCCCATGCCAACAAGCGTCAGGCCGCCCACGATCACGGGCTGGCCGATGCCTGGAATGGCCTTCTCTATGCCGGGCGCGCCGCTGGCGGCAATCAGCAGCACCAGGGCGGACCCAGACAGGCGGAAGAAACTGCCCTCGACCAGGAAAGCGCCGCGCTCCTCCCCGGGCTGGAGCAGCGACAAACGTGTGGCGCCCAGGGCGGCAATTGCCATCCAGCCGGTCACCAGTTTGACCACCGCCATGCCCAGCGGCCAGTGGCGGGCGACCAGCAGGAAAACCGCCAGATAGGCGGCGGCCAGGAGGCCCAGCATCCAGCGCCAGTCGCGGACGGCCATCAACAGGGGCGCGGCCAGCAGCAGGATGCCAACCGCCAGCCAGGAGAAGAAGGCCGCATCCATCAGGGCGTTCCCTGCGACATAAAGGAAATGAGCAGGGCCAGGAACACCAGGCTCCACATCACGCCGCCCTCCCCTTCCAGCGCGGCGGAAACCCAATCGGCCAGGCGGCCCAAGGCGCGATACAGCGACCACAGGCCGCGATAGACCGCATCCAACCAGGAGGTGCCTGCGGGGCGAATCCAGTGGGCGCGGATGGGGTTAAGGAAGGGCAGGCGCGGGGCAGCCCACACCCAGCCCGCCGCCAGGAGCGCGGCGGACAGGGAAGCGACGACATTGCCTACACGCAAAGCCCCATCCCAGCCGATGAAACCAAGCGCCACGGCTGACCCCAGCAACAGGCCGATGCCGGCCGGGTAAAAGGTGCGCGAAAACGGCGGCATCGAATCCGCGCTGTCGCGAATCCCGGGCCGCAGGGCATGACGAACGTAGCCTGCCAGGAGCATGGCCTGCGCGGCCAGCAGGAAAGGCCAGGCCGGCGCAAAGACCGGAGATTCTCCCTGCCAGGCACTGGCCGTCAACGAAAACGGCAGGCTGGAAATGATCCATCCACCGGCCAGCAGCGCGCGGTTGACCCAGGTCATTTGCACCGAGGCCTGGAACAAGGCCCCGCCGGTCAGCACCAGGGCCAGGCCCCAGCCGGCCGCCCCCAACGGGGATCCGCCCAGGGCCGAGGCCACAGCCAGCGCGGCCAGGCCAATCACCCAAAATGGCCGCCCGGCCAGTTCGTCGGGGGCGCGCAGCCAGGTCCAGGCGCCGTAGACGGCGGCCAGGGCGGTGAACACAAACAGGATGGGGGTCAGGGGGGAGGCAATGGCGCCGGGCGGGATGCGCGCCAGCAGAACCAGGCTGGAGGCGGCGGAGGTCAGACGCATGGCCGTGCCCATTCCGCGCCTGAGCTTGGATTCGGCGGCGTAGGGCAGGTGCAGGGGCAGGACGCCCAGCCGCAGCCCCGCCGCGACGAGCAGGTACAAGCCCACGGCAGGCGACGTGGAGGGAAAGTCGAGCCGGCCCCCTTCTGAAACGCTCAACACGTTGGCCCAGATCAGCAGGCCAATGCCCGCCGCGCGGGTGGAGAAGGCAATCACCACCCGTTCACTGGCGGAGGGGGTTTCCACCGAGCGCAGTTGGGTGATTAGTTCGGCCAGGTCGAGCGCGGCCCAAACCAGCACGAGCGTGAGGGGATTGTTGGCTGTGACCGCCAACACCCCCACCCCCGTCAACAGGAGGGTTCCCGCCCAGGGCATGGGGTCGGTCAGGTCCTGCCGCACCACGGCGGTAAGCAGGATGGACAAGGCCAGCGACACCAGGCTGACGACAAAGGGCCAGGAGACGCCGTCCACCAGAAAGGCGGGCGCATCCAGGAACAGGGAAGCCGGCTGCCAGGGCGGCAACTGAAAGCGCATTGGAAGCATCGCCAGCCAGGCCCAGGCGCTGATCCAGGCCGGCAGGGCACCGCCCAGGGCCACCAGCCAGAAATAACGAAAGTTCGGGCGCAGGATGTACAGAATCACCAGCGCCAGGGCGGGGAGAATCAACAAAAGAACCGTGATTAGGATCAACATGGGCGGGGCAATTGTATCAGTTTTTGCAGGCGTCCAAGTGGGGCGGGTTGGCAATCTGCGAATGCCAGGCAAAGGCCGCGCGGAATTCCGTCCCAGCCGCAGCGCAGGGGGCGGGCGGCTTTGGTAGAATTCAGGCATGTTCAAAACCGCGTCCCGTTCCGTTTGGCTGGCCTTCCCCAGCCTGGCCCTTTTCCTGCTGCTGTTGAGCGCCTGCGGCGCCGATGCGGCCACGGAGCAGGCGCCAACCACCCTGCCCTCTCCAACGCCCACGCCGTTCCAACCCGGCGAGTCCGCACCCGAGCCAATCTTCGGCCTGCCCATCGACGCGCCACCGGCGGCCACCATCACGCCGATGCCGACCGTGGAGGTCGCGCCCAATGGACAGGCGCCGGCCTACGTCGTGCCGCCCACGCCCGACGACGGCGGAACGCTGCCTTACGAGATCAACCCGCTGACAGGGCTGCCCTTCCCCAATCCTGCCCTGGCCGAGCGCCGCCCGATGGCAATCAAGATTGCCAACTCACCCGATTACATCCGCCCGCAATCGGGGCTGACCTTGTCGGATGTGGCCTACGAGTATTACATCGAGTGGGGCGACACGCGTTTCATTGCGGTGTTCTACAGCAACGACTCGCCCCAGGTGGGGCCGGTGCGTTCGGGGCGTTTCTTCGACGAGCACATCCTGCGCATGTATCACGCCTTCCTGGTCTACAAGTATTCGGACCCGCGCGAAAAGGCCTATTTCTACAGCAGCGATTTTGCGCCCTACCTGACGGTGCCGGGCTTCACCTCCTGCCCGCCGTTCTTTACGGGCCTGTACGCGCGCGACAATTACAACAATGTCTTTTTCAACACCACCAAGATGGCCGCCTGCACAGCCAAGCGCACCGATGTGGACAACCTGCGCCAGGACCTGCGCTACGGTTTCTTCAGCGACGAGCCGCCGGCCTCGGAACAGCCCGGGCTGCGGGTCTACACCGATTATTCGGTGTACAGTTACAACTACTGGGAGTACGACGCCGCCACGCGGCGCTATTTCCGCTACCAGGAATCTGCCGACATGGTCAAGCATCAGCCGCGCGCCTACGCGCCGATGTTCGATGCGGTCACGGGCCTGCCGGTTACGACAGATAACGTGGTGGTGATCTTCGTGCCGCACACCTTTGCCAATCAGTTCGAGGAGGAGGATGAGGTCTACCGCATCGACCCCGTGGGCGAGGGGCTGGCCTTCGTCTTTCGGGACGGACAGGCCTACCCCGCCCGCTGGTACCGCCTGGACATGGACCAGCCGCTGTTCCTGGCCGACGAACAGGGCAAGCCCATATACCTGCGCCCGGGCCGCACCTTCTTCCAGGTGGTTGGCGAGACCTCGCAATCGGCCCGCGACGGGGACAATTGGTACTTTACATTCCAGACACCGTAGGGGCCATCGCCCGCCCCACGGCTGGAACGAACGAAATTCAACCGACGGGGATTTGGGGCGGTCACGTCAGCGCCCGAGGTGGATCCTCTGGGGGACTTCGATAACGGGGATTAAACTTTAACCTCGTCATAAAAATGATCGTGATATACTCGCACAATATTTTTGTTGGCGCGCCAAATCGATTGGGTATACCGCACTCGGCACACACCTGCCCTGGGGTGGTGCCAGGGAATTGCGCTTTTTTAGAGAGGGGAAGCGCAATTTGCGACCGTGGGTATTATAGAAACCGAACCACCGCCCGATCCTGATCTGCCCGCGCCATATTTTTCGCAGCAAAGGATGCTTTATTTATGGAAAAGAAGATGTTCGATTTCGACAAGGAGTTCAAGCTGGGCATCGAGGAGGTCGACCGCGAGCACGTCATTTTGGTGGACATGCTCAACGAGGTCTATGCCCTGATCGGCGCGGGCCAGCGGGACGAGGCGCGCCGCTACTTCAATGAGACACTCTCCGGTTACGTCGGCGAGCATTTCGCCAACGAGGAGAAGTTCATGGAGAGCTTCCAGTACCCTGGGTTGGAGGAGCACCGCAAAGTGCATGAAAATTACAGGAAATCCTTCAACGAGTTGAAGCCTCAGATCGACTCGCTCGACGATGCCTCCTTCCGCCAGGCGCTCAGCGACGCCTTCACCTGGCTCATCGGTCACATCGGCAGGACCGACCGCAAGTACGCCAGCTATTACCTGTCCCAACAGAGTTGATTACCCCCCAAGCAAACACTCGGGGGGATTTTTCATGTGATCGTGAGCAGCGCCGCATTTCGTCGCGCCATCGTTGTGACCTGCTTCAAAATTCAGTGAGTGAATTTTGAATGGGCTTTGGTATAATCGGGGACACCATCCACAAGGAGCAACCACCCATGGAAATCAATTACCAGGAAACCAGCAAGGATTTGCTGACGCGCATCGACATTCACGAGAAGTATGGCTCGGCCAACATCGACGTGTGGACGAACGACCTGCTCCAGCCGCAGGCGGGCATGAACATCCTCGACGTTGGCTGCGGCGCGGGCAAGTTGTGCTTCTTATTTAACGAGTACACCCGGGGCGGCGCAAGGATCACGGGCGGCGATTTCTCCGAGGAACTGCTGGCCAAGGCGCGCGAGAAAAACCAGAAGATCGGCGCGAATATCGACTTCCAATTTTTGGATTTCAACAAGCCGTTCAACTTTGCGGATGACCGCTTCGACCTGTGCACCAGCGCCTTCGCCATCTACTACGCCGCGGATTTGGACTTCACCTTCGGCGAGGCCCATCGCGTGCTCGTTCCTGGCGGACGGCTGTTCGTCTCGGGGCCGCTGCCCGAAAACAAGCAGATGTTCTACGACATCATCAAGGAAGCCACGGGCGCGACCATCCCGCCCATGCCCGGCTCCAGCCGCTTCAAGGGTGACATCTTCAACACCATCGACCGAATCTTCGCCAGGACAGAACTGCACAAGTTCGAGAATCACCTGACCTTCCCCGAGGTGGCGCCGTTCATCGAGTACGTGCGCGCCTCACTGAGCGAGGACCGCAAGCTGTGGACTTCGATGTTCAACGGCAAGGACGAGTATGAGGCCCTGATCGGCAAAATCCAGGCCGTGGCCCAGCAGTGGTTCGAGCGCGACGGCAAGCTGGTGATGACCAAGGTCGTCGGCGGCATCCTGGCGACGAAATAAATTCGTCATTGCGAGGAGCCGTTCTTTGGCGACGAAGCAATCTCCTGTAAAATTTGGAGGTTGCTCACCTGCCCTTGCGGGCGGCGCAAGGGTCGTCGGAAGGAACACCCTCCTCGCAACGACATAATATCCTATGAACTTCTACGGCAAACGCGTGCTCTTCCTGGGTGCGCATCCCGACGACATCGAGTTGGGATGCGGCGCCCTGCTGCACCAGATCGCAGACAAGACCGAGGTGTTGTGCGTGACACTCTCGGACAACCAGAAGAATCCCGACCTCCAGAACGTGAAGGATGAGCATCTCAGGTCCATGTCCATTCTGGGCGTGCCGCTCGAAAAGGTGGTCTTCGGCCCGTTCACGACGCGCGTCTTCCCCGATGCGCGCCAGGAGATCCTGGAATATTTCCTCAAGCTGCGGCGGGAGTTCCAACCCGACCTAATCTTCGTCCATTCCCACCATGACATCCACCAGGATCACAACACCATGACCGAGGAGGCCCTGCGCGCCTACCGCGGCATCACCGTGCTGGGCTTCGACGTGGTGCGCTCCTCGTATGGCTTCTTCCCGCATTTCCTGGTCGCGGTCTCGGAGGAAAGCGTCGACAAGAAGATCGAGGCGCTCTCGCAGTACGAGACCTACCGAGACAAGTATTATTTCAATTCCGAGTTGACGCGCTCCATCATGGTGCGACATGGCGCGCTGGCCGAGATTCCCTTTGCGGAAGGTTTCGATATTTTGAGAATCGTCGGTACGTTCGAAAATTGAGAAGAGAGGCTGCCATGAACTTCACGGAACTGTACCAGGAAATGGTCAACAGCACGGAAATCATCCGCGCCCTGACCGCCAACGCCTCCCAGACGGAGGCGCAGATCAAGCCGACGCCCGAGACCTGGTCGCTGCTCGAAGCGCTCTGCCACCTGCTGGACGAGGAACGCGAGGACTTCCGCGAACACCTGGATTTCATCCTGAATCCGCAGGACCGCGAATGGCACCCGATCGACCCGCAGGGCTGGGTTGCATCGCGCCGCTACAACGAGCAGAATTTCGAGGAAGTCAGGGCCGCCTTCTTCGAGGAGCGCCGCAAATCGCTGGACTGGCTGATCGACCTGGCCGATGCAGACTGGGACCGCAGCTGCGACTCGCCGTTCGGCCCCTTTTCTGCAGCGGAGATGTTCGCCAGCTGGGTGACGCATGACAACCTGCACATCCGTCAAATGGTGGAGTTGCAGCGCGCGCGCATCGAACGCATCACCCAGCCGCTCAACATTGCATACGCGGGAGATTGGTAACATAAAAACTGCGCAGAGAATTCTCTGCGCAGTTTTTATGTTTCACTTGTCATTGCGAGGAGCCTCGAAGAGGCGACGAAGCGATCTTCTGTAGTTTTGAACCTTGAGATTGCTTCGGGCTTCGCCCTCGCAATGACATCCATTATTCCTTCGGGATGCCGATAAAAATATTCCCCTCGCGCACACGGACGGGATAGGCGGGGATGTCCACCGCGGCGGGCATTTGCATGACCTTGCCGCTGCGGACGTCGAACTCCGCCCCATGCCGCGGGCAGACGATGTGATAGCCTTCCAGGTCGCCGTCGCCCAGCGGACCGTCATCGTGGGTGCAGACGTCGCCGATGGCGAAGAGCTGCCCCGCAATGTTGAAGATCACGATGGGACGGTCAGCCACTTCCACGAAGAGACGCTCGCCATTGGGCAATTCAGAGGCGGGGGCGATTTCTATGAAATCAAGATTTTCCGTTGATTGTTGAGTGTAATTGAACATAAAAATCATCTATTCCGAGAGATTAAATTCAATGGTTGTGTAATAACACATCGGGTCGCATCCTTCACCATTTACATACCATAATTCATATTCAGGATGAAAAGTTTGTTTGATACTTTTGCCGTCCACTACGACAGTGACAGTCAATTCACCTGGTGGTTTGTCGTTAGATTTTTGGTTGTCAAGTTGTTCAAAAAAGACGCCATTCCCTTTACAGTAGTCTCCACCTAATATTAATTCCGACGGATGGGAAATCTTTGTAGAATCACAGTCAAGAGTCCTCTTTCCTGACGGAAAATCAACCTCCACCATATATTTACTTGGCATTTCCCCACCCACAAAGTTTATATGAACGCCATCTCCGAGGCAATCAACTATGGTGCAGAATACATTGCCCATAATTGGACCAAGTATCATCAATGCAAGGATGATGATCATAAAAACGCTGACCGCCCCTATAAGGAACAAAAACCAGCGTTTTGTCTTATTCCACCAAGGAATCACTGGCTTCACCCAACCCATAGACACCCGCCTTCAGAACCTTGAGAGACAGCAACGCGCATTTCAGGCGCACGGGGCCCAGGTCGATGCCGAGCAGGTCGAGCAGGTCCTGCTTGTTGAGCTGCTTGACTTCCTCGATGGGCTTGCCGATGATGGATTCCATCAACAGGTCGG
>JBMOMS010000068.1:0-20656 GCA_049324895.1 Chloroflexota bacterium
GCGCCGGGATGCGCCCCAAGCCGTTGGTCGGCGATGCGCTGCAGGCGCAGCTCCAGGCTGAGGCGCACGTCCAGCCCGGGCGGGGGGGCGCCGTAAAGCAAGTGGTCCCACCAGATCCGGCTGGAAGGGTTGCCCTCCAGCCCGCGCAGGTAATCATCCAGGCTGGCTTCGAGTCCGGCCTGCCCGAATGTGGGCTGCGTGTAGCCAGTAATCGGTCCCAACTCAGGATATAGGTACTCGCGGGCATAGCTTCCGCTCTCGCCGATGGTGACGTTCAGGGGCGTGTCCTGGCGGTCGAGCAGGTCGCCGCGCGGCACGTAGCGGTCGGCGATGGCGCGGCGCGGATTATCGGTGCGGGCCAGCAAGTCGGGGCCTCGCACCACAACCCACCAGGCAGAGGCCAGGGCGGCGGCCATTAATCCCAACCCCAGCAGGCCGGTCAGCAGTTGGAAGGATTTTGCCGTGGGGAGCGGGGCGGGTTCCTCTTCGGGCTGTGCGCCAATGCGCATGAGCAGCAGCAGCGCGACGAAGGAGGTCAGCAGGGATGAGCCGCCGTAGGAGACGAAGGGCAGGGTCACACCGGTCAACGGAAGCAGGCGCAAATTTCCGCCAATGATGAGCAGGCTTTGGATGCCGAGGTAGGCTGTCAGCCCGGCGGCCAGGTAGCGGCGGAAGCGGTCCGGGGCGCGCAGCGCGGCGTTCATGCCGCGGGCCAGGATTAGCCCCAAGACGCCGAGCAGTCCCACGATCCCGACCAGCCCGGTCTCTTCGGCGATGGCGGCAAAGATGAAGTCCGAGATGGCTACCGGAACCAGGCCCGGGCTTCCCAGCCCCGGGCCGCGTCCCAGCGTCCCGCCGTTGGCCACGGCCAGCAGCGATTGGATGACTTGGTACGAACGCCCGCTGGGGTCGGCCCACGGGTTCATCCAGGTTTCCACGCGCGCCTGGATGATGGGGATGAAGAAGTATCCCACCCAGCCCGCCAGGGCCAGGCCGCCCGCTGTGCTGAGAAGCACGCGGCGGCGGTCGGTGGCGATGAACAGGATAACCGTGTAGAGCAGGATGAAAATGGAGGCGGTGCCCAAATCGCGCTGCACGAGCAGGATGACCAGCGACAGGCCGGTCACGAAGAGTGTGGGCAGCAGCAAGGGAAAGGCGTTCAGGCGCAGGGGGACACGGTCGGCCAGGTAGGCCGACAGGTAGGCGATCAATAATAATTTGAGCGGTTCGGAGGGTTGGAGGTAGATACCGCAGCAGCCCAGCCATAGGCGCGGCCCGATGCCGCCCGGGTTGGTACCGAGGAGCAGGGTTAGCGCTGTCAGCAGCAGGCCGCCAATCAGCAGGATATATTTGTAGCGGCGCAGGAATTTCAGGTTGTGAGGCAGCCACAGCCCGGCCAGGAAGGCGGCCATACTGATACCCAGCCAGACGGTTTGGCGCAGACCGAAGGTGGCGTCCAATCGCCAGATGGTGAACAGGCCCCAGCCGCTGAGCAGGGCGGCGGCCGGCAGCAGGTAGGGGTCGCGGTCGGGCAGGACGCGGCGGGTGACGAAGTTGGCGGCCAGGGTCAACAACCCCCACACGACAAAGGCAATCCAATGTGACCAGCGGTAGGCCGTGGCAAAGGTGTGCTCACGCACAGCCGGCGAGAGCGTGAGGATGACAGAGAATAAAAACAGGAAAACCGCCGCCCAGCGCAGCAGACGGTTTTGGATAACGTCAGGCATTGCGACTATTGAAGGTATTTCCCGATCAGCAGGGCCAACTTTTGACGAGTAGCGGTGGGCACTCGTTCCGGTTGTGTGATGAGCGCGTCGGCCAGGGCATGCTGGCAGGCGCAATCCCGTTCCGCGTCCAGGCCGCGCGCCAGCAGGCGGACGGCCTCCTGGGCCATCTGTGTGTTGCGGTTGAGGGTCTGGATGACCATCTCCACCGTGACGGGGGCGGCGCTGACGTGCCAGACATCGTAGTCGGTGATGTGCGCCATGACGGCGTAGCACATCTCGGCTTCGCGCGCCAGGAAGGCCTCGGGTGAGGTGGTCATGCCGATTAACGACATGCCCCAGGCGCGGAAGGTGGTGGACTCGGCCTTGGTCGAGAAGCGCGGCCCCTCGATGGTGATGAAGGTCCCGCCGCGATGGGTGGTCGCGCCGGCCAGGAGTGTGACCGCCTCCAGCTGATCCGAGAGGTGTTTGCAGAACGGCTCGGCAACGCTGACGTGCGCCACCAACCCTTCGCCGAAAAAGGTGCGTTCGCGTCCTTTGGTGTTGTCATAGACCTGGTCGGGGATGACAATGTGCCCGGGCGCGTAATCGTCGCGCAGGGAGCCGCAGGCGCTCACGCTGACCACCTGTTTCACGCCCAGCGACTTGAGCGCATGAATGTTGGCGCGGTAATTGACCTCGCTGGGCGTGATGTGATGCCCCAGTCCGTGGCGGGCCAGGAAAGCCACCCGCTGCCCTTCCAGCGTTCCCACCACGATGGGCGCACTGGGTTTTCCGAAGGGGGTATCCAGGTCGTATTCCCGCGTGTCTTGCAGGCCCTCCATTGTATACAGGCCCGAACCGCCGATGATGGCAAGTGCAACGTGTTCAGTCATGATCGCTCCCTAATCGCAAAGTGGGTGAAACCAGCGCTTCCGCCGCCAGGTTGACCAGCAGGCTGGTTTGACCAATGCCAATCTCATCTCCCGAGGTCAACACAGTGGGCAGGGTGACCATCTCCTGGTTGAGACGCGTCCCATTGGTCGAACCGAGGTCCTCCAGCCACCATTGGCCATGATGATAGGTCAGGCGCGCGTGGCGCGCAGAAACCGTGTCTTCGAAGATGGGGATATCGCAGACCGGGTCGCGTCCCAGCGTGATCTCGGATTGGAGGAAATGCCTGACCTCGCCGGCCTCATCTGCCGCGCGGACCGCCAGGCTGATTCCGCTGGCGCGGCGGTTGACCAACCCCCGCGCCTCCAGGCGCACATTCCGCCAGAAGGTGTACAAGGCCCAGCCCAGGAAGCCCAGCAAGGCCAGGGCCAGGGCCAGGCGCAGGGCCAGGACGATGGGGCCGCTCATTGCTTTTTCTTGAATTTCGCTGTGGATCGATCTTTGAGGATGGCGGTCGGGCGTTCTGCGGCAGCCGGGTTGAGGGGGGCCGTATCCACCAGGTCCGACTGATTGGGCGGGTTGTCCTGCCCAAAAATAAGCGTCACGCCCGCCAGCGAGATGACATCTCCCGGGTATAACACGCACTGGCTGGTGCGCTGGCCGTTGACGTAGGTGCCGCCGGTCGAATTCAGGTCGAACAGAACGAAGCGCCCATTGATGGCGCGCAGTTGGGCGTGGTTGCGGGAGATGCGCGGGTCGTCGATCACCAACTGGTTGTCCATGCGGCGTCCCACGTTGACCACCGAGGTGTTGAGCGGGAAGATCTTTACGCCTTCGATAATGATGAAGGCGTTTTCGGGAATGTGGTCGACTTCCTGCGGCGGTTGGTTTTCGTTGGGTGTGCCCCTGGTCTCCGCCACCAGTTCCATGCGATGGGAGGCCAGTACGCTGGCGTCATGTGCAGGGTGGGTAAGGTCGCTCGAAATGGTGATGACGGGCTGGGAAGTAAATTGCAGCCCGGCCTCCTGGCCCGCGCTTTTGAGTGCGCTGAGCAGTCCATCCAGCAGGCGGGCGTTTTGCCAGTGGGAGACCTCGCCGGGATTGACAATGATGGTGTAGACGTTGGGGGCCAGGGTCGTCCCATCTGGCTGGGTGGCCAGGTTCGCGTGCATGGATGCGGCTAATTTCTGGGCCATGCGATCTTCCACGGGTTGGCCGGGCAGAAGACCCACCAGGCGGACTTCGATCAGGTTTTGCAAACGGGCTTCCAAATCGTTGATATTCATAGTCAAAAACATTATAGAAGGTCGGGGGGAATTCTGCAAGACTTCTCCCTGCCCCGCTTTTCCTACTTTGGGGGTGGGAGAAGGGTGAAGGCAAATCCGTCTTCAACTCAAATGGAATGTGCCCGGGAGAGATTCGTAACAACCCAGCCCTGCAAAAGGCGCAAACCACCTTCGCAAAAAAAATCCCCCGCCTGGGCGGGGGGATGGGGTTTACAAGGGTTTGCCGCAGTTGGGACAGGCCGCCTCGCCCGCTTTGACGACAAAGCCGCAATGGCGGCACGTGCCAGGCTGTGACTTGCCCAACGGCGCACCGCAGGCGATGCAGGAAGGTTCCCCCACGGGGTTGGCCGTCCCGCAATAGGCGCATTCCAGGCGGCTGAGGCGTTCGGAAAGCTGCTTCGTCGCGCCCCTGGTTTGGGCGCTGCGCGCAATCACCTGCCAGGCCCGTTCGCTCAATTGAAGGTTTTCGATATCCTGGGCCAGGTCATCCAGCCGCCCAAGCAGGTTGAAGGGGTTGCGCAATGCAGACAGGGCGGTGGTCCCCAGGCTGGCGGCCACCCCCAGCCAGGCCTGCTGTCCGATTTCAGCCACGATCCCATCCTCGAACTTCTGGATCGAGACGGTGATTGCCGTGTCGCCGCCCGAAGGAGCGCCGGGGCGGGTGCCGATCTGCACTGCCAGTTTGTCGCCCTGGCCGACCACCTGGGCGCGCAGGTTGCCGCGGTTGAATTCGGCCAAAAGCGCCTGCGCCACTTCCAGCGGGGTAATGTTGCCGTGAAAAACTTTTCGGTCCATGTTTTCGATTATAATCGCGTTTGCGATTCTCCTTCAACCTGTATCTACGAAAATGAAGCAATCTCGGTTTCAAGTCCTTCCCTGGATGTTCGTTCTTGCCGCCCTGTTGGGGCTGATTCTGGCCGTCCCCGGCCAGAGGTCGGTCCTGGCCCAACAGCCGACCGGTTCGGTCCCCACCGTAACCGGCACGCCGCAGGGCGCCTACGTCATTGTCAACTCGGACCAGGATCAAATCAATGTGCGCGGCGGGCCGTCCACGTACCTGTATCCGCCCATTGGTGTGCTCCTGGCCGGGCAGCAGGTGCCTGCCATTGGCCGTTCGCCCGGTGGCGAGTGGATTCAGATCGTCTACCCCGGGGTGGATGGTTCGGTGGGATGGGTGTACGCCCCGCTGGTGAAGCTCTCGCCCGGAGCGAACCTGCCCATCGTCGAGCCGCCGCCGACGCCGACCCCCGTTTCGGCGCCGACCATCGACCCAACCCTGCAGGCTGCCTTCATCACTCCCGAAGTTGCCACGCGGTTGCCGACTTACACGGCTCCGGCTCCGCTGGTGGTACCCACCTTTGCGGATGAAAGCGACACGCCCGGGGGCATTCCCATGGGGCTGTTGATCTTCGGTTTGGGTTTCGTGGGCGCGCTGGGCGTGTTGATCTCCTTCGTGCGCGGCGGACGCTGAACCGTAAGCGGGCATCCATTTGATTGCCAAATAAAAAAAGACCGGCCAGGCGCCGGTCTTTTTTTATTTGGCGGGAATGTCAGTTTTGGCAGGAGCACGAATCGCCGCAGCCGCAGCCATCAGCGCCGTGGCTCTTTTGGGCGGAGGGGCTGTTCACCATAAACCCCGCGCCGCGCTGCGGGTCGTTGACGAAATCCACTGTCGCGCCGCGCAGGTAGTCCAGCGAGACATTGTCCACCACCACCTTGACGCCGTTGCTGTCGAAGGTCGTGTCCGCGTCCTGGAAGTTGTTGTCGAGCGCCATGCCGAAATTCACGCCGCAGCAGCCGCCCCCCGTAACGTACACGCGCAGGGCGTAGCCTTCGAGGTTGCGCTGGTTCATGATATCTTGAACCGCCTGGGCGGCCATGGGAGTAACAGTAAGGGTTTGGGTTTCAACATCTTGCAGCATGTTTGTCTCCTGTCTTTCAAGGCTAATGTTGACGGATATTATCAGAATTCAGGTGCGCTGTCAACGCAAAAAACAACCAAAAAAGCATCGCCGTTGACAAATACAGGTTCCCATAGTATATTTGCGGGCGCTCTAACCAAAACGCCGAGGTAGCTCAGTGGTAGAGCAGGGGACTCATAAGCCCTTGGTCGGGAGTCCAAATCTCCCCCTCGGCACTGAACCCGCCGAAAGGCGGGTTGTTTTTTGTCCATTGACGGTTCAATTTTCGAAAGGAATAATCAAATGAGCGAGACGGTTGTGAAGGCAGGCCAGGTGGTTTCGATGGAGTACACCCTGTGGGTGGACGGCGAAGTGCTGGATTCATCGGAAGGACAATCGCCGCTGCAATTCCTGGCGGGATACGGAAACATTGTCCCCGGCCTGGAGAGTGAGATGATGGGTATGAAGGTCGGCGACGAAAAGGAAGTGACCGTCGACCCCGAGAACGGTTACGGTGAATTCGACGACGAAGCCTTCCTGGAAGTGCCGCGCAAGGAATTCCCCGAGGACATGGAACTGGAGGAAGGCCTCGAGTTGAGCGTCAGCGACGATGAGGGCAATGCCCGCTACGCCATCATCGACAGCGTGGATACTGACACCGTGCGCCTCGATTTCAACCATCCCCTGGCGGGTGCGGAACTGAAGTTCAAGGTCAAGGTGGTCGCGCTGCGTGAGCCGACCGAGGAAGAGGTCGAACACGGCCATGTCCACGAAGACGGACATCACCACTAAAATAAAAAACGTCCTGCTGAAAGGCGGGACGTTTTTCATGGAGTGCAGACTTCAGTCTGCAAACGTGTTTTTGCCGGCTAATCGGTTGCTGCGGGCAGGGCCTGCCCCTCTTCGACGCGCGGGATGAAGCGCTCCTGCCTTCCAATTGTCAGGTGCAGGAGGTAGAAACAGGCCGCCGAGACCAGGGTCAGCGCGCCGCCCAGGTACCAGAGCAGGTTGGGGGTGGGACCGTCGAGAATCAAGCCGGCAGAGGTGGGGCCGACGATGGCAGGGATAGCCCACGAGAGTCCATACAGGGCCATGTAGCGGCCGCGCATGTCGGCGGGGGCGAAGTTGGCCGTCAGCGCGGAACTGACCGGCATGATGATCATCTCACCGATGGTGATGACCACGATGGCCGAAACGAACAACCAGTAGGCCGTGACGAACCCGAACATCGAGAATCCGATCATATAGAACAATACGCCGACCGCCATGGTCAGGAAGGGTGGTTGCTTCTTGATCAGGAACGTCACCAGGAATTGGAAGAGCACCACCGTGATGGCGCTGGTGGTCATCAGGAAACCGTATCCAGAAGGCTGGATGCCGTGGTTTGTGAGCAGGTAATACGAGAGTGAGTTATACATCTGCTGGTAGACCAGGCCCATCAGGATGGAAGCGCCCAGAAAGGCCACGTACGGGCCGTCGCTCAACACCTTGACGTAGCCGACGAAGGTTTGGAGCATACTCTCGTGCTGGGTCTCTGCATGTGGCAGATCCTGAGCCTGCGGCTTGGTTTCCGGCAGGAAGAGGTAGAACAGCACTGCCACGATGCAGCTGATGATCGCATCCGTGACGAATAGCGCGAAGTATGAGCGGTTGGCCAGGTACCCGCCGATGATGGGGCCGATCATCCAGGCCATGTTGGCGACCACGCGCAGGATGCCAAAGCCTTCCTGGCGTTTTTCCTCGGGCAGGATGTCCGCGATCATGGCCGAGTGGGCGGGACCCGCCACATCGGACAGCAGCCCGATGAACATGGCCAGCGGGTACAGGACGGCAAACTCGTTGACGGAACCCAGCGCCAGAGTGCTGACCGCGCTGAAGACCAGCCCGAACAGGATCAGGCGGCGGCGGCCCAGGCGGTCGGTGAGCGCGCCCCCGATTACGCTGCCGAACATGCCGAAGAGCGAGAAGGTCCCCAGCACCATGCCCGCCTCGGTCATGCCAACGTGGAATTTCTGGGTGATGTACAGGGTGAAGAATGGAAACAGCATCGTCCCGCCGACGCGGTCGATGAAGGAGACAGCCACCACAAACCAGAATTTGAGGGGGAAGTCAGCGAGACTTTTGATGAAATTTTCGATGAAGCGGATAATCCAGTTGATCATTTTGCGAATCATGATGAACCTTTCGTGGGAACCCTTATCATAGCACGCATGTTCTGAAATGAACAGGCCAGGATTAATGCCCATCAGAACATTGGCAACTGTAGCGCAAATTGCCAATTTGTGCTACAGCGCTTCCTCGTTTAGTGTTGCCCCAGGGTGCCCAACATGCGTACCCGCCGCTCCAGCGCGCTGAAGGACCACGTGCCGATCCACAACATGACGAACATGAAGACGACCAGCAGGAGCATCTCCGTGTTGAGCGGCAGGATCGGGGTGGTGCCGATCAGCCGCGCGCGGACATTGTCCAGGCCGTAGGTCAGCGGCAGGGCCAGGGCCACGGGCAGCAGGTAACGCGGCAGGGCGTTGACGGGGAAGTTCGCGCCCGAGAAGATCTGCACCAGGAAGCTGCTCATGTCCACCATCGCGTTGGCCTCACGCATCAGCATGACCAGCGCCGCGAAGGCAAAGCCGAAGCCGTACAGACCGAGCATCATTGGGATGATGGGAAGGAAGGCCGCCAACACATCGCCTGTGGGATGAAATCCGAAGATCAGGCCGCCGAAGAGCAGCATGCCCGCCGAGGTGATGGCCGTGACGATGAGATTGGTCACCGAGTGACCGATCAGGATCAGCAGGCGCGGAATGGGCGTCAGCCAGTTGGATTCCATCACGCCCGAGTCCATATCGTTTTTCAGCGCATAGCCCATGCCCCAGAAGACCGCGTTGATGAAGTTCTCCAGCACGGTGCCCAGCAGGATGAAGGACATGAAGTCGGTGGTGCCGCTGTATTGGGCGAAGCCCTCGGCCTTGCCGTCCGCGCTGAAGGCCAGCCCCATGAAGTAGACGGGCGCGATCCACACCAGTGGATGAAAGACCGACGAAATCGCGTTGAGCGGGTAGCGCCAGTACTGTTTCCAGTCCTTGCGGATCAGCGCGTATAATGCAAACAGGTGGGAGGTAAAGGTGGGGTTGGAGAGGGTTTGTAACATGTTACACCTCGGGTTTGACCAGATTTAACGTATAGGCCAGGCTGTTTCCGAAAAAATCTTTTTCCTGAAAACCAGCAGACTGGGCCAGGCGCGTGACCGTGGAGCGGCGTTGAAAGTGCGGATCGAAGATGACCTCGGTCACGGACAGGAGTCCGCCTGGTTTGAGGGCCTCGAATAGTTCCTTCATTGCGGTTGCCTGGTCGGGGATCTCTCCCAGGACGGTCACCAGCGTGGCGCGGTCGAATTGGTTCCCGCCCAATTTACCGTCCCCAGCCGCCGTCTGTACGAAGCGGATGTTGGTCAAGCTCTTTGCGCGGGCCTTTGCCTGCGCCCGTTCGAGCATACCCGCCTGTAAGTCGACGGCGGTGACTTCTCCCGTTGCGCCGACACGCTCTGCCATGGGAATGGTCACCCGTCCTGGGCCGCAGCCGAAGTCCAGTGCCTTCATCCCTGGCTGAAGGTCGAGGTGTTCGATGATGGTGTGGGCGCGATTGGTTTTCGTGAACGGATTGTCCATTTCGACCATCCAACCCAGCCAGGTGGGACAGGGCAGTTCGCGACGGCGTGAGATCAGCCGCCAGGCCAGGAAGACCACGACAGCCAAAATGAGAAGTGAAACAAGAAAGGGGAAGAGTAGGTTCATTTTAGTATTGTCCAATTGCGCCTGTTTGGCGGGCGCGGCGTTCCATCCAGATGAAGACGGCCATGCCGAGGGCCAGCCAGAAGGCGCCGAAGAGCAGGATCATTTGCAGGTCGTGGGCGATGCCGCCAAAGCCTTCGGTGGAGAGGGCCGCGCTTCTCACGGCGTGGATGATGTAGGTCTGCGGCAGCCAGGCCGCCACGTTCTGCATCCACTGCGGCTGGATCGCCAGCGGGTAGGTCACGCCGCAGAAGACCATCACGATTCCGCGCACCAGGAAGACGAAGGCATTAGCCTCCTTCATGGTGATGACCAGGCTGGCGAAGGCGAAGCCCAGTCCATACACGGAGGGGATCGCCGCCAGGATCACCAACAGGGTCAGCCACAGGCTGCCATTGAATTCCACGCCGAAGATGAAGGCGTATTCAAAACCCGAGACGGCCAGCATGCTCAACATCGACACCAGCTGCGGGACACTGGCTCCGAGCAGGTAGGCGAAGCGCCAGGTGGGGGAGAGCCAGTTCGACTCGAGTGTGCCGCGCATCTGTTCGTTGCGCAGCGCGCCGCCCACATTCCACAGCACCACGTTCTGCCACATCCAGATCATCGTGCCGACTGCCATGTAGCCGACGTATTCGGTCAGGCCGGTGTTGAGTTTGAATTGCGCCAGGCCGCTGCCGTCCACGCCCGAGAGGGCGCGCGCGGTCAGGATGTAGCCCATCGGGAAGATGACCGGCCAGATGAACAGGGAGACGACCCACGATGGGTAGCGGATGAAGATCATCCACTCGCGGCGGACGACGGCCCACAGGGCGCGCAGTTCATTCAATGAAGTGGTATGTCCCAGCGAGGTGGGGACGAGCGTTGCGGATCTCATGCCTGCCTCCGTTTAATCGCGCAGGGCCTTGCCCGTCAGGTGGATGAAGACATCCTCCAATGAGGGCTTGACAATGTTCATGTTGACCAGGCGCGTGCCGTTGCCGCTGATGCTTTCGACGATGCGCGGCAGGGTGTGACGGCTGTTCTGGGCCTGCATGTTGACCTCCCACAGGTCGGCTTCGCCCTTCTGGTGGCTGGTGAGCGACTCGATGCCCGCGATGCTTTTCAGCTTATCGCCCAGGTCATCGTGCCAGCCCGTCAACTCCAGGCGGATGACTTCCTTCTGGTCGATGCGGCGCTTGAGGCCCTCGGGCGTATCCAGCGCGATGACCTTGCCCGTGTCGATGATGCCGATGCGGTCGGAGAGTTGGTCGGCCTCTTCCATGTAGTGGGTGGTCAGCAGGATGGTGTGGCCCTCCTGTTTGAGTTGGGCAATCAACTCGCGCAGTTTGCGCGCCGCCTGCGGATCCAGGCCGAGGGTGGGTTCATCCAGCAGCAGGATGGGCGGACGGGCCAGCAGTGCCTTGGCGATGGCGATGCGCTGCCTCATGCCTGTCGAATATTTCTCGACCAGTTCGTTGGCGCGGTCCTTGATCTCCATGCGCTCGATCAATTCCTCCACGCGCTTTTTGGCCACGGTGGGCGGGATGTGATACAGCGCGGCGAAGTATTGCAGGTTCTCACGTCCGCTCAGCTTCCAGTAGATGCTGCGTTCGCCCGCCAGCACGGTGCCCAGGTTGCGGCGCACCAGGTTGGACTGGGTGACCACGTCGTACCCGTTGACTTTGGCTGTGCCGCTGGTCGGTTCGAGCAGGGTGCATAACATGCGGATGGTGGTGGACTTGCCCGCGCCGTTCGGGCCGAGCAGGCCGAAGATCTCGCCGCGGCGAATCTCCAGGTCCACGCCGTCCACGGCGGTGAACATGGACTTGGGTGCGCGCTTCCCAAAAGGCCATAGGCTGCGCTTTTTGGCGGGGGTGGATTCGCCCCCGGGCTTCTTGTCGTTGCCGCTATCACCACGGGCGGGGAATTTCTTGACCAGTTGATGGGCTTGGATGGCGAGGTCGGACATGGTAGTATCCTTTCTACAATAAAACTAAATCGAAATTTGATTTTATTTAATTTCGCTTTTGAAATCTTTGTGAATATTACATCTAATTTAAACTATTGTCAATACCTCTTTGAAAATATCAATAAAGTGTGTTTGAATATTGAATTTTTTGAAAATTGTCTTATTTCTGTACTCAAAAACCTTGCAATCCAAAGTCGTCAGACTTTGGATGTTGCCTGCCAATATCGCAAGCAGGCTAACCTGAAGTGTACAGATTGTATGTGCCAGCCGACCAGCCTGCCTAACAACGGGCTAACATCCAGCCATCGAATTGTGAACAATATGTGCGACGCCCTCTGTGTTGTTTTGCGACAATGATTCTGTCCCCTGCCAGCAGCGCAACTGCCGTCGGAGGAATAAAAAACGAGCCCATTGCTGGACTCGCTTCGAGGCGTCGAGGGGATTCGCAACGTCCCCCCTGTGGGGAAACCGTGAGTGGGGGAGGCTGGAACAATAAAAAAACAAGCCCGTGAAGGCTTGTTTTAGTTGGGTTGAGGCGTCGAGGGGATTCGCAACGTCCCCCCTGTGGGGAAACCGTGAGTGGGGGAGGCTGGAACAATAAAAAAACAAGCCCGTGAAGGCTTGTTTTAGTTGGGTTGAGGCGTCGAGGGGATTCGAACCCCTGAGTGAGGGTTTTGCAGACCCTTGCCTTACCACTTGGCCACGACGCCGATTAAAAAACAAGAGCGGGCGATGGGATTCGAACCCACGACCTTCTCCTTGGCAAGGAGACGTTCTACCACTGAACCACGCCCGCAATTTCTTGGCCGTCTTACTGACCGAGAGTGCCGAGACCCAGGATCGAACTGGGGACACCGCGATTTTCAGTCGCGTGCTCTACCAACTGAGCTATCTCGGCCAGTTATTTGATTGTTAAGCGTGCGTGATTTTACTAGCAGGGTTGGAGATTGTCAAGCGAATTTTGGGAATCAAAACGAACCTCCGCCGCGGATTTTTATGGGAGAAGCGCCATTCCCTTGACCCTGGCCTGCTTCCGCACTACAATCCCCGCCTGCGCCGAAAGGGAATCCCATGTTCGAAACACTCACTGGACGATTGAACCAACTGTTCGACCAACTCCGCAAACGCGGCAAACTCAGCGAAGCGGACGTGGATGCAGCCATGCGCGAAGTGCGCCTGGCCCTGCTCGAAGCCGACGTACATTTCAGCGTGGTCAAAACCTTCATTGCCCGCGTGCGCGAACGCGCCGTGGGGGTCGAGGTCTCGAAGGCGCTCAACCCCGGGCAGCAGGTCATCAAGATCGTCAACGAGGAACTGGTCGCCACCCTGGGCGAGCCTGCCCCGTTGAATCTCTCCGGACCGAAGCCGCGTGTGATCATGTTGGTCGGTCTGCAAGGCTCGGGCAAGACCACGGCTGCGGGCAAACTGGCGCGGCTGCTGCGCTCGAAAGGGGAGCGCATCCTGCTTGTGGCGGGCGACCCCTATCGCCCCGCGGCGGTCCAGCAGTTGCAGCAATTGGGCCAGCGGCTGGATGTTCCCGTCGAGGCGGACCTTTCCGTAAAACCGCCCGAACTTGCCAGGCGCGCCTTGGACAAGGCCGAAAAAGGCGGTTACGGTGTCATGATTGTCGATACCGCGGGCCGCTCCCAATTGGACGCGGAGTTGATGTCCGAGTTGAAGGCCATCGCCGCGCAGGTCAATCCCGTGGAAATTCTGCTCGTGATCGACTCGATGATCGGTCAGGAGGCGCTGCCCATTGCCCAGGGCTTCCGCGATAACGTCAACATCACGGGCCTGTTGCTCACCAAAATGGACGGCGACTCGCGCGGCGGCGCGGCCATCTCCATCCGTTCGGTGACGGGCGTGCCGATCAAGTTCATCGGCACCGGCGAAAAGCTCGACGCGCTCGAAAGCTACGATCCCTCGCGCCTGTCCTCCCGCATCCTGGGCATGGGCGACATGCTTGGCTTGATCGAAAAGGCCGAGGCTGCCTTCGACCAGGCCACTGCGCAGAAGACCGCTGACCGCATGATGAAGGGCCAGTTTACGCTGGAGGACTTCCTCGACCAGATGCGCCAGATGAAAAAAATGGGCCCGCTGGCCCAGATCATGGACATGCTGCCGGGCCAGTTTGGCCAGGCCGCCCGCCAGGTCGACCCGAAGGACATCGAGAAAAACTTCAAGACCTCCGAGGCCATCATCAGTTCGATGACCCTCAAGGAACGCCGCGATCCCGAGATCCTGAACGCCTCGCGCCGTCGCCGCATCGCAGCCGGTTCGGGCGTGGAGGTGCAGGAGGTCAACCGCCTGATCAAGCAATTCCGCGAGGCGCAGAAGCTGATGAAGACCCTGCAAAAAACAGGCGGCAAAGGTCTCGGCAGGTTGTTTGGGTAAATCAAAGACGGTCATCGAAAGATGACCGTCTTTTTTTCATAGAATACCCGAGTGCGGTATAGCCCTGTCGCGTAGGGAAAAGATTGGCGCCTTCCATCCTTTCTCCCTCCCGCATTCACACTCAATTCACAAGTGGCTTCTATACTCACGTTCATAGTTCACACAAAGGAGTGAAACATGAACACAAAAATCGTTTTCCGCATTCTGGCCGCCCTGGTGTTGGTGGCCGCTGTCGTGGGCATCGCTGGATTCGCCTTCCGCGCGGGTATGATGCGCGGCGCGACTCTCGACTGGCAGCCGCCCGCCGCCTTGCAGGATGGGCAGGCGCCCGCCCTTCCGTATGGACACGGCATGCCGTATGGGATGCCCCATCATCACCCGTTCGGGTTTGGCCTGGGCTGCTTCGGGTTGTTGATCCCGCTGCTGCTGTTCTTCCTGGCCGCCAAGGCCTTCCGCTTCATGGTGTTCGGTCCGCGTTGGGGACATCCCATGCACGGTGGACACGGTCCATGGGGCCGGGGCGGCTGTGGAGAGGGTGGAGTCCCGCCCATGTTCAATGAATGGCACAAGCGCGCCCACAATGTCCCCGCTGGGGGCGGCGAGACCAGTGAGGCGCCCGCCGATGACAAGAAGGAATAAGCACGTATAATTGCTTGCAGGGGCGGGGTTTCCCCGCCCCCCAACGATTTTATGAAAACCATCCTTGTAGTCGACGACGAACCCAAGATCACCCAGCTCGTGCGGGATTACCTTGAACGGGCTGGGTACACCGTGCGTGTAGCCAGTGACGGACGCATGGCGCTTTCCACGGCGCGCACCGAGAAACCCGACCTGATCGTGCTGGACCTGGGCCTGCCGCACATGGATGGCCTGGACTTCACCCGCGAATTCCGCAAGACCTCGAATGCCCCCATCATCATGCTGACCGCGCGCGCCGACGAGACCGACAAACTGGTTGGCCTCGAATTGGGCGCGGACGATTACATGACCAAACCCTTCAGCCCCAAGGAATTGGTGGCGCGTGTGCGTGTGGTGTTGCGGCGGGTGGAAAACGCTGTGACGAACGCCTCGGACACGATCCGCGCCGCCGACCTGACCCTCGACCTGCCGCGCCTGCGCGTGACTGCCGAAGGGCGCGAGATCGAGGAGCTGACGCCCACCGAGTTCGAACTGCTGGCCGCCCTGGCCCGCCAGCCCGGGCGTGTCTTCACCCGCGCCCAACTGCTGGACGCCATCCACGGCGTGGCCTTCGAGTCCTACGAGCGCGCCATCGACGCGCACATCAAGAACATCCGCCGCAAGATCGAGGTCCAGGCTGGCGAACCGAAATACATCCTGACCGTTTACGGCGTCGGCTATAAATTTGCCGACCGCTAATCATTCAATTCCCCCTTACCATTTACCAAATGCCCTCCCACTCCCACCTTCCCCTGCACCGCCCGCCCTGGTGGCCCGAAAATGAAGCCTGGCCGCCGCGCCGTCCGTGGCAGGATCACAAGCCGTTTTTCCGCCGGGTGGGTTGCCTGTTCGGCTTTTTCAATTTTGCGGGCGCTGCGTTGTTTGTGTTCGCCGTCGTCTATGCCCTTAACTATTTTGGGGTCACACATATTTCCTTCGCTGCCTTTTCTTGGCTGCTGATCCCGTTCCGAATCGCCGTGGCTTTCTTCCTGGTGGGCTTGCTGCTTTTTGCGGCCTTTCGCCTGCGCCGCATGTCGGCTCCGCTGGATGCGATGCTGGCCGCTTCGGAAAAGGTCTCGCAGGGGGATTACTCTGTGCGGCTGGAGGAACAGGGCTGGCCCGAGACGCGCTCCCTGGCGCGCGGTTTCAACGCAATGGTGGATAAACTGCAAGCCAGCGACCGTCAGCGCCGCGCCATGCTGGCCGACGTGAGCCATGAGCTGCGCACCCCGCTGACAGTCATCCACGGCAGCGTGGAGGGCATGTTGGACGGCCTGTATCCCGCGGACGAACGGCAGCTCAAATCCATCCTCGAAGAGACGCAGTTGCTCTCGCGCCTGGTCGACGATCTGCGCACCCTGGCCCTGGCCGAGAGTGGGACTTTGCAGGTGAAACGGGAACCGACCGACCTGGCGGGCCTGATCCGTGAAACGGTGGCAGGCTTCGGGTCCAGGGCCGAACTTGGTTCCGTTAAACTGGAAACCGCCCTCGCCGAGACTCCGCCTGTCGAGGTCGACCCCGTGCGGGTGCGGGAAATCCTCTCCAACCTGCTCGGCAACGCCCTGCGCTATTCACCGCGCGGCGGGATGATCCGCGTGAGCTACGACGGGTTCACTGTGAGCGTGGAAGATGAAGGCCCGGGCATTCCGCCCGCCGACCTGCCGCGCGTGTTCGAGCGTTTCTACAAATCCAGCGACTCGGGCGGCATGGGCCTGGGGCTGTCGATTGCCAGGCTGTTGGCCGAGGCGCACGGCGGAACGATCCGCGCGGAGAATCGAAGCGGGGGCGGAACGCGCATTTCATTTACTCTCTCGCCTTAAAGTCTGGTACAATATCGCGCTGTAGTTTCCGCCCGTGAGCGCGTGACCTTTACACGCACCCCTCTCTCGCGCGTGTGGGGATTGCAAACCGATTTCGCATTTTCAATAGAAGGAGAACGTTCTCGATGGTTCGTATTCGTTTACGCCGCATCGGTCTCAAGGGCCAGCCCTCGTACCGTATCGTCGCCGCGGACAAGGAAAGCCCCCGCGACGGCCGCTTTTTGGAAATCCTGGGCTTCTATAACCCGCGCACCGAGCCGGCCACCATCACCCTCAAGGAAGACCGCGTTTATCACTGGATGAAGAACGGCGCCCTGCCGACCGAATCCGTGGAGCAGGTCTTCAAGTCGGCTGGCACGCTGGAGCGCTTCGAGCGCTTCAAGAAGGGTGAAGCCGTCGAAACCCTCGTGGCTGAGGCCGAAGCCGCCGTGACCAAGCGCGCCGCTCCCGCCCGCACCCGCAAGGACTAACCTGACCGTCGTTGCAGGGAGCGGGGCTTTGCGCTTCTCCCTGCAACGGCTGGATGAAATGCCATGAAAGAACTCATCGAATACATTGCCAAGTCCCTGGTGGAGCACCCCGAAGAGGTGGTCGTGCAGGAGTATGGGAGCGGCAGCCGCATCCGCCTTGAATTGAGCGTCTCCAAGGATGACATGGGGCGCATCATCGGCAAGAGCGGCAGGGTGGCCAACTCCATCCGAACGCTGCTGCGAGTGGCTGCCGAACGGGAAGGCAAGCAAGTCACGCTCGATGTGGTCGAACCCTGATGGCCGATGTGATGAAACTTCCAGGCTCGCCAATCGGCGAGCCTGAATATTTGGTGGTTGGGTTCCTGCGCCGTCCGCATGGGGTGGGCGGCGAGATGTTGATGGACCCGCATACCGATTTTCCTGAACGGTTTCGCGCCGGCCGCAAGGTATACCTGGGAGATGCCCACAAACCGGCGACTCTGGCGTCTGTGCGCCCGCATGGTAAGTCGCTGCTGGTGCGCCTGCGCGGCGTGAGCACCCCCGAACAGGCGGGGCAAATGCGCAACACCTGGGTTTTCATCAAATCCACGGATGCGCCCGCCCTGCCCGAGGGCCAATACTACCAGTATCAGCTCATCGGCCTGAAAGTGGTCGATGAAAACGACCAGCCGCTCGGCACCCTGACCGAGATCATCGAGACAGGCGCCAACGATGTATACGTGGTGACGAATGCGGAGGGCAAGGAACTGCTGCTGCCCGTCATCCCGGAGGTGATCCTGGACCTCCAGCCTGGGGCGGGATTCATCCGCGTGCATTTGCTGGAAGGTTTATAACGCGGGAGGGCATTCCGCGCCACACAAGATGGAAGATAAACGCTACTGGGTCGGATTTACACTCATCAAGGGGATCGGCGCCGTGCGCTTGCAGGCGCTGATCCGCCATTTTGGGGATTTGGAATCCGCCTGGAAGGCGAAGCCGGCCGATTTGGCGGAGGCAGGCCTGGGCGGGAAACTGGTCGAGCGCATCATCCAGGCCCGCGAAGGCGCGGACCTGGAAAAAATCTCGGCCCAGATCATCCGCCAGGGCATCCAAATCCTGACCTGGGACGATGAAACCTACCCTGCGCGCCTGCGCGAGATCGACCAGCCGCCGCCCGTTTTATACCTGCGCGGCGAATACCTGCCCGACGACTTGTTTGCGGTGGCTATTGTCGGCACGCGGCGCATCACGCCCTACGGACGCCAGGTGACGGAGGAGATTGCCTCCTTTCTGGCCGCCAACGGCATTACCGTGGTTAGCGGGCTGGCGCGCGGCGTGGATGCGGTGGCGCACACGGCTGCGCTTCGAGCGGGGGGACGCACCATCGGTGTGCTGGGTTCGGGGGTCGACCGCATCTACCCGCCCGAGCACCGCGCCCTGGCCGAACAGATGACAGAACGCGGGGCGGTCGTCAGTGATTACGCCCCGGGCACCCCGCCCGACGCTTCGAACTTCCCGCCGCGCAACCGCATCATTTCGGGCTTGTCGCTGGCCGTGGTGGTGATCGAGGCGGGCGAGACCAGCGGCGCGCTGATTACCGCGGAGTTTGCCGCCGAGCAGGGACGCGAGGTTTTTGCCGTGCCGGGCAGCATCCTGGCCCCGCAGAGCAAGGGCACAAACAAGTTGATCCAGCAGGGGGCGCAGCCGCTGTTGACCGCCAGTGATTTGATGCAGGCCCTCAACCTGACCCGCATGGGCGAACAGAAGGCCGCCCGCAAGATCCTGCCTGGCGATGAAGTCGAAGCGAGGTTGTACGCGGCCCTGGGCGGGCAGCCCGTCCATGTGGACGAATTGGGAAATTTGACCGGCTTGCCAATTGAGAAAGTCTCCGCTACACTTACCCTGATGGAACTCAAGGGCATGGTGCGCCAGGTGGGCGGGATGCATTATGTCTCGATCCGTGAAGAGAATGGAGAATACCTCACATGACCGACATCCTCGATCACACCTACGCGGTTATCATGGCAGGCGGCGGCGGGACGCGTTTGTGGCCCGTCTCGCGGCGCGACCGCCCCAAGCAGATGCTGCCCTTGTTGGAAGAGCATCGCACCTTGTTCCAGACGACAGTCGAGCGTTTGAAGGGCCTGCTGCCGCCGGAGCGCATCCTGGTGGTGACGGTGGCCGACCAGGCCGCCAGCTTGCAGGAACAGGCCCCCGACCTGCCCGCCGAAAATTTCCTGCTGGAACCCCTTCCACGCGGAACCGCTTCGGTGGTAGGATTGGCGGCTGTTGCCCTGCGCCAGCGCGACCCCCAGGCTGTGATGGCAGTGCTGCCCGCCGACCACTTCATCCGCAACCGCGATTTGTTTCACCTGTTGATTCGCGTGGCGGTGGACGTGGCTGAGAAGGATTACCTGGTCACGCTGGGCATCACGCCCACCTACCCGGGCACGGGCTACGGCTACATCCAGCGCGGCGAACACATTCCCGAGCGGGTCATCTACCCCGTCTATCACGTTTCCCGTTTCCGCGAGAAGCCGGACGAGGAACAGGCGCGCGTCATGCTCAGCACGGGTGACCATTCCTGGAACTCGGGCATGTTCGTCTGGCGCGTGAATGTGATCCTGGCCGAGATCGAACGGCAGATGCCCGGGCTGTTTGCGCCGCTGGCCCAGATCGAAGCGGCCTGGTCGACACCCGAACGCGATCAGGTTGTGCAGCGCGCCTGGCCCGGCTTAAAGAACGAGACCATCGACTACGGCATCATGGAAAAGGCCGACAAGGTGGCAGTGCTGCCCGCGGGCGGCCTGGAATGGAGCGACGTGGGTTCGTGGGATTCGCTTTTCGACGTACTGCTGCCCGACAAGAATGGCAACATCGTTTTCGCGGGGCAGCACATCGCCGAGGACACACGTAATTCGCTGGTGTACGGCAATCGCAGTGAACGCCTGGTCGTAACCATTGGCCTGCACGACGTTATCATCGTCGACAGCGGCGACGTGCTGCTGGTCTGCCACAAGGACGATTCGCAAAAAGTCCGCGCCGTGGTGGATACGCTGAAAAAGAATGAATTGAATCAATATCTGTGAAGAAGGGAATGGCGTTTCAGGCGCGCAGCCTGGTTCCCTGGAGGTTTGAGGTTTGGAAGCTTATTGCATGAAGTGCAAGACCAAGCGGGAGATGAAGAATCCCGCTGCGTCTTTCAACGCCAAAGGGTCGCCCGTGACCATTGGCGTTTGTTCAGAATGCGGGACGAAGCTCTTTCGCATGGGCCGCACCGACGCGCACGCCGGAATGACCCCGCCCGCAAAGGTGGAGAAGCCGCGCGTGGGCAAGCTGGTCATCGTCGAGTCGCCGGCCAAGGCCAAGACGGTTGGACGTTTTCTGGGCCGGGGCTACACCGTCCGCGCCTCGGTAGGCCATGTGCGCGACCTGTTGAAGTCGCAGCTTTCGGTGGACGTGGAGAACCGCTTCCAGCCGAAGTATCGCGTTCCGAACGAAAAGAAGGAGGTCGTCAAGGAGATCAAGAAGCTGGCGAAATCCGCCGCCGAAATCTACCTGGCGACCGACCCCGACCGCGAAGGCGAGTCGATCTCCTGGCATCTAATGGAAGCCGCCGAGATCGAGCCTGCGCGCACCAAGCGCGTGGTCTTTCACGAGATCACCGAACCCGCCATCAACGAGGCCTTCTCGCACCCGCGCGAGATCGACATGAACCTGGTCAACGCCCAGCAGGCGCGCCGCGTGCTCGACCGCCTGGTCGGCTACAGCATCAGCCCCATCTTGTGG